>JBDSTA010000316.1:0-33751 GCA_039928475.1 Gemmatimonadaceae bacterium | reverse complement strand
ACTTCTCCCGGCCGGAAGCCCTGCCGCATGCCGGCATGCGTGAACGTCGTGGGCGAGGGCCTGGTCATGATCGCGTCGAGATCGCGCTTGATGTCGTCCGCGGTGTAACCTGCCGCGGCATGCGCGCGGAGATACGATTCCGCCGCGGCGCGGTTTCCGGACAGGACCTGCTGGATCAGCGCGCGCGCAGGAGCAATTCGTGCATCGGTCGTCGCGAGCTCCGGTGGGCGTCCGACGCGTCCCGCTTCCGCCGGCCCTGCGCCCTCGTACGGGTTGAAGTCCGGACGGGGCATCATCCGGAATGGTGCCTGCGGCTCGAACTCCAGCGTGACCTTGACCGGCCCGACCTTCTCGGCGCTGACGAGCAGGACGAGCTTGTTCTGCTCCGCCGAGAGGACGCTCCTGAACTCCACGCGACCGATACGCTCGCGCATTCCCATGCTCATCTCCGCGCGAGCCGCGGGCGCCCCGTCCGCCGGCATCATCTGCTCGGCGATGAACTTCGTCATGCCATCCTTGCCCGCAGAAAACGCATCGAGAAACGCGGCTGCACGCCGGCCAATCGGCGAATCGGGCAGGCGCGCCGAGCCCGCACCCGCGGTGGTCGCAGGCGCGAGTCCACCGGACACGGCATTCACCACCAATGCCATGACGCGGGTGGCCTCGGGCATGTCGATGTTCGTCAGTACCACGACATCGATGCCCTGCTCGGGGAACGACTCGAACTCGGCACCAACGCCAGGCGCGCCGCCGTTGTGTCCCACCGATCGCCAGCCATTCACGAAACGCTCCCCAAAGCCGTAGCCGTACTTCACGGGTCCCATGCTGACCTTTCCCGTAGTGAATTCATCGACGCGCGGCAGGGCGACCAGCGTGCCCGACCAGAGCGCACGGCTGAATGCGACGATGTCGGCTGCCGACGCATAGGCACCGCCTGCCGGAGACGACGTGCGTTCGACGAGTTCCGAATTGTCCGCCGTCTCGCTGCTGCCGGGCGGTGTCGCGTATCCGATCGCGTACGCATCGCTCGGCACCGGGAGCGTGACGAAGGAGGCGGTCTTCATCCCCGCACGCTCGAGCACATTCGTCTTCATGTAGTCGTAATACGACATCCCGGACACGCGCTCCACGATCATGCCGAGCACCGCGAACCCGGCGTTGCTGTACTGCACACGCTCGCCGGGTGCGAAGTCGAGCGAGTCGTCGACGAAGAAGCGCAGCAGATCCGACGCCTTCGAAAGTGCGACGCGATCGCGGAGATAGCCGCGCTTGAAATAGCTTCCCAGCCCAGACGTGTGCGTGAGCAGGTGACGCACGAGCACGCGATCGCGCAGGGCGGCGTTCGACAGCTCGGGCAGGTATTTCCCGACAGGCGCATCGACGTCGACCTTGCCCTGGTCGACGAGCTGCGCGATCGCGACCGCCGTCCACATCTTGTTCATCGACCCGAGATTGAACCGCGTGGCGGCCGTGTTCCTTATCTGGCGAGCGCGATTGGCCGTGCCGTACGCGGCTGAATAGACCGGCCGACCCCGGCACGTGACGAGCACCACGCCGGAGAACATGCTTGATTGGGCGCGCGCGTCGAGTGCGGGCGTGAGCTGCGCTTCGAGGCGCTTGGCCATGGAGTCCGTGCAGTCGGCGGGTGGGAAAGTACCGGCCGTGGCTGCGATGATGGCGGAGACGAGGAAGGGGATCATGATTCGATCAAGGGGGATGAACCGGGATGCGGGTCGCAATGAGCGGCAACGTGATCGCCGGCCTCGTACACAGGACACCACTCGGCGGCAGATGTGAGCGATGACGATCGGCGACTCACATCCTGCGCGTGGGCGGTGTCTATTGATCCACGTGACCACGCCAGACGACGGGGCGCTCGTTCACCGGACGTTGCAGGGTGACTCGACGGCATTTGCCGAGCTGGTGCGCCGATATCGACGCACGGCGCTGCTGCGCGCGCTCGCGATTGTCGGTGATCACGCGGATGCCGACGACGTCGCCCAGGAGGCGTTCGTGCACGCGTATGGCCAGCTCGCGAATTGCCGGGATCCGGCGCGCTTCGGCGCGTGGTTGCTGACCATCGTGCAGCGACGTGCGCTCAATGCCGCGCGCGCCGCTCGTCGCCGCCGAACCGATTCGCTCGACCAGGTGGCTCCGATCGCCTCGAACAGCCCGCACCCCGGCGCGAATGTCGAGCGCGGTGACCTGCGCCGGGTGCTGCTGGACGCACTCCGCACGCTGTCGCCAGTGCAGCGCGAAGTCGTGTTGCTGGCCGACGTGGAACAATTGTCCCATGCGAGCATCGCCGACGCGCTCGGGCTTTCCGTCCTGATGTCGCGGCGCCACCTGTCCGATGCACGGCGCCGATTGCGCGCTATCCTGTCGTCACGATCCGCCGACCTGTGAGGGAACCCATGCCGGAACATCCAATCGACCTGCGACCGCTGGATCCGGACGATGCGCTTGACGCCGGAGGCGCCGAACAGGCGTTCGTGTCGCGCGTGATGGCGGGCGTCGAACGGCAGGCGGGCCTGTATCCGCTCCGCGCCGATCCACTGTCGGCCATCTGGTCCCTTGCGCGGCCGATGCTGCTCGCCGCGTCGATCGTGCTTGCCGCGGCGGCGACGCTGTTCCTGAACGGCCGCGCCGAGGCTGCCCGGCCGCCGATGACGGTGGCTGCCGCCGTGGGCGTGCCGCCGATGTTCCTTGCACGTCCGACGGACGGTCTCCGATGATGGCGCCCATGCACCGAGCGCGCGTGATGGGCGTCGGGATCGTCATCGTAGCGTTCGTGGTGGGCGGGATGTTCGGCGCCGTCGTGGCGCGACGCACGACGCCCGCCGGTGTCCGCCTGACGCTCACGACGACCACCGAGATCCCTCGAGAGCTCGAGCGCCTGGATCTTTCAGACGAACAGCGCGTTGCCGTTCAGGCCATCCTGCGCGCGGGGCACGAGCGCGTGGTCGCCGTGATCGACGAGTTCGATCCGCGCATGCGTGCCGCGGTGGAGAGTGTCGACGAGGACATTCGAGGCGTGCTCACGCCGGAGCAACGTGCATCGTTCGACGCGGCGCGGCGCGCTCACCCGATCCTGCGGCAGCGGAGGATCCTGCGCGACTCGAACGGCGGTGAGCGCACGATGCCGTGATCGCCGAATCGTGGCACAGAAGCGAGAGCCCGTGCGGGAATCAGGAAGTTGGAGCTTCGAGTCCTCCCGCCCCAGTTCGTTGTACGTAGCAGCGCCTCAGCTGCCGTCCTTCGTCCACACGAGGATCACGCCGCAGCGCCGGTCCGTGCCTCCGTATCGCGCCGGCGTCGTCGCAGGACCCGAGTACATCTCGATGCCGGCGATGCTGCTCGGCGCCGGGAGGTTGTCGAGGTTGAACGGCGTGGCCATCTGCAGCCCGTCCACGTACACCTCCATCGGGCAACCGATGACCATCTGGTCCGCAACGCCCTTCTTCGCGTTGAAGTAGGCGTCGCGCGTTCCACTGCGCGGGTTCATCGCGAAGTACTGCAGCGAGCCGGCGAAATCCGGATAGGCCTTGATGAGGATGCCCTTCACCGTCCGCATCAACTCCGTCGGGAATGGCGTGTTGCGCTTCTCGATCTCCTCCGCGGTGACGAACTGCCCGACGCCCTTCTCGCGCCGCGCGTCGAACTCGGCGAGCCGCGTCGAGCGTCCACGCTCCGTGACCGTCACGCCCTCGAGCTGCCGGCGCCCGTTCTCCATCGTGAACGCGAGACGCAGGGTGTCGGATTCCCCAAGGTCCACGACCGACGTGATCGAGCGGTAGCCGAGCTTGAGGATGGCGAGCTGGATCGTGCCGGGAGGAATGCCGTGGATCAGGAAGCGGCCGTTCGTCCCGGTCGCCACCCGGATGTGCGTGCCCGCGACGGCGACGGTGACGCCCGGTATGGGAGTGAGCCCCGTATCCGTGACCACCGCGTCGATGACGCTGCGCCGCGGAGCGGGCTGGGCATCGGCAGTGCTTCCGGCACTACCAGCGACGGTGAAGGCAACGACGACGACGAACCGCAACAGCGAGACCTGTCGCATGCGATGGTGGGCGCGGGTGGGGGACCGCCTTGACTGTGCAACGGCTGACCTCGATCCGGGGCATTGCGTCACGACCGTTTTCGGACATATAACGTTCATCGTCGCCGGCGAGTGAATCCCGATCGCCTGACGAGCGTATGATTCGATGTCACTTCATAGCCAGCAGTCCCGTCTCAAGGAGCGCACACCATGTACTGGTCCCGTCACTTCACCGACCTCCTGATCATGCTGTCCGGCGGGCTGTTCACCACGACGATCAGCTTCGCCGCCCTGTGGATTCGCGCGCGCGAGCGGGCGGTTCGCGCCGAGGCGCTCAACGAGGGCCGTGGTGTACAGGCTCCGCAGTACAACCTGTCGCCCGCCATCGACGCGATCGCCATGGAAGTGGAGCGCATCGGCGAAGGACAGCGCTTCCTCACCAAGGTGCTGTCGGAGCAGCAGCAGCAGAACCTGCGACTGCCGCAGCGCGCGCCCGGAAGCATCACGCCGCATTGATCGAGCGCGCATGACCGGCACGCCCGCAGGATCCGACTTCACCTGCCTCGTCTCGCGCGATCTCCAGTACTACGCCGATCGCGCGGCGGGCCTGCTCGAGGTGCTGCCCGACGGCGCGAGCGCCACGCTCGACCAGGTGCGCACGTGGCACCCCGCGTTCGCGCGCGCGTCCGACGACACGATTCGCAGCGCGCCCGACACCGGCGCGTTCGCGATGGACGACGCGAAGCTCGTCTACGCACGCGAGCATGGGTTCCAGACCTGGGAGCAGCTCGCGCACCGGGTCGCGCGCGTGGCAAACGGTGAGGTGACGGAGCCGTTCGTCGAGATCATCGATGCGGGACGCGATCGGGACTGGGATCGCATCGCCGACGTCATTCACCAGCACCCGGAGCTGCTGCGCGCGCGCGGGACGAATGGCAACTCGCTCCTGAACCTCGCGTGCAGCCTGCTGCCGAGCGCGTCGCCGACCGGCGACCGCCTCGCCCCCGTGCGTTGGCTCCTCTCACTCGGCGCCGACCTCCAGCAGGGCAACGATCGCGGCTGGACGCCGCTGCACCAGGCGGCCTATCGCAACGACATCGCGCTCGCGCAGTTGCTGCTCGAGTCCGGCGCGCGCGCCGACGGCGAGGCGCATGGTGCGGGAGGAACGCCTCTCGCCGTCGCGCTCTTCTGGGGACACCGCGAGACGGCCGAGCTGCTCGCCGACGCAGCCATCCAGCCGCGCAACCTGCGTATCGCCGCGTCACTCGGGCGCGTGGACCTGGTGTCGTCGTTCTTCACGGCGAGCGGCGCGTTGACCGACGACGCATATCGCGGTCGCCAGTTCTACCGGCCGCACAGCGGATTTCCGCGATGGCAGCCGTCGCACGACGCGCAGCAGGTGCTCGACGAGGCGCTCGTCTGGGCGGCCAAGAGCAATCGCACGGAGGTGATGCCGCTGCTCGTCGAGCGCGGCGCACGCGTGCATGCAGATCCGAATCGCGGCACACCGCTTCTCTGGGCGGCGGCAAACGGTCGTCGCGCGGCCGCGCAGTGGCTGCTCGCGCACGGCGCCGACGTCAACCAGCGCGCGACGTTCGGCGGGCTCGGTCACGGGAAGGGCGTGACGGCCCTTCATCTCGCGGCGCAGAACGGCCACGAGACGATGGCGTCGCTACTCGTCGATGCCGGCGCCGATCGCACGATCGAGGACGAGCTCTATCATGGCACGGCGTCGGGCTGGGCCGCGCACGCGGGTCATGCGTCGCTCGCGGAGAAGCTCGCGCACTGAGTCGCTACTTCAGCGCTGCGCCGAGGGCGTGCGCGCTCCGCTGATATCGCGGCCAAGCAGATAGATATGGCGTTCGCGCCACGGCGGCCGCGGCGGCCGACGAATCGCGCAAGGTGAGGAAGAGACGCGCGATGAGGATGTTCGCGTACTGTGCGGCGTCGCCCGTCGCCTGCGGTGTGTAGGCGAGCGAATCCGCGTGCCGCACGCGAGCCGCGGCATCAGGGCGCCTCGCGACGACGGCGACCCACGCATCCAGCAGTCCGGCGCATGCGACAGGGGTGGCAGCCGCGGCGAGCGGCATGGCGTCCGGCGCCGCACGCAATGCGTCGACCGTGGCGCGCACCGAGGATGAATCTCCCGCCGACAGCTGCCACTGCGCGACGACGCACGCATTCGCCAGCGCGCCACTCGACGTCACGGGCCGGGCGAACGGCGTCTCTGCCTTGCCCTTCGCCAGCGCGCGATACGCTGACACGGCGGCGGCGCTGTCCCCGCCCGCATAGAGTGCGTCGAGCACGCGCAGTCGAAGCCATCCGTCGGAACCGGGCATGGCGCGCCTCAGTTGCTCGGTGGCCTCGATCGCATCATCGTCGCGTTGCAGGATGACCGCGAGGCTGTGCGCGCCGAGTGCGGCGTTCGCGCGCTCGGCCTGCGTGTGCGCCTTCGTGCGGAGTTGTGCGAGCGTGGGGCGCGCATCCGCCGATGCGGGGGAATCGTGCTGTGTTGCGAGCGCGATGGTGCGCAACGCGCTCGCATCGAGCTCGCCCAGCCGGCCGCGCAGGTGACCGAGCGCAGCGCTGTCACCGGCGGTGATCGCCGCCAGCCAGCGTGACGCGTCGTCGATGCTGTCGGCCGGCGCAACGCTGGCGGTGAGGGTCGCCAGCAGCGCGTTCGCGCGCGGGTGGCGGTCGTTGATTGCGACGGCGCGCTGGAGTGCGGCGACAGCGCGCGTGCGCGCATCGGTCACACCGGCGGTCGCGCCATCCTCGAGCAACCGCATGGCGAGCTGGTACCAGGCGTCGCTGCTCTGCGGCGCGAGGTCGACGAGCCGTTGCCACGACGCGACCAGTGTGGCGCGCGACGACGGCGCCGGATACGCCGGGCCGGCGAGTGCGTCGAGAAGCGCAAGATCGCGCTCGCCGAGCTCGTCGCGAGCGCGCCAGGCGATCGCGACGGCGTCCTGGAATTCCCGGCTCAGGTGAAGCGCATCCGCCGTGGTGGCCGCATAGAGGGCGGCAAGCGCAAACGACGAATCGTTCTTCAGCGCGGCCGCGTAGCTCGTGAGCGCGGCGGCGTAGTCATCCCGGCGATACGCGGATTGTCCGGCGAGAAAGTGCTTGAGTGCGGGCAGCGAGCGCGCCGGCGAGTGCGTGAGCGTCTCCTCCTCGTCGGCGACGGAGACGAGCAGGCGCGCGGCCAGCCGATCGATGATGATGACGAGGCTGTCGGGAGGCCCAGCGGCCGATGCCTGCCCGGCCACCTTCCCCGATGGCGTCTCGAGCATCGTGGCGGTGATGACCATGCGCGTCGCATTCCCCACCACGCTTCCCACCACCACGCGCTCGGCGCCGAGGCGGCGCGCGAGTACCAGCGCGGTGTCGCGCGCGATGTCCTGCGCCGCCGCGAGCCCCGCGGAGCGCCAGCGTCTCAATACAGCGCCCGCGTCGACGGAGCGCGACGCACTGTCGTCGGCCAGGCGCGAGGAGAGCAGCTCCACCATGCCGTCGCGCAGGTACGCGAGCGCGGGGTCGGCGCCCGCAACGCGAAATGGCGCGACGACGACGCGCGACGATGCGCCAACCGCATCATCGTGCTCGCGCCACGGTCGCAGGATGAGGAGCGCCACGACGGCGACGAGCAGTATGCCGCCCGCGAGGACGAACGGGAGTCGTCGTCGCGCTGGAACCGCGAGCACCGGCGAGTGCGCAGGCGTCGTTGGCGCGGGAGCCGGTAACGTCGTGACGACCTCAGTGATGGCCGGATCCAGTGGCCGACCGAGCGCGGGAACCGGCACGTGCTCGCTTCGGATCCGCTCGCTGAATTCTGCGATGTCGGGGTCGGCGTCGAGCTCGAGCTCCTCACGCAACAGCGCGGTGTGCACCTGCGCGTGTCGCAGTGCACTGGCACGATCGCCTGTCGCCACGAGTGCATTCATGAGCTTGAGCGCGATGCGCGCATCGAACGGCTCGAGCGCGGCGAGCTGCCGCCGCCAATGCGCGGCACGCTCGAAGTCTCCCGCCGTTTCCGCCGCAGCGGACAGCTGCTCCAGCGCATCGCCCGCCTGTCGTCGCAACTTGTCGCGCTCGACGGAGCACCAGCGTTCGAAGTCGCCGGCATCGGGCAGCGCCAGTGTGTCGAGGAATGGCCCAGTGTACAGCTGCACGGCGCCTTGGAAATCGCGCTGCTGGAGGCATGCGTCGAACGCCTGGACATCGCTCGACAGGACGGCGGGATCGAGCTGGACATTCTGCCCATTGAGGACGAGCACCTCGTCCCCGAAGGCGCGGCGCGCCGTGTAGAGCGCCTGCGTGAGCGAGTGGCGCGCGCGGGATTCGTCCGCGTCTGGCCACAGCAGGGCGATCAGCTTGTCCCTGCTGAGCCCGCCGGCGTCGGCGCGCGTGAGGAGCGCGAGGAGGGCGAGCATGCGGCGCTGCGTTGCCGCACCGCCCATGGCGGAGCCGTCCCCTGACTCAACGAATGACGTCCCAAATGTATGGAGTTTAAACACTTACAGCATTTGAGATCTGTTTGAGACCCGCCTGATGGGCGAAGGGTACGTTGCGCCGATGATCAGCGACACGAACGAAGCGGCCATGTCCGTGACGGCCCGCGACCTCACCACGATATCGCATCTGTTGAAGATGCGCTTCGCATCGACCACTGCAGAGGCGCGTCGGACGGCACGCATGCGCTCGCTCGTGAGCATCGCCGCGGAATTGACGATCGCCCTTCGTACGTACTCACGGCACGCGCTCGTTCACTGTCAAGGGACCGCCGGAACGAGCGACCTCGAGGCCGACACCGAGAGTGTCATTCATGCACTGCGCGCGTTCTCCACGGAGATCGCACGCGCCGCGAATGAATACGAACATGCCAGCGCTGGCGTGCAGTCATGAAGCTCTCGCTTCGCTTCATCATACCACTTCTCGCCGTCCTTGCCGCGCTCGCCGCGGCGGTGTTGCCGCTTGCCGACAGGCTGACACAGCAGTGGTTCGCCAAGGACCTCGAGCTCCGCGCCACGCTCATCGCGCGGACGATCGACGAGCCGCTCCAGCGCCTGGCCTTCGAGGGCGATTCCGTCGCGATGCGGAACTACTTCGCCCGGATCACGCAGGACGAGCGCCTGTTCGCGATCGCGTACTGCGGTGTGGATGCGCCCATCATCGGGACGCCGAGGCTTCCCGAAGGGGTGCGATGCGATGTGCTCGACCGGTACTCGGGCGAGAAGGGACACGTGATCCAGACGGCGCGTGGTCCGCTCCTCGCAACCGTGCGCCCGGTGAACGTGGCCGGCGTGCCCGTGGGATCGCTGGTGCTCGTGCACGACATGAGCTTCGCGCAGCGGCGAAGTGCGGAGACGCGGCAATACCTCTTCTACTTCTTCGTCGGTCTCGGTGTCGTCGTCTCATTGATCACGGTGATCGTGGCGCAGCTGAGCTGGCGCGGCTGGATGGGCGGCATGCGTGCGCTGCTGCGCGGCGAGGGCCTGCTGCGCCCGGCGCCGGCAACCTCGTCGCCCGTTCATCGCGGCGACCTGCAGCCGATCGCCGACGACCTGCGCATGCTCATCCACGACCTGGAGGGTGAGCGACGCCTGCGCGATGAGGAGCAGACTGCATGGACGCCCGACACGCTGCGGGAGATCCTCGAGCGCGAGCTGCGTGGCCATGACGTGATCGTCGTCTCCAATCGCGAGCCGTACATCCACGTGCGCGAAGGCGACGCGATCGTCGTGCAGCGGCCCGCGAGTGGCCTGGTCACCGCCGTCGAGCCGATCATGCGTGCCTGCTCGGGCACGTGGATCGCGCACGGCAGCGGCTCTGCCGATCGCGACGTGGTGGATGCACACGATCGCGTTGCCGCGCCGGTGGAGGAGCCCGGATACCAGATCCGCCGGCTCTGGCTCACGCCGGAGGAGGAGCAGGGGTACTACTACGGCTTCGCCAACGAAGGCCTGTGGCCGCTGTGCCACATCGCGCACGTGCGTCCGTCGTTCAGTTCCGGCGACTGGACGGAGTACGAGCGCGTGAACCAGAAATTCGCCGATGCCGTGGTGCAGGAGGCGAAGTCTGCGGATCCCATCGTGCTCGTGCAGGACTATCACCTCGCACTCGTCCCGCGCATGATCCGCGAGCAGCTGCCGCAGGCGACGATCATCATGTTCTGGCACATCCCGTGGCCGAATCCCGAGGCGTTCGCCATCTGCCCCTGGCGCGAGCAGCTGCTCGACGGCCTGCTCGGCAGCAGCATCCTCGGTTTCCACACGCAGGTGCACTGCAACAACTTCGTCGACACGGTGGACCGCCAGCTCGAGGCGCGCGTGGACCGCGACGCGTTCGTCGTATCGTACGGCGGGGCGCGGACGATGGTGCGACGCTACCCGATCTCCGTGCAGTGGCCTCCGGCCGCGGAGCTCATGGAGCGACCAATCGCGGACTGTCGCGCGCGCATCCGTTCCGCGCATGGATTGCCCCCCGAGCACCGGGTGTGCATGGGCGTGGATCGGCTCGACTACACGAAGGGGATCGAGGAGCGCTTCCGCGCGGTCGAGCGGATGTTCGAGCTGCACCCCGAGTGGGTCGGGCGGTTCACGCATGTGCAGATCGCCGCGCCGACGCGCTCGACGATCGAGCAGTACCGCGGATACGAACTGCGGGTTCGCGCCCTCGCGGCGCGCATCAATGCGCGTTACTCGCAGGGTGGCCCGCCGCCCATCGTCCTGCTCGTGCAGCATCATTCCGCGGCTGAGGTCCACATGGCGTACCGTGGCGCCGACGTCTGCTTCGTCAGCAGCCTGCACGACGGCATGAATCTCGTCGCCAAGGAGTTCGTCGCATCGCGCGACGACGACGACGGCGTGCTGGTGCTCAGCCAGTTCGCGGGAGCGGCACGCGAGCTGCCCGAGGCACTGATCGTGAATCCGTACGACGCCGACGAGTGCGCAGCGGCACTCCATACGGCGCTCACGATGCCCCTGCGCGCGCGTCGCGCGCGGATGCAGCTGATGCGCGGACTGCTCCAGGAGTTCAACGTCTATCGATGGGCAGGCAGGATGCTGCTCGATGCGGCACGTCGTCGTCGCCGTGACCGGTTCAGCGGGCAGGCCCTCGTCAGGCACACGCGAGCGACGGACCACCCCGCCTCGAACCGCGCATCACGGCGCGCGGCGGTGGCATGACGATACTCCCCGCGCTTCCGCAGCCGTCGAGGAACTGGGCGATGTTCCTGGACATCGACGGCACGCTGCTCGACTTCGCGCCGACCCCGGATGAGGTGCGTGCACCTCCCGGACTGATCCACCAGCTACATCGCATCCGTGCGACGCTCGACGGCGCGCTGGCGATCGTGAGCGGACGGAGCATCACGAGCATCGACGAGGTGTTCGTGCAATCGCGCTTTGCCGCCGCCGGCCAGCACGGCGTGGAACGTCGCGATGCGCATGGCGCGGCGAGCCGGAGCGGAGTACGACTGCCAGCCCTCGAAGCGGCGCGCGAGAGGCTCGACGCGATGATCGCGGATCACACCGGCCTGGTGCTCGAAGACAAGGGGCAATCCATCGCGCTGCACTACCGGCTCGCCCCGACGCTCGCAGCGGTCGCTGGGGCAGCCATGTACTCGGCATGGGCGACCGCTGGGAGAGAGTACATCGTCGTCGCTGGATCATGCGTCCTTGAGTTGCGGCCGCGCGACGTGAACAAGGGCACCGCGATCGTCGCGTTCATGCGTGAATCGCCATTCGCGGGGCGTCGGCCCGTCTTCATCGGTGACGATCGCACCGATGAGGACGGGTTCCGCGCGGTGGACGCGATGGGCGGGCACGCGATCAAGGTCGGTATCGGGGCGACGCGCGCCGGATGGCGCATCGCGAGCGTGAGCGGCGTGTCCGAATGGCTTGCACACGTCGCAGACAGGCTGGAGCACCAACACTCACCAATGGAGAAGCGTCATGAGCGAACAGCGGCGCAAGGCTGAAGAAGTGGTCGCGGGCATCTCGGTCGCGGCGGCAGCAGAGGCAAGCTTCCGCCGGCTCGGCGTACTCGAGCAGGAGGGGGTGCGTCGGGCGACGGTCCGGACGGTCGCCCGCGCCTCCCGCGCGCTGAGCCAGGCGCTGGTCCGATTTGCAGACGGCCTCAATGCGCACGCTGACGGTGTTCATTGCTGTGCGAACATGGACGAAGAGGTCGTTACCCTCAACGAGGCACTCGCCGACTTCATATTCGCCACGAGTAACGCCGCAGAGTCCGTACATGACGTTGGCGCGATACGCCCGGACGCGGAACGGCCCATCTCGGCGAGCGGCGCTGGTAACCTGGTCCGGTCGTGGTCGCGCGGATGGCCGGCAATGGCGCCACTTCCGCCGATCGTGCACGGGGTGCCTGCCGACATGCGCGACGCGGGCGCGCCAGGCGAGGTCCAGCAGGTCGACGCCCCGAGGGTAGCTAGAACCTGACGCCGAGTGTCACGGGAAAGAACTGGCGTCCGTGAGCCAGCGCGCGCTGCGCCTGCATGAACGTGATCCCCTGCTGCTCGACGAAGAACCACCGATAACGAATGCCCACCGCAGCGGTGAGCAACGCGGACGACTCCGTGAGCGAGTAGCGCTCGGGATACGTGTACGAGCTGGGAGAGGTCTGCGACCCATGCACGTACGGCGCGAAGCCGGCGCCTGCCGTGACCGTCGCGCCGAAGTCGCCGACGAGGCGAAAGAAGGCGTCGAACGATGCGGTGACGGCGACGATGCGGGCCGAGGTCGTGTACTCGTTGTCGGGGCCGAACACGATCCGGCTGGTCTGCGAGAGTCCGACGACGTCGACGCGAATGCCGCCGCCGTTCGCAAGCTGACGGCGTGCGCCGATTGCGCCGTAATAGGCGGGGCCGTCGTGGCAGCAGTCGACGCTGCTGCTGGAGATGGTGCTCCCGCCGACGAGCTCGAACTGGAGCGGGCGCTCGGTGTGGCCGACCTGCGAGGTGCTCTGGGCGAATAGGGGCTGGGCGAAGACGGTCAGTAACACAAAAGTGCAGATTCCTCGCTTCGCTCGGAATGACAAACACGCTCGGAATGACATCTCAGTGACGGTGCGGAACAGCGAGGAACTTGTCCACGCCGGGGCCGAGCTCGGCGCGGAGCGATGACGACATCGCCTGCCAGGTTGCACGCAGCGCCACGAACGACAACGGCGTCGCAGCCACGAGCGACGACACCTCGCCGCGTGCGCGCGCGATGATCGAGTCGACACGCGCGGCGTTCGCGGGGGTCACCATGCGCCCGTCCGTCAACACGCCGCGCAGGTAGGCGTCACCGCCATTCACCAGCGCCACGGCGCGCGCCGCATCGGGATCGGACGCCGCTGGTGGCGCCAGGCCCGCGCGCAGGAATGGCAGCGACCAGTTGTCCGGCGTGAACACACCATCGGGATTCTTCAACCCCGTCCACGCATGCAGCACCCACACATGCGTCCCACTCGGCGCATTCGTCCCCGGTGACACGCCGCTCTCGTCGGTGAGGAGGCCGCTGTGCTCATGCCACGCACGCGGCCAGCCCGGCACGGCACGCACGGTGTCGTCGCCGCGCGTGGTGGTCACGAAGCCGACGCCGAGCAGCTTCGGCGCATCGCCGATGGTGGCGTAGATCAGGATGGTGGGCCGGTTGGCATCGATGCTGCCCGACAGGAGCGCGCCGGGGTGCAACCAGTGCTCGCCCATGCCGGGGAAGTCGGCGCCGAGACGGCGATAGCCTTCCGCCGCCGCGGCGCGACGATCGGCGAAGCGTGCCGTCGCGATCGCCGATGCGGAGGCGAGCGAGTCGAGCGACGACTGCGCCAGCGCTGCCTGCCCAAGTGTCAGCACCATGAGCAGGGCCAGCCTCACCGCACTTCCTCCAGCTGCGAGAGCCGAAGCTTCGCCAGTACGGAACGCAGCAGGTCCGGCGACAACCCCTGCGGGAAGCGACTCACGGCCGCGATGCGCGAGCGCTTCGTCGCATCGGGGATCTCGCCGAACGACACGTCGTACCCGGAGCCGAGATCCTTCACGTCCATGGCGCCGAGGCGAGACCAGGCGATGCGCTGCAGCGCGCGATTGTAGATGGTGACGCCGACCGAGTCCACGGCGAACAGCTCGCCGACGCGATCCGCTCCCTCGTCGCGCACGCGAACGGCGACGCTCGCGCCCGCGGGCATGTTCGCCGGGGGATAGTTCTCCGGACGCATGCCCCACTTGCACGCCGAGGCGGCGAGGAGCGCGGCCATGGCGACTGCGATGCGTGCGTTCATCGGACGGGAATGCGCGAGGAATAGAATGCGCGCTCGAAGCCGTCGCGCTTCGCGCGCCAGCGTGTGAGCGCGATGGACACCGCGGAGTCGCCCGGGACCCACGGCTTGGTGCGAGTCGGCTCGGCGAGCCATGCGCCGCGGATCCATTCGCGATACCAGCCCTGCCATGCGATGAGGTATGTCGTCGACGAATCGGCGCGGCTCGCGAACTCGAGGGTCATGCGCTGGCCGGGGTGCGTCTCGAGGTAATCGTTGTCCGCCTCGCCGAGTGCGCGGAGCGCGGCGGTGTCGAGAACGGCGGGTCCGCCGCGCGCGGGATTCGGCGCGATCACGCGTGAGAGGTGCAGGGTGGCCGGCGTGGGACGCGTGACGACGCCCGCGAAGCGCGCGCGATCGATGCGCCAGTCGTCAGCGACGAAGCGCAGCCGCACGCGAACGTTCTTCGCGGCGCTCGACGGTCTTGGCAACACGATCGCCACGTCGCGGAACGCGATGGGACCGACGTCGCCAAGGCGCGCATGCTCGCCCGACGCGGGGAGCGCGACGCCGTCGACGGTGGCGTGCATGCCCATGGTGCGCGTGTACCAGCGCGACAGGTCGAGCGCCGTGCCGATCTGCTGCAGGCCCGTGACGAGCCAGTCGGCGGCGTCGGGGCCGCCGAGTATGCCGTCGTAGAGGAGGACCGTGTTGAGGAGCGAGTTGCGGAGCCGCAGGACGACGGCGATGGAGTCGCCCGCGGGGAGTGCGTCCGTCTCGATGTCGATGTAGTCGTCGAGGTCGCCCGCGCGCGCGGCGTTCACGGTGGCCGGTGCGGTCGCGAAGAGTCGTCCGTCGGCGTCCGCGAGGTCGGCGCTGACGTCGCGCCCCGCGCGATCGCGCGCCGACGAGAGCGGATGCATGTCGCTCACCACGACGAGCTTGCCCGACTGGTCGGGGACGACGCTTGCGCCGGCGGGGCGCTTCACGGCGAGCAGCTCGATGTGATTGATGAAGTGCGTCTCGAGCGCCTCGTTGCGCAGCTCGAGGCGAATGATGCCGTCGGGGCCGGGTCGCACGTCGAGCGGGTCCACGTCGCGATGCTCGAGCAGCGGCGCGATGGCGTACGAGAACCCTTCCGCCTGGAGCTTGCCCGCGGCGCCGGTGTCGGCATAGACCGTGGGGCACGAGCCGAAGATGGCGAGGAGCAGTCCGGCAGTGCCGATCGCCGCGAGGCCTGTCGCGGCAACGGAGACGACGACGGATTGCGCGGTGAGGAGTTTGCCGTCGAAGCTCTCGAGCCCGACGACGCTGTCGATGGGGATGCGGTCGCGATCCGTGAAGGCGACGTCGTCGAGCAGCCGATACGCCTTGCCCGCGCCGGTGATCTCGCGTGCGGAAACGCTGACGCCGTTGCGGAAGACGACGGTGCCGCCATCGAGGAGATGAACCTTCACGGGGCTGGTGATGACGCGCTGGTCGCTCGTCGAGAGCTGCGTGGGCTGCACGGTCCAGAAGCTGTGGACGCAACCGGCAATGAGCGACGTGGCCAGCACGAAGGTGGCCAGACGCCGGATATGGCGGAACCGCATTGACGCTCCCGATGAAGTACGCATGCGCGATCTTTTGCACGAATTCCGTACTAATAAGACTTCATTCTTGCCCGAATTGCAAAGTGCTCGTATCGTGCGAGAACCCTCACAATTGAAACCCATGACACGCTCTGCCGAGCAGTCGTCCGTCGCCGCGCCGCATCCGCTCGACTTCGTCTCCCTCGGCAAGATCGTCCAGATTCGCGAACGCCTCCTCTCGGCGCAGGCGGCCGGGAAGGAAGTGTTCCGCTTCGAGTCGGGGGACCCGAGCTTCACCCCGCCGGCGCATGTGGCCGAGGCGGTGGTGGCGGCGATGTATGCGGGGAAGACGCACTACGTGCCGAACAACGGCATCCCCGAGCTGCGGAAGGCGCTCGCCGAGAAGGTGAAGGCGCGCAACGGGATCGCGGGGGTGAAGGCGGCCGACGTCTTCGTCACGAACGGCGCGATGCACGCGCTCAACGTCACCTTCGGGGCGCTGCTCTCGGAGGGCGACGAGGTCATCATCCCGGACCCGATGTGGACGGAAGTCGCGGAGAACATCCGCCTCGCGGGTGGCGTGACGGTCGGTGTGACGCTCGCCGCGAGCGAGGACTTCGCGTACCGCGCCGCGGACATCGCGGAGGCGATCACGCCGAAGACGCGCGCGATCTTCCTCAACACGCCGCACAACCCGACGGGTGCGGTGATCGGCCGCGACGAGCTGCGCGCGATCTACGAGCTCGCGAAGCAACACAACCTGTGGGTCGTGTCGGACGAGGCGTACGAGGACCTAGTGTTCGAGCCGTACGAGCACGTGTCCATCGGCGCGATTGCCGACGAGGACGACACGCGCGTGATCAGCATCTTCTCCTTCTCGAAGAGCCACGCGATGGCGGGGCTGCGCACGGGCTATGTCGTCACGCGCGCGCCCATCCTGCACGACCGGCTCCCGAAGCTGCTGCGGTGCACGATCAACGGCGTGAACAGCCTCGCGCAGTGGGCGGCGCTCGCGGCGGTGCAGGGGAGCCAGGCGAGCACAGCTGCCATGTGCGACGAATACCGCGTGCGTCGCGACATCATGATCGGCGCGCTGCGCGACGTGCCGGGATTGCGGGCGTTCTCGCCGCGCGGCACGTTCTTCGTGTGGGCGGAGCTCGACCCGAGCATCTATGCGCGGCTCGAGGTGGCAGACGCGGACGCGCTGTCGGCGTCGCTGGCCGACGACGGCATCGGCAGCGCACCGGGCGATGCATTCGGGCCGAGCTATCCGGATGCGCTTCGGTTTTCCTTCTCGTGCGACACGCAGATGGTGCGCGAAGGATGTGTGCGACTGCGCGCTGCGCTGCTCTAGCGCACGATTCCAGCGGACATTGAACGGCGATTTACGCGGATCTCATTCCATGATCACACAGGCTGTAAGGGGCGAGCACGTCACGCTGCGTGTCGCGATTGGTGAGTACGACACCGGGTGGCAGCAGCCCGACGTGTCGCTCAACCGCGCGGACGTCTGCGTGCAGCGCGCCGCGCAGACGGGGGCGCGGCTCGTCGTGCTGCCGGAGATGTGCACGACCGGGTTCACGATGGAGCCGGGGAAGTGGGCGGAGGGTGTTGATGGTCCGTCGTTCGCGCGACTGAGCACCATGGCCGCCGTGAACGACGTGTGGCTCATCGCGGGCGTGTCGATGCGCGAGGTGAATGGCTACCAGAACGTCGCGGCGGTGTTCAGTCCGGACGGGAGTCTCGTGGCGTCGTACGCGAAGCAGCGGCTGTTCACATATGGATCGGAGCACGAGCACTACGTGGCGGGCTGCACACCGGTTGTGATCGACGTGGACGGCGTGCGCGTGAGCCCGTTCATCTGCTACGACCTGCGCTTCCCGGAACTGTTCCGCGCGGCGGCGCCTTGGACGGACCTCTACGTGCTCATCGCGAACTGGCCGGCGTCGCGGCGGCCGCACTGGGATGCGCTGCTGCCCGCGCGCGCGATCGAGAACCAGGCGTATTTCGTCGGCGTGAATCGCACGGGCATGGGCGGCGACATTCGCTACGACGGCGGCTCGGCGGCGTACGATCCATGGGGCCGCGCGGCGGCGACGCGTATGGCGGTGGCGTCACCGGCTGTCGTGGATGTCTCGACGGCGCAGGTGGCGGAGATCCGTACGAAGTATCCATTCCTCGAGGATATGGTGCAGTCGACCGAGGTGTAGAGCGCGTCAGGGGTGCAGGTTCCTTGCTCCGCTCGGAACGACAGACGGGCCGCTCGTGCGTCCGCGCGGGCCGCCGGCGAGGAGGGAGTCCGACGACTCCAGCGCCTCGCTCCGCGCGAGCAGTGAACGCGCGACATCGGGCGCGCGGCGCTGCGCGAAGGCGGTGAGCGAGGCGAGGTACTCCATCATCGCCGCGTTGCTGATGCCCATGATGCCATTGCGCCACAGCGTCACCGTGCGCCACTGGCCACGCCACGAACGGTCGCCCAGAATCTTCACCTGCTCGTGCTCGTCGAGCGCGAGGCGGCCGGTCAACTGACGCACGGCCGGCGTATGCGCCTCCTCGAGATGATCGCCGCTCAGGAGCCAGTGCGAGATGCGCGACTGGAGTCCAGGCAGCTTGTCCGACGGCACCGCCTCGAGTGTCAGCACCTGCCGCATCACCAGCAGGCCCGACGCGAGGGCAGCGACACGGACGTCCTCCGCCGCGGTGAGTTGCGTCTCGAAGCGGTTGATCTGGTCGCACCGCGCCACGAGGTCGGCGAGGGCGCGCGGGGTGGGAGATTCGACTGCTGGCTGCATGTCCTTCAGTCTAGTACGGCAGCGCGTTTTTCAACGTGATTGCCGTCACCGGGCAGGATCACCCCGTATTTCTCAGCCCCTGCGCGATGCCGCTGAGCGTGGTCGAGAGCGCCTCGTCCACCGAAACATGCTCCGATCCTGCGGACTCAGCGGCGCGCTTGCGCTTCATCAGCGCCACCTGAAGCACCGACAGCGGATCGACGTACGGGTTCCGCAGCTCGATCGCGGCCTTGAGCACCGGCACGTCGGCGATGAGCTCGTCGCCGCCGCGAATGCGCAGCACGCTCGAGACCGTCCGCTCGAACTCGGCCTCCAGCGTTGCGAGCAGCTTCACGTCGCCGCCGAGCGACTCGACGTACAGGCGCGCGATCTCGAGGTCGGTCTTCGCGCAGACCATCTCCACCTTCGCGAGGAAGTCGTCGAAGAAGGGCCAGCGCTGCGCCATCGCCTGCAGGTCGCGCAAGCCATCCTCGGTTGACGACGCCTCCGCGAGCGCGGTGCCGACGCCGAGCCAGCCGGTGAGCATCAGGCGGATCTGCGTCCAGCCGAAGGCCCACGGAATCGCGCGAATGCCATCGATGCCGGCGTTCGCGCCGGGCCGGTACGCCGGGCGCGAGCCGAAGCGCGCGTCTGCCAGCTCGGCGATGGGCGTCGCCGCGCGGAAGAGCGTGAAGAGCTCGGGATTCTCGTGCGCGCTCGCGCGATAGACGGCATGCGAGCGTGCGGACAGTGCATCGACGACGGCGCGCCAGCGTTCGACGTCGCCCGTGTCGACGCCGGTGCGCCAATCCGTGAAGCCGTGCAGCAGCACGCCGGACACGCTCACCTCGAGCGAACGCTCGGCAACCGGCAACAGCCCGAACTGCTGCGAGATGATCTCGCCCTGCTCCGTGATCTTGATGCGCCCATTCACCGTGCCGGGTGGCAGCGCCGCGAGTGCACGCTGCACGGGCGAGCCGCCGCCGCGACCCACGCCGCCACCGCGACCATGGAAGAGGCGCAGCTCGACGCCGGTGTCCCTGAAGAGCGACGCGAGCGATTCCTGCGCGCGGTACAGCGCCCACGACGCGCTGAGCAGGCCGGCGTCCTTCGCGGAGTCGGAGTAGCCGAGCATGACTTCCTGCCGGTTGCCGCGCGCAACGAGCTGGCGACGGTAGACAGGGTCGTCGAGCAGCGCGCGCATCACGGCGGGCGCGGCGTCGAGATCGCCGAGGGTCTCGAAGAGCGGCACGACGTCGAGCGTGGAGCGGGGCTCGTTCGCCGAGAGGTCGACGAGGCCCGCCTCGCGCGCGAGGAGCAGCACGCGCAGGAGGTCGGCGGGCTCGCGCGCCATCGAGATCACGTACGTTGACGCCGCGGCCACGCCCGACTCGGCCTGGATGGTGGCGATCGCGCGGAACGTGTCGACGACGCGGCGCGTGTCGTCGCTCATGGCGAGATGCGAGCCGACGAGCGGCCGGCGCCCCGCGAGCTCGCGGCGTAGCGACTCCGCGTCGAGCGCGCCGATGCCGACCGATGCGGCGATCTCGTCCACAGCGTTGCGGTGCATGTCGGAATGATCGCGCACGTCCATCATGAAGCCGTGGAAGCCGTGCGCGCGCACGACGGCGATGGCCGGGTCGAGCACCGTGCGGCAAGCCTCGACGGCGCCGGCGGACAGCAGGCTCTCGCGCACCAGGAGCAGGTCCGCCTCGAACGCGGCTGCGTCGCCGTACGCGGCGGCATCGATGCGCGGCGTGCCAGCGTCGCGCGAGGCGACGACATGCCGGGTTGCCGCGATGCGCGCCGCCATGAACGACAGCTTGAGCCGCACGGGCTCCGACGCATTTCGATTGCGATTCGCGGCCCACGTCGCGGGCACGAGCTCGCGATCTTTCTCGAGGGACGCGAGCAATGGCTCGGGCGGCGTGGCGAGTTGCGCCGAAAGCGCGAGCCGCTCGACGAGATCATCCAGCGCGCGGCCGTAGCGGCCGAGGATGATGTGGCTCGCGCGGCGCGCGGCGGCGAGCGTGGTGGCGGGGGTGACGAAGGGATTGCCATCGCGAGCGCCGCCGACCCAGTTCCCGATGCGCAGCGGAACCGGGATGCGGAGTGCATCCGCCGTGGCGTTGAACTCCTCCTCGAAGGCGCGCATGAGCGCGTCGCGCGCGCGGGCGCTCGCGTCGATGAGGCGCGTCTCGAGGTACCACAGCACCGTGCTCACCTCGTCCAGCACCGTCGGGCGATCGGCGCGGACCTCGGCGGTGAGCCACAGCAGCTCGATCTCGCCGTCGAGCCGCTCGTCGAGCTCGCGCTGTCCCGCCGCCGGCGTGGACTCGCGGGCGAGCAGCAGGTCCGCCACGCGTGCCTGGAGCGCGAGCAGCGTGCGACGCGTGGACTCCGTGGGATGCGCGGTGAGGACGGGGCGCACGTCGAGCTTCGCGATGGCGTCGAGCACGTCGTCGGCGGCGTGGCCATCCTCGCGCAGGCGACGCATGGTCCACCGCGCGGAGGCCGGCTGCGGCGACGCATCGGATGCCCGCGCATACATGCGCGTGCGTCGCACGCGATGCACCTGCTCGGCCGTGTTGATCAGGAGGAAGAACAGCGTGAACGCGCGCGCCGCGGTGGCGCAGAGCTCCGTCGGCAGGGCCTCGACCTTGCGCAGCAGGGTGGCGAGGTCGGGCGCGTTGGCATCGCCGTGCCGGCGGGCGCGCGCGTCGCGGCGCAGCGTCTCCACCGTCGCGAATGCCTGGTCGCCCTCGAGCCGCCGGATCACGCGGCCGAGTGCGGCGGCGAGGCGCCGGACGTCGTTATGGAGGGGGAGGTCTTCAGGCCGCGTGGATGCCATGCGGCCTTAATATATTCCGGATGCGCCGGCGAACGACGCCGGCCTGGGAGAACGGAGATGTCGCGAGCATTCCTGCGGGACGATGCGGAAGGCGAGATGCCCCGCCGCAACTATGCGCTGCCCGAGCGGGACGACCCGGGCTACGATCGCGCCGCGGCGCGTGCGCTCCTCGAGGCCGCGCGCGTGAACGAGACGCAGCTCGCGGAGCGTGCGACGGGGTACTACTGGGGTGAGGCGAGCCTGAAGCCGTACGTCGAGGAGATCCTCGCCGAGGCCGAGCAGGCGGGCGACGACCGGCTGGAGCAGGTGGCGCGGCGCTACCTGAGCTGAGCTACCTGCGCCGAGCTACCTGAGCGGCTAGCGCGCGGGCAGGTCGGGGTCGCGCTCGACGAGGATCGTGAAGTCCGTCGCCAGCGCGACGACGGAGCCGACGGCGATCCAGAAGGGGATCAGCACGGCGCCGACGATGCCCGCGGAGAGCGGCATGTCGAGCAGCGTGCGACCCTGCCCGTTGCGCAGGATGATGCGCCGGACGTTGCCCTCGCGGATGATCTGCTTGAGGGTGGCCTTGAGCTTCGCGCCGGAAACCTTGATCTCTTCCATTCGCCCATCTCCCTGGTGTTACGGAAGAAACAACGAGTCCGGCGCGCCCCGCGCAATGGCGGGCCGATCAGTGAATGTCGGCGTGACTCGCGGCGAGGCGGTTGCCGACCGTGAACTCGATGCTCTGGCCCGAATGAACCGGCAGCGGGCCGGACGACGCCCGGCCGTTACCGCCGATCGGCGCAGCGACGATGCGGAAGTCCGTCGCGCTGTAGAGCGTGGAGTTGAGGGCGAAATCCTTCGTCGAGAGGCCGCTCACGACGCCGATGCGCGTGGCGAGGCCGTTGCTCAACGCGTAGATGTCCGCCTCGAGGAAGTTGTCGTTCTTGACGGTGAGCAGCACCCGGTCCGGCTCGGTGCTGTTGACGTCATATGCATTGCTCGAGCGGCAGGCGCCGGCGAGCGGCGCGACGATGCCGAGCGACAGGGCGAGCAGGAGGGAACGATAAGCGCGCATGGTAGTGTCCGTTTAGTTTTGCGGTGATGACGACCCACTCATCAGACACGCATGACGCGCGCCCACCCTTTGCCGTGGGCATTGTCGCCACGGTCGTGGCCGTCTCTCTCGCACTGCACGTGATCACGCTGATGGTGACGACGTTCGGCATCCAGCGCGACGAGTTCCTCTACTTCTCGATGGGCGAACACCTGCGCCTGTGGCGCATGGACTTCCCGCCCCTCATCGCGATCCTCGCCAACATCGCGGGAGCGCTACCTGGTCATACGCTCGCGGCGGTGCGCGTGTTCCCTGCTGTCGAGGGCGCTGCGCTTACGCTGCTTGCCGCGCTCATCGGGCGCGAGCTCGGCGGTGGCCGCTTCGCGCAGGGTCTCACGGCGCTCTGCTGCATATCGAGCGTGCTGTTCCAGCGGACCTCCACGCTGTTCCAGCCCGTGGTGCTCGACCAGCTCTGGTGGACGCTCGCGCTGTGGATGCTCGTGCGCCTCTCGCGCGAGGAGCGGCCGCGCGACTGGATCGGCTTCGGCATCGCGATGGGCCTGGGCCTCCTCACGAAGTTCAGCATCCTCTTCTTCGGCCTCGCAGCGCTCGGCGCCATCGTCGTGACGCCGGCGCGGCGATGGCTCCTCACGCCGTGGCCGTGGCTTGCTGCCGCGATCGCGTTCGTGATTGGTGCGCCCAGCATCGTGGGGCAGGTGCGCCTGGGGTATCCGGTGGTGGCGCAGATGCGCGACCTCCAGGGGCAGCAGCTCGGGCACGTGAGCTGGCTGTCGTTCGTCGCCGAGCAGCCGTTGATGGTGAGCCCGGCGCCGTTCGTCGTCGCGGTGATCGGTGTGGTCGCGCTCATCGCGACCCATCGGGCGCGGCGATTTGCGGTGGCGGGTTGGGCATGCCTGCTCGCGTTCGCGCTGTTGCTCGTGCTGCACGGCAAGGCGTACTACATCGGGCCGATCTACCCCACGCTGTTCGCCGCCGGCGCCGTGGTGGTGGAGGCGTGGCGTGCGCGCTGGGCAACTGCGGCACGCTGGAGCATCGTCGCCGTCACGATCGCGTTCGGCGCGCTGCTGCTTCCACTCGGCATGCCGCTGCTCGGCTGGGGGCAGACGGGCGATTACATCGCGCGCATCGGCGCGTCGTCGTCGCTCAGGACGAACCAGGGCGTGATGGAGCGGTTGCCGCAGGACTACGCGGACATGATCGGATGGGAGGAGCAGTCGCAGGCGTTGGCGCGCGCGACGCGGGCATTGAGCGCTGGTGAACGCGAGGCGGCCGTGATTCTCGGCGCGAATTACGGCGAGGCGGGCGCAGCGGAGTTCTATCGCGCGAAGTACGACCTGCCGCCGGTGGTGAGTTCCGTGGGATCATTCTGGTTCTTCGGCCCGGGTGCGCGGCCGGGCACCGTGCTCGTGTCGATCGGTGCGGACAGCGTGGACATCGCGAAGTTCTACGACGACGTGCGCGTCGCGGAGGTGGTGCGCAGCCCGTGGTCGGTGGCGGAGGAGCGTGAGGTGCCGGTGCTGGTCGCGCGTCGGCCACGGACGACGTTGCAGGCAATCTGGCCGAGCCTCGCGGGAAGACAGTAGCTGCTGTGCAGGGGGAGTTCTGGCTTTCGTACGAGGGAAGGCTCCCCGAAACCACAGAGGACACGGAGTACACACAGAGGACACAGAGGAACAGCAACAGCGAACTGCGTGAGGTAACCACAGAGGAACTACAACAGCAAACCGCGTGAGTTGACCGCGGAGGCGCAGAGGACGCAGAGGTTCTTTCGACGGCGCGATCTCCGCGACCTCTGCGGTTCAATTCTTTGCTTTTGCTTTTCCTCTGTGCCTCTGTGTGTACTCTATGTCCTATGTGGTCAATCGAGATCAAAGGTGATTCACGCCAACTACGACGTGAGTGTCTCGAGGTCGACCAGATCGCTCACGGTTGCACTCAGCCGACCCGCTCGCTCCTCGAACCACGCGAGCAGCAAGTGACGATCGTCGTCCGTCGCCTGCGAACCCACGCGCGTGATCGCGAGGTGCCATGCGTCGTCGTCGGTGCCACCGCCGGCGCACAGGCCCTCATGCTCGAGCATGGCGATGAACTCGGCGTGGAGACGTTCGCCGTCCGCGCCCGGAACGACACGCGCCGCGACGACGAAGCCGTACTCCGGACAGGCCGCGCTCACGGCGCTAGTTGTCGATGCACGACGTACCGAAGCAGTTCACGACGTCCGCGCACCGCTCGCGGAAGAACTGCGTCGGGTGCGAACCGTCATGGATGAGCGCGTGCAGCATCTCGTGCCGCACGCCGGCGCCCCAGTGAAGCGTGTTCTCGGCGAGGACGATCCGGTTGCCCGCGCTGTACCACGCGCCGCTGTACTCGCGCCCGTCGATCACCACCGCGCTGCCGCTCGACGGGACGGTGTACCACGACACCTCACTGAGGTTTCCGGCCTGTCCCGCACACTCCTCGACCTCGGCCCACCACTGCGCGTACGTGTCGCCGAGCGCGATGGCATCGGGCTCGAAGCGCACGGCGGCGGTGGGGAAGGCAAACGGAACAGTGGGGACATCGCACGCGAGGGCGGCAGCGAGGACGAGTCCCATCATGAGCGAGCGCGCATTCATCATTGACAGGACCGCCAGCATCTACCTCGCGTAACGTTCGGCCCTGCCGAGCAGGAAATCGCGCTCGGGGACGCTCGTCGCCCTTGCCGCGGCCGTGCGAAAGAGCGCTGCGGCCGCCTCGTGCTCGCCCGCGCGCTCGAGGAGGTGCGCACGTACGGCGTCCAGCCGGTGCGTGGACTGGAGCCGTTCATCGCTTCGCAGCGGCTCGAGCAGTGCGAGCCCGGCCGCAGGCCCCTCCACCATCGCCGTCGCCACGGCGTGATTCAGGGCCGCCATCGGGCTCGGCGCAGCGCGCATCAACATCTCGTACAGCTGGAGGACCTGCGGCCAGTCCGTCGCCGCAGCGTTCGGCGCCTCGTCGTGCACGGCGGCGATGGCGGCGAGCAGGTGATATTCGCCGAGCGAACCGCGTGCGAGGGCCTCACTCGCCAGCGCGATGCCTTCGTCGATCGAGGCGCGGTTCCATAGGGTGCGATCCTGCTCGTCCAGTGGAATGAGCTCACCGCGCGGGCCGGTGCGCGCGGTGCGCCTGGCATCCGTGAGGAGCATGAGCGCGAGCAGTGCGATGACGTCGCCGTCCTGCGGAAGCAGCTTGTGCACGTCGCGCATGAGACGAATGGCCTCGAGCGCGAGGTCAGCGCGGTGGACCACGTCTCCCGACGTGGACGCGTAGCCTTCGTTGAAGATGAGGTAGAGGACGTGCAGCACCGAGCTCAATCGCGCCGCGCGCTCGCCGGCGTCCGGTATCGCAAACGGGATGGCCGACGCGCGAATGCTCGCCTTCGCGCGAGTGATGCGCTGGCCGATGGTCGCCTCGGGAACGAGGAACGCCTTCGCGATCTCCGCCGTGGTGAGGCCGCCGACGGCGCGAAGCGTCAGCGCGAGGGCCGACGAGGGCGTGAGCGCCGGGTGACAGCACATGAAGAGGAGCACGAGCGTGTCGTCAGGGTCGACATCGTGAACCTCCGGCATGCTCGCGCTGTCCGGTGCCTCCGTGACGACGAGTGCCTCGCGGCCGCGCCGAGCGATCTCGCTGCGTGCGACGTCGGTCATGCGCCGCCCGGCAACCTGGATGAGCCAGCCCAGTGGGTTTCCGGGCACACCGTGCAGCGGCCACTGCGCCGCCGCGGCGATGAGCGCTTCCTGCACCGCGTCCTCCGAGGCGGCGAAGTCGCGATACCGCCGGACCACGGCGCCGAGTGCGAGCGGCGCGAGCTCGCGCAGCAGGCGTTCGACGTCGTGATCCGGCGGGGACGTCACGCGATGTCTTCGCGGCCGCGCATGATGCTGCGCAGCTCGATCCAGAGGTGCTCGATCGCGGAGCCATCGGGCGCCTTGACGGCCACACCCGGCGCGGTGGATGCCTCGGCCGCAATGCCGAGCGCGCGCTCGTGGCTGTCCACGTCGATGATCCAGTAGCCCGCGAGGAATTCCTTCGACTCGGGGAAGACGCCGTCCGTGATGGGGCGGCCGTCGGTGCCAGCGCGCACGAGCACTGCCTGCTCCGGCGACGACAATCCCTCGGCGCTCACGAACTCGCCCGCGTCGATGAGCTTCTTCGTGAACGTCCCCATGAACGCCGCGTTCGCCTCGAGGATCTTCTTCGGCCAGTTCATGTACTGCGTGTAGCCGTCCCGCGGCGTGTTCATGATGAGCATGTACTTCATGTTCCGGCTCCTTCGTGATGGGTGTCCCGTGTGGCCCGCCTGTACAGGGATGTCGGAGCCGGAGCCGGGATTCCTACATTTCCGCCGGGACGGCGCTCACGTGTCCCGCGGCGATGCGCCACCGGCCGTCCGCCTCGCGCGCCCACACGCGCGTGTAGCGCACGCCGCCCCCGAAGGCATTGCCGGCCATCGAGCCCGCGAGTCGCGTGAGGAGCGCGACGACGGCGACGTCATCGCCGATGTGCCGCACCCTGATCTCCTGCGGCTCATGCGTCGTGATGCGAATGACGCCATCGCGGTGCGCGGCGAGGTCGTCGGCCTTCCTGTAGAGGCGTCCGTCAGGACCCGTGAAGAGCAGGTCGTCGGCGATGAGGTCGTCCAGTGCGGCGACGTCCGACGCGAGCTGCGCAGCGCGCAGGCGATCCTCGAGCGCCGCGATCTCGTCGTAACACCCCGCGCACGGCAACGTGGTGCCGAGGAACTGGTCGCGCCCCTCAGCGGTGATGACCCAGGGGCGATTCTGCCAGGGCGGATCATGCCGCACGTGCTGCGTGTGGCCGCACGCGAGGTCCGCGACCCAGTGCGATTCGTCGTCCTGATGAAAGTCGGCGATGCGTCGGGCAGGCGAGTGGCTGCGCTCCATGCCGTGAAGCTCCTATGCGCCCAGCGCGCGCTCGGCAGCGGCGACCGCGCGATTCACGTCGTCGTCGTTCGTGCGCCAGCTCGATACCGAGACGCGCATGCAGCGCTTGCCGCGCCACGTGGTGTTCGTGAAGAACGCCTCGCCGGTGGCATTGATGGCTGCGGCGATGGCGTCCGTGCGCCGGTCGTGGTCCTCTTCGGTCGCGCCCGGGTTCGGGTCGAGGAAGCGCACGAGGCCCTGGTTGATGATCGGCTCCGACATCATGAGCGCATGCGGCAGCGCACCGATGCGCGTGACGATGTCGTGCGCGTAGCGGCAGCAACGCGAGACGAGGTCCGCAATGCCGTCCTTGCCGAGCTCGCGCATCGCGGCGTAGGTCGCGAAGCCGCGCCCGCGGCGCGAGTGGTCGGGGGTCCAGTCGAGCTGGTCGCGCACGTCGCTCGCATGCACGAGGTAGCTCGCGTGGTGCTCCATCGCCGCGCGATGATGCGCGGGATGCGCGACGAACGCGTAGCCGCAATCGTAGGGCACGTTCAGCCACTTGTGGCCATCCGTCGCCCACGAGTCCGCAGCCTCGGCGCCCTGGAGCAGGTGGCGCATCTCCGGCACGGCGTTGCACCACATGCCCATCGCGCCGTCGATATGCACCCACGCGTCGGCCCTGCTCGCGATGTCGATGAGCTCGGGGAAGGAGTCGAACACGCCGCAGTTCACGTCACCCGCCTGGAGCACGACGATCGTGGGACGCCCGCGCTCCTGCGCGAGCGCGGTGCGCAGCACCTCGGGGGCGAGCTGGCCATTCGTCTCGCTCGGCAGCATGGTGATGTTCGCGGTGCCGATGCCGAGCAGCTTCGCGGCGCGTGTCGTGGTGCCGTGCACCTCGCTCGACGTGATGATGCGTATGGCGGGCGAGCCTGCGAGGCCGTCGCGGTTCACGTCCCAGCCGGCGTTCTGGAGCACGGCGTGCCGTGCCGCCGCGAGGCAGGTGACGTGCGCCATCTGGCAGCCCGTCACGAGCGCGAAGGACGCCGTGGAGGGAATGCCGAGCACCTCCTTGAGCCACGTGCCGCAGACTTCCTCGACGACCGCCGCCGCGGGACTGCACGCATACAGTCCGGCGTTCTGGTCCCAGGTGGCCGTGAGCCAGTCGGCGCCGAGTGCGGCGGGGAGGCCAGCGCCGATCACCCAGCCATAGAAGCGGCCGCCCGCGTTGCCGATGAGGCCACCCTCCACGTCGCGCGCCAGCTCGTCCACCACCTGCGTGGGGTCCACGCCTTCATTCGGCAGGTCGCGCACGAACCGTTCGCGAAGCTCGGCGAGCGAGGCCGTGGAGGCGACGGACGCGGTGTCGAGCGAGTCGAGGTATGAAAGTGCGAGCGCGGTGGCGCGCTGGAGGGCGGGGTACTGCGCAGTGTCCTGGGTCATGCGTCAACATACGGGCGATGGTGGTGTGCGCCAAGCCGTTTCCGGCCCTGAAATACCATCGCCGTTCAGGGACTGCCGTTGCCGGTTACGGGGCCGGCCTGAAGCTGATCTCGTATGTCGCAGCTTCCTGATAGCGGCCCGGCACGACGCGCATGCGCAGTGTCTCGCCGCGAAGCGTTCCCGTCATGCGCACGCCGTCCACGAAGCGGGCGCGAAGCTCGATCTTCCTGTCGTGGATGGAGCCGATCATCTCGTAGGTGTCGTCGCCGGAAGTGTCGTTGACCTCGACATGCGCGATGGCCGACAGGCTGTCGCCGAACTGCGCGATGGACAGCTTGAAGTACTTGGTCCCGCCGGAGATGCCCAGGTTGGCCTGCCACCGGCCAGCGATGGAGTCGCCCTTGGCGATCGGCTTGGCCAGGGAGGCGGCGCTGTCGGCCTGCGCCATGGCGGCCGGTGCGGCGGCGAAGAGCGCCGCGAAGCCAGCGGCGATAAAAAGGCTGGTGCGTAAAGTCATGGTTTCCCTTGATATCATGGAGAATTCGGCGCCCTGTAAGGCGGTGACGAATCCGTTGGTCTCGAAAATAGGGCGCGTGGAGGAGCGAGCGCTACCGTGCGGCCAGCGAAGAGCCGGGCTCGGCCGTATTTCTTCGATCTCTTTCATACCCCACAACCGAGACTCTGGAATGCATCGTTACGCCCTGGGTGCCTTGGCCCTGCTCGCGCCGGTCGTCCTCGCGGCACAGGAGCGCGAGGACCGCACGCTCCTGACGCAGGCGCAGATGACCGCCATCATCAACGAGGTGTCCGGCGAGCGCGCCATGCACCATGTGCTCGAGCTGGTGCCGTACCAGCGCGTGCGCAATCCCGCCGAGTACAACGGGCCGTACCGCGAGAGCCGCGTGATCGCGGAGTTCGCGAAGGAGTACGGCTTCAGCAATGTCTCCATCGAGACCTTCGGGCCGCAGGGCGGCACGACGCCGCAGCCCACCGTCGGCGAGCTCTGGATGACGACCCCGAAGAACGTGAAGCTGTTCGACATCCACGACCTCGCGCTCGCGCTCGCGTCCACGAACGCGAACGGCGACATCTCGGCGGAGCTGGTGGACGTCGGCGCCGGCCGGCCACAGGACTTCGAGGGCAAGGACGTGAAGGGCAAGTTCGCGTTGACGTCGGGCGCGACGGGCGCCGTGTACACACAGGCCACGCAGCGCGGCGCCATCGGCGTCCTTGGCATCAGCGCGATCGGGTACCAGCGCGCCGTGGACTTTCCGAACCAGATCGTGTGGTCCACGGTGAACGCGCAGCCCGGCACGGTGGCGTGGTCGGTGACGCCCGAGGTGCAGCACAACCTCCAGGCGCTGCTCGTGCGCGGCGAGAAGATCACGATCCGCTCGATCACCAAGAGCGTGATGGTGCCGAACAAGCAGGAATACGTGCACGCCGAGATTCCCGGCGATGGCAGCACGACGCAGGAGGTCGGCATCAGTGGCCATCTCTACGAGGGCTTCATCAAGCAGGGCGCGAACGACGACAACTCCGGCTGCGCGCTCATCCTCGAGATCGGGCGCGCGTACCTGAAGCTGATCGCCGAGGGCAAGCTGCCGCGCCCGAAGCGGACGATCAACTTCCAGTTCGTCCCCGAGATCTCCGGCACGAATGCGTACCTCACGGCACATCCCGAGAAGGAGAAGGCGATCATCGGCACGCTGAACTTCGACATGGAAGCCATCCGCGTGGCGCAGAGCCGCAGCTTCTGGGTGCTGCAGCGCACGCCGGACACCTTCCCGTCGTACCTGAACGACATCGCGCAGAGCATGATGGAGTACGTCGCGGACATCTCGCGCGAGCGGGTGCGCTTTCGCCGCTCGCTGTCGGGCTACGCGCCCACGCAGCCGGTGGAGTCGCCGCGCGGCAGCAAGGACGCGTTCTACATCAAGATCGACAAGCACTACGGCTCGAGCGATCACGTGACGTACATGCAGCACGGCATTCCGGCCGTCATGTTCATCACGTGGCCCGACATGTGGTATCACTCGTCGGAGGACACGCCGGACAAGCAGGATCCCACGCAGTACAAGCGCGCGGCGGCGGTTGGCCTGGGCGGGCTCGCGGTGATCTCCACGGGCACGGACGAAATGGCGGCGCGTGTCGTCGCGGACAATCTCGGCCGCGGCCTCTCGCGCATGGGCGAGTCGCACACGAAGGGGCTCGGCTACATGTCCGACGCTGCGGACGGTGCCGGCCTCGCGCTCGCGTACAAGGAGGCCCGCAACGCGATCGCGCACCAGGCGAACATCGAGAAGGCCGTCGTGCGCACGGCGAGCGTGCTATGGACGAACGTCGATGCGGGGAAGAAGCGCACGGCGGCGTTCGAGCCGCTCATCGACCAGCGCGCGTCGGCGCTGATGAATGAGGTGAAGGCCGCGTACCAGCTGCAGGCGCTGCAGCGCGGCGTTTCGGCGAGCGAGCCGGCGATGACCGCCGAGGAGAAGGAGGCGGCGAACACGATGGTGGAGGTCGTGCCGGCACCGCAGGCCGCGGCAGGTGGCCCCGGTGGCGGGCGTGGCGGCGGTGCGGGTGGTCGTGGCGGTGCGGGGACCGGATTCCCCGACGAGTTCAACGCTGAGTTCTCGCTGCTGATCCCGAAGAAGATGTCGGTGCTTCAGGTGCGCGACTTCCTGTCGGGCGAGTTCACGCCGCTGCCGCTGGCGGACGTGATGGCGGCGTTGAAGGCGCGCGAGGCCGCAGGGTCGATCAAGCTGGTGCGTCGATAGGACGCTCGGCGTACATCAACAGGGCTGGCCCGTCGAGCGTCATGACCTCGCGGGCCGGCCTGAAGCCGGCTTTCTCGTAGGAGCGAATTGCCCGCGCGTTGTCGGGCGCGGGGTCCGTCTGGATACGGGACACGGCGGGGTCCGCGAAGAGCCGCGCAACGAATGCGCGCAGCATCGCACTGCCAACGCCCTGACCGAGCTGCCCGGCGTTCGCGAGGAACTGGTCTGTTCCGCGCACGCCGGGATCATGCTCGTCGAGCCACCAGCCTTCCGCATGGAAGGCGACCGGCACATACGACTGGATGAAGCCCACGGGCTCGTCGCCGAGCAGTGCGATGTAGCTCGCGTGGTTGGTGGGGTTCGCGATCGAGGGCGCGTAGTCTGCCTCGACCTCCTCGAGCGACTGCTGCGCGCCCCACCATTCGGCCACGTGCGGCCGCCCGAGCCACTCGTTGAGCGTCGGCAGGTCGGCCGTCATGAGCGGACGAAAGGCGAAGTCGCGCGCGCCGGCGTTCAGCTGCCGCCGCTCCGCCCGGGCGCGTTCCGGCCCGAGAGGAGCCTGTCCGTGAACTCGACCTTCTCCTCGAGACGAATGAGCTGCGCCTCGCGCGCTTCGTAGAGCTCCACGTGATCCGCGAGCCGCTGCTCGAGCTCCTTCACGCGGCGCTCGAGCTCCGGGCTCGACGCATCCTTCCGCCCGCGACGACTGAGTGCCTGCGCGACCTTCACGATCGTGTCGCCGGCCGCCCACGCGATGAGCAGCCAGAAGAGCCCCATTCCAAACGTCAGATGCATGTGTGACAACTTAGGGAAGAACCGCGCGCGTTCCACTCTACCGATCGTAACGCGCCACCGCTGGAGCGGGCTCGTCGCTGACGAGATACGCGAGTGCCGGGTTGGCCATGAGCTTCTCGAACGTCCATGAGACACCGTCAACGTGCATCATGCTTCGCACGGGGCGAATGCCGTGGCTGTAGTCCACGTACCAGTCCACGTGCCCGGTGTAGAGCGGCTGGATGGGCTGGCCGTTGACGTAGTGCCAGCCGTAGATCGCCACGCGCTGGCCGCGCTCGAGCAGCTTGTTCGTCACGACGACGTCCTTCTTGATCCCGGCGACGAACGCGCCGCGCGGCACGCCGGCGAGCTGCTCCTCGATGATGCGATGGTGCTGGAGGAAGGTGCGCGCGGAGTCGCGGTCCACGGTGAGGGGGCGCGGATCGAGGTGCGTCGTCGCCGCGGCCCAGATGTCGTTCACCATCTTCCTGGTCGGCAACGCGAAACCATGCATCTCACAGAACGCCTGTGCCGTGTACGGCGTCATGGGCATGCGGACGAAGTCGTCGTCGGAACCGATGGCGAGGTAGTCGGGCATCACCTCGTAGGCGACGACATGCTTCGCGCTGTCCGGCCCCACGCCACTCGCCTCGACGGTGCGCAGCGTGCGCAGGAACGACGGGATGTTGCCGGCGCGCAGTTCGCGCGCGATCGACGCCTCGATGCCGTCGCGCGATTGCCCGGCGAGCGACGCGATGAACGCGCTTCCCGTCATCGCAGCGTGCGGGCGCGCAGGAATGGCCATGGGCGCCGCGGCGGGCAGCGACAACCCGGCCTCGACGAACGGTGAATACGCGCGCGACGCCCTGAGCACGGAGCCGTCATACCCCGGGCGACGCACGAGCAGCGCGTGCATGTAGCCGTTCATCTCGCCGATCATTTCCGTGTGCAGGATGCGATTGGCGGGGTTCGGGTGCAGCAGCAGCTCGACCTGCCCGCTCCGATAGCGGAGGAAGTCGCCGAGTGTGTCAATGGTGAAGGGAAAGGCGCCCTGGAGGGCGTCGATCATGCGGTGCGTCGCGCGCCAGGTGCCGCCGGAGTCGGACACGACCTTCTTCCCGTCGAGCATGATCTCGCGGTCGTCGTAGGCCAGCGCGACGAGCGTGTTGCGTTCGCTCCGGTGCAGCCAGTCCGTGAGCTTCGCGACGTGCCGCGCGTCGAAGTTGTAGTTGGCGTCGAGGAAGGCGATGCGCTCGATCCAGTCCGGGATCGCCGCGACGCCCTCGATGAAGCCGAACATG
>JBDSTA010000315.1:0-3251 GCA_039928475.1 Gemmatimonadaceae bacterium | reverse complement strand
CGGCATCGCTCGCGGAAGCCATCCGCGAGTACGGCCATCTCGCCGTGCAGCTCGACCCGCTCGGCAGCCCGCCTCCGGGCGCGCCCGAGCTCACCGCCGAGTTCCACGGCGTTGCCGAGGAGGAGCTGGCCCTGGTGCCCGCTTCCGCGCTGGGCTACGAAGGCGGTACCGCGGCCGACGTCGTGCGCCACATGCGCGAGGCCTACTGCGGCGCCATTGCGCTGGAGTTCACGCACCTCGGCAGCGAGGTCGAACGCGCCTGGTTCCGCAACACGATGGAGCAGGGCACGCTCACGCAGCCGCTGACGCCCGAAGAGAAGACGCAGATCCTCAATCGCCTCACCGAGGTGGATGGGCTCGAGCGCTTCCTCGGCCGCGCGTACCTCGGCTTCAAGCGCTTCTCCATCGAGGGCACCGACGTGATGGTGCCGATGCTCGACGAGGCCATCGCGCTGAGCGCGCGAAACGGCGCACGGCAGGTGGTGCTGGGCATGGCGCATCGCGGGCGCATCAACGTGCTCGTGCACGTGATGGGCATGTCGTACCAGGAGATGTTCGGCGAGTTCGAGGGCCGGCAGGGCGACGCGAGCGCCTACAGCAGCACGGGCGACGTGAAGTACCACCTCGGCTTCAGCACCGAGCGCACGGTGGACGACCGCAAGGTTGCGCTGGAGCTCGTGCCGAACCCGAGCCACCTCGAGGTCGTGAACCCCATCATGCTCGGGCTCACGCGCGCGAACCAGCGCGTGGACGGCACGTCGGAGCGCGACGAGAGCAGCGTGCTCCCCGTCTGCATCCATGGCGACGCGGCGTTCCCGGGCGAGGGTGTGGTGCCGGAGACGTTCAACCTCTCGCGCCTCAACGGCTATCGCGTGGGCGGCACGCTCCACCTGATCGTGAACAACCAGGTGGGCTTCACCACCGACCCGATCGACGCGCGCTCGACGCGCTACGCGTCGGATCCCGCCAAGGGATTCGAGGTGCCGGTGATGCACGTGAACGCGGACGACGCCGAGGCGTGCATCATCGCCATGCGCGTTGCGGTGGCGTATCGCGAGTTCTTCAAGAAGGACGTGCTGATCGACCTCGTGGGCTATCGTCGCCACGGCCACAACGAGACCGACGAGCCGGCGTTCACGCAGCCCAAGCTGTACGAGCTCGTGCGCGCGCATCCCACGCCCGTCCAGGTGTGGGGCGCGCGGCTGGTGCGCGAGCGCATCGCGACGGAAGCGGACGTGAAGGCGATGGACGCGGCCTTCATCGAGAAGCTCTCCGCGGTGCACAAGGAGATGAAGACCGCGACGAAGGACGAGGACGCGCACGTGCGCGGCACGAAGTCGAACAAGGTGATCGCGGACGACGCGGAGCCGACGACGGCAGTGCCGGTGCCGGAGCTCGAGTCGCTCAACGAGCAGCTCCTCACGTGGCCCGCCGGCTTCAAGGGCATCCCGAAGCTCATCAAGGTGATCGAGCGTCGCCGCGAGGCGCTGCATGCCGGCGCGATCGACTGGGGTCATGCGGAGGCGCTGGCATTCGGCTCGCTGCTGCGCGCCGGCGTTGGCGTGCGCATCAGCGGCCAGGATGCAGAGCGCGGCACGTTCGCGCATCGCAACGCCGTACTGCACGACGGCGAGACGGGGAAGACGTACACGCCGCTCGCGAACATCCCCGACGCGAAGGGCCCGTTCGAGATCTACAACAGCGCTCTGTCCGAGACGGCGGTGATGGGCTTCGAGTACGGCTTCAGCACGGCGACCGAGAACGACCTGGTGCTGTGGGAGGCGCAGTACGGCGACTTCGTGAACGTCGCGCAGCCGATCATCGACCAGTTCATTTCGGCGGACAAGGCGAAGTGGGGGCAGACGAGCGGTCTCGTCCTGCTGCTGCCGCATGGCTATGAGGGCGGCGGGCCGGAGCACTCGAGCGCGCGCCTCGAGCGCTTCCTCCAGCTGTGCGCCGAGCGGAACATGTGCGTGGCGTATCCGAGCACGCCGGCGCAGTACTTCCACATCATTCGCCGCCAGGCGTTGCGCGAGGAGCGCATGCCGCTGGTGCTGATGCAACCAAAGTCGCTGCTGCGCATGCCGGAAGCGGCGGCGAAGCTCGAGCATCTAGCAAGCGGCGCATTCCAGCCGGTGATCGACGACGCGAGTGCGGAGTCACGGCGGGAGGAGGTGCGCCGCCTCGTGTTCTGCACGGCGAAGATGTACTACGACCTGATGGCGGCGAAGGGGGAGAACCCCGCGATCGCGCTGGTGCGGGTGGACGAGCTCTATCCCTGGCCGGGCGCGGATGTGGCGGCGGTGGTGGACCGCTATCCGAACCTCGAGGAAGTGGTGTGGGCGCAGGAAGAGCCGAAGAACATGGGCGCATGGACGTTCGTGGCGCCGCAGCTTCGGGTGGCGACGGGCAACATGTTGACGATCCGCTACATCGGCCGTCCGGAACGGGCGAGCCCCGCCGAGGGTTACTCCGAGGCGCACAAGGTGGAGCAGAAGCGGATCGTGAGCGAGGTGCTCACGGTGCCGGCGTCGAAGCGGAAGACGTCCAGGGTGTGAACCAGCAGCAACGGCGAGCACCCGGTGCCGAGTACCCCGGCACCGGGTACTCGCCGTCGATCGCCAGCCAAGGAACAATGAAGCGTTTCATCGCCGCTCTCGTGCTGTTCGCCGCGCCGCATCTTCTTCAGTCCCAGGAGCGCGGCGCGATCACGTTGGGGGAGTCCGTCGCCGGGCTCGACGTCACGCCACGCGTGCTGGTCATCGGCGCGCATCCCGACGACGAGGACACGCAGCTCATCACCTGGCTCGCGCGCGGGCGGCAGGTGGAGACGGGCTACCTCTCGCTCACGCGCGGTGACGGCGGGCAGAACCTCATCGGCAACGAGCTCGGCGTGCTGCTCGGCATGATCCGCACGGAGGAGCTCCTCGCGGCGCGGCGTCTCGACGGTGGACGACAGTTCTTCTCGCGCGCGTACGACTTCGGCTTTTCCAAGACCGCCGACGAAACGTACAAGCACTGGCCGAAGGACTCGCTGCTGCGCGACGTCGTGACCGTGGTGCGCTCGTTCCGGCCACAGATCATCGTCGCCGTGTTCTCGGGTACGCCGCGCGACGGACATGGTCATCACCAGGTGTCGGCGATCCTCGCGCGCGAGGCGTTCGACGCAGCCGCAGACACCGTGCGCTTCCCCGTGCGGACCACGCTTGGCATCGGTCCGTGGACCGCGTCGAAGTTCTATCGTGCCTCGC
>JBDSTA010000314.1:0-10098 GCA_039928475.1 Gemmatimonadaceae bacterium | reverse complement strand
TGCGCGTAGAACGGCCGTGCAAAGATGAACCCGATGGCCCGGCCGGCGAGTGAAAAATAGGCCTGGACGGTGTCGAGCTTGGCTTTGGTAGCTTGAGCGAGGCGTTCGGTCAGCGCAGGCAAGCGTTCGGTCAGCGGGGACGGGTGGTGGTCGGCTGGGACGCCCCATGCTAGGCAAGGGGTGTGCCGGGCGCGGCTGTTTCGTTGACCACCGAAATCGCGGGGCCTAGGTTGCCCGGATGAACCTCACTCTCAGTCGTGAACGGCTCGGCACGCTCCTCGGCGCGGCACGCGGAAAGCGAATCGTCGTGATCGGCGATTCGATGCTGGACGTCTACCTCACCGGGGATGCCGACCGGATCTCTCCCGAGGCACCCGTCCCCGTCGTGCGCGTGCGCGGCCGGCAGCAGGCCCTTGGCGGCGCGGCAAACGTGGCCCAGAACGTCGTGGCCATCGGTTGCCGATGCGATCTCGTATCCGCGGTGGGCGAGGACGACGGCGGTGAGCGACTTCGGGCACTGATGGGCTCGCAGGGAATCGAGACGGGGGCGCTCGTGCGCACGTCGCGGCCGACCACGGTGAAGACGCGCGTCGTCGCCCGCTCGCAGCAACTCGTTCGCATCGACGAGGAGGACGACGCCGACTTCGTGGGGGCAGAGAATGACGCGCTCGCCGCCTCGGCGCTCGCGGAAATCGACGTGGCCGACGCGCTGGTGCTGGAGGACTACAACAAGGGCGTGCTCGTGCCCTCACTGATCTCGCAGGCGATCGAGGCCGCACGCGCGCGCGGCATTCCCGTGGTCGTGGACCCCAAGTTCCGGAACTTCTTCGCCTACCGCGGCGCCACCGTCTTCAAGCCGAATCGCCGCGAGCTGGAAGCGGCGCTTGGTGCGGCGGTGGTGGTGGACGAAGGATCCACGCTGCCATCCGCGCTCAAGCGGCTTGGCGTGCAACACCTGCTGCTCACGCTCGGGGAGCGCGGCATGGTGCTCGTCTCCGAGGACGGCACGATGGTCCGGGTGCCGACGGTAGCTCGCGGCGTTTACGACGTCGTGGGCGCGGGCGACACGGTGACGGCCTACCTGGCGGCGATCCTTGCAGCGGGAGGCACGGTGTCCGAATGTGCGATCATCGCCAACATCGCGGCGGGCATCGAGGTGGGAAAGCTGGGCGCCGCGACAGTGTCAGCGGAGGAAGTGCTCGCGTACGCCGACGAGCACGCATTGCACGCGTAGGCGGCGAGCAAGCGGGCACACGTCATGGCGCGGCCGCTGTGCCCAGTCGCTCGCGGTAGTACACGACGTGGGTTATTCCACTCAGCAGGACAAGGGCGGCGGCGACGGGGATCAGCGTTTTCGGCCACTCCCATTGGCGCGCGATGATTGCCGCGGCCCCGCACGCTGTCGCGACCAGACCATACGAGATGGCCACGAACGTGTGGCTCCCGCGTTGTCGCGCCAGCCGCTGGTAGACGTGCTTGCGGTGCGCCACATGGATCTGCTCCCCATCGTGCCAGCGCTTGAGCAGCGTGAACGTGGCATCGAAGGCAAACGGGAGGAGCGGAAGAAACGCAACGAGAAATGGCATTGTCATCGCCGCGCGCAGCGTCAGCGCCGCGAGGCAGAGCCCGAGTGCAGTGCTGCCGACATCCCCCATGAAGATCGAGCCACTGGGCAAGTTCCAGGGCAGGAACCCAGCCGCAGCGGCGGCGACGACGAGGCTCATCGTCGCTCCCGCCGTATCACCGCTCGCAGTGAACAAGAGCGCGAGCGCGCTACCACACACCAGCGCCTCCACCGCACCCAGTCCGTTGATCCCATCCATGAAGTTGTAGGCGTTCACCATCCAGGTAAGCCAGAAAATTGCGGCGGCCGCACCAATCACGAATGGAATCGCTGTGATGCCAGGCGGGGAGATTCCAAGGTTGACGATGGGCACGCGGCCGAGGATGACCACGGCGCCCGCGACCAGCAGCTGGGCGCTGAATCGGAACCGGATCGGAAGTGCGAACCTCGCATCGCCGATGGCGAGGACTGCGAGCGCGATTATCGCCATGAGCAGGATGAACACGCCGTGGTCGCGCCATACCCCACTCTGGAGTGCGGCCACGAGGATCCCTGCCAGGATGGCGTTTCCGCCGTTCCGCGGCGTCGGAATCACGTGCATGCTGCGCTCGTTCGGAATGTCGAGCATACCGAGCTTCAGCGACGCGTATCGTGCGATTGGGGTCAGCACGAGGGCGACCACGAATGCCGTCGCGGCCGCACTCAACGGCAGAAGTGCCGGAACGTTCACGAAGTGCGGTCCAGGGCGAGGAACCACGCGGCCGTTGCCGACATCGCCTCGGCACGCGCGATGGGTGGCTGCCAATTCAGTCGCTGCCGGATGCGTGCGTCGTCGACGGCGAAGGAGCCAAGGAGGCGATCAATGGCAGCGCGACGGCCAGCGAGCGTGCCCCCCAGGCGAAGAAGGGGCGGCGGAACAGGAACGAGCCGCGGCGCCCGCCCCAGCGCACTTCCGATTTCGCGTACGAGCGCGGCCGTCGAGACGGCAATGCCATCGCTGACGAGGAAGGCCTGCCCGGCGGCTGCCGGGTGCGAGGCGCACGTCAGGAGGGCGTCCACCAGATTGCCGGCGTAAACGAGGCTGCGCCTGTTGTCCACGTTGCCGAATGGCAAGGGCCAGCCGCGCGAGACGGCCGTGAGGAGCGCGAGAAAGTTCGCCTTCACTCCAGCACCGTAGACGAGCGGAGTCCGGACGACGGTGCACTCCATGCCGGTTTCCTGCGATATCGTCCGAAGGGCATTCTCTGCATCGAGCTTGGACGCGGCATATGGGTCGGCTGGGGCGAGCGGCGCGTCTTCCGTGATGGCGACGCCACGGGGGATCTCGTCACCATGCACCTTTGCGGTGCTCAGGAGCACGAACCGGGACACCCCTGACTGCGCCGCTGCACGCGCAAGCGACGCCGTGCCCGCGACGTTCACGCGCAGTAGCTCAGCGGCGCTGCCCCCTCCCGCTCCATGCGCGAGGCCGGCGATGTGGATCACCGTCCGTGCGCCCTCGAGTGCGGGCCGCCATTGTGTGTCACCGTCGATCTCCCCGACGGCGAACGCCGTGACGCCGTCCGGAGCGCTCCGTAGCGAGCGCAATGCGGCCCGAAAGGGAACTCCGTCGCGAGCGAGTCGCGCACACAGGTGTCGGCCGATGAAACCGCTGCCGCCGGTGATCATGAGCATGGCGCGCGACTTACCTGGCGGTTCGTGTCGTACCGCTCACGCGTGCGCCCGGCGTCGGCCAAGGAGGCGCGCAAAGGCGTCCCGCCGCATGTCCGCAATGTGCGCGAACAGCGCAGGATCCTCCTGTTTCTTCCGGTCGAGCGCATCGAGGCCGAGTCCGATGGCGCAGGCCAGCACGAGCGCGGCCAGGGCGGCGGCAGCGACCTTGAGCACAAGGAGTCGCGAATCGGCGCGGTATGGAAGGTTCGGCCGGTCGAGGATACTGATCACCGGCGTATTGTGCACCGCATCCATGCTCGCTTGATCGCGTGCCTGCATGAGCGACGTGTACACCTGCTGGCGCATCACGATGAGCCGGCGCAACCGCTCCTCCTCGCGTGAAAGGCGCGGCGACGTGGCCGTTCCGTTGCGATTGCGCGCCGAGAAGCCTTCCAGCTCGTCTTCCGCTGCGCGCAGCTCGGAGGCCGCCTGGCTGAGTCGCTCCTGATAGAACAGTTCCTCGGCGCGCGCCCGGGCCTGGCGACTCGAGAGGTTACGCGCGTTGACATAGTCGAGAATGTGCTGGCAGAGCTGCTGTGCCAGCGGCGCCCATCGAGACCGCACGCGCACGTTGATGACGCCGCTCTTCAGTCCGATGTCCACGGCGACGTCCTTCGCGAGATCCTTGATCGCTCGCTCTCGCCGATCCTCGACATTGTTGCCGCTCGTCTCATACAGGGAGACAAGGTTGCCGGAGAACGTGTGGCCATCCTCCGTAAAGTGGTACGTCGAGTCCACCAGTGCGCCCAGTGAGCTGCGCGACACGATCATTGCGGCGTAGGCATCGGGCGATTGGGACCGGTCCGCGCCGGGTACCGTGACACCAAACTGGGCCGCAAGGCCGGCCATGCGCGACGCGGCCATGTCAGTCGCCTGCGGGACGAACTGCGCCGAAGAGCTGAAGCTGGGATGGCGGATCAGTCCAATCGACCCGACCAGCACGCACGCGAGAAATGGCAGCCCCACCACCAGGCGGGGCCGATGGAGAACCATCTCCACGAGAGAGAGGAGGCTCAGCGGCCGGCGCGTGGCGATATCATCGCCGTCTGGCGCAGGGGGCCGCACGGCAGCGAATGGTTGGGTGGCGGGCATCGCTATGCGTATTGCTCGGCGGGTCTCAAAAGCGTGTGGGCGTTGCTCAAGCTCGTGCGGCGGGATGCACTGCACATCGATCCGAGGAAGGCCATCCCCATGAGAAGCTGGAACTCGTCGAGCACGTTATGGCTGAACATCGCCCAGCACGCGAAGAATATGGCGGTGGCGAGCGCCGTAGTGCTTGCGCGACCGCGCGCTCCCCATGTCAGCGCCACGAGCAGCGAGGGGAAGATGAGCACTCCGATCGCCCCGTGCTCGGCGACAAACATAAGGTACATGTTGTGCGTTGTCTGCGCCGTGGCGCCGATGCCGGTGCCGGCGCCGGGGTGTGTCAGGAACATGTCGACTGCACGTTCGGCAACCTCGCGACGCGACTCGTTGCTGAAGTCGTCTCCCTCGCTCTCAGTGCTGCCACTGAGGCGCTCGCGCTGGGAACTCGTCGCCTCCAGCGCGAGCGACAGGGTTGATAGCGATCCGCTTGCCGCCAGGATGCCGGTGGCGACGACAACCAGCAGCGAGACCGCGATGGCCGCATTGCGAAGCTGGAGGGCGCCGCGCGTCCACAGCACGACGAGCACGATGACGCTCGTGGCGGCGGCTCCGCGCGATGCGGTAAGCAGCACTCCCGCGAGTCCGACGACGAGCACCACCGAGCGGTGGCGAGCCGAGAGTGCATCGTACGCAAGCAACGTGAAGAGGAGGATCGCCGATGCAGCGGTGTTCGGGTTCATGTAAAAACCCGCGGCGCGGCCGATCGTCACGCCCAGTTGCAAGGGATGCAGGAGGTCGTACACGTTGACTGCAGTGGCGACTAACACGGCCCAGGCGAATGCCAGGCGCACGGTTCGATGGACGCGTACGTCGGAAAAGCAGACGCTCATGGTGAGGAGGAACAGCACGGTGAGGACGCGTTGCCGAAGGCTCGGCCACGCAAGGTCGCTGGGGGGCCCCAGCGAGAACCACAGCGCGCTGAGCGCGAGGAATCCGGCGCACCACGCGGCCAGCGGCGTGACGAATGCTGCCCTCAACGCGCCGGGGCGCAACAGGACCGGCAGGCACGCCAGTGCGAACAGCTCCACCCAGGCGAGTGGTGGCACGGGCGACATCCCCTTCGCGTACAGGAAGATGGTGAGGTTGGTCGCGAAGACCACCACAGAGGCCACTGCGAGGAATCGCTGGTAGCGCAGCATTCGCTATGCGCGCTCCGGACGGAGGACGTGGACCGCGCTCACCGCGACGTGAGGGATTGGTCGGGCGTCCGCGACTTCACGAAGACGTATTCGTTGCAGCCATGGCCGCCACCGCAGGTGACCAGGTTCGACAGGTCGAAGCCACGCTCGCGGAAGAACTCGAAGATCTCCTCCGGTTTGGCGGTCTCGAATGGGTAGCCCCCGATCCAGTCGATGAGGTCATACCAGAGCGACATCCCGCGCGATTTCTTGTAGCCGCGATACACCGCGGTCGGGTTCTGCACGCGCACCACGTCGATTGCCAGCTGGCGCGTGGCCCACGCGCCGATGTACGCGCTGGCGATGAGGAACTTGCCGGCCTTCGGTGCCGCCACGTACGCCTTCTTGATGCGGGTGGCGCGACGGGTGCGCCTTCCCTGCTCGTTGTAGATCGCGATGAACAGCGTTCCACCCAGCTTGGTAGGCAGGGTGGCGTTCGTGAGCGCCTGCCACATGGAGCCGGTGTGATGGAGCACTCCCCAGGAATAGACGACGTCGAACGTACCGAGGGAGCGCATGAACGCCTCATCGAGCACGGAGCCTTCCTGGACGATCCAGCGTGAATCATCGGTGAAGTAGCGTCGCCGGAGCTCCGTGGTGCAGGCGACGGAACTGGGGTCGAAGTCGAAACTGTGCACCGTGGCTCCGAGGCGCCGGGCGGCGAGGCTGAACAATCCGCTGCCGGAGCCAATGTCGAGGAACGTCTTTCCCTCGAGGGTCTTGATCCCCAGCATCTTGGCCAGGGACAGCTCGGCCTCCGCGATGCGCTCGTCATTGAGCACGGAGAGAAAACGGCTCCAGTTCTTGCCGAACTCAAACCGCTTGCCGCTTTCGACTTCCGCGGCGTGGCTCATGCTTTCCACCATGAACGGCTCCTTCCAGTGTGACGGCCGGCAGCGTCGGCGACCGGCTGTGCGTGATTGTCGATGAGCGCTTCCCACGAGTCAAGGACGCGCGTTGGTGAAAACCGCTGGCGCACTGCGAGGGCATTGCGCCGGAGCCGAGCTCGTTCCTCGGGTGACGTGATGAGGCGGTCCAGCGCGCGCGCGAGGTCCGCGGCATCGTCGACACCGACGAGGAGCCCATCTTCGCCGTGACTGATGATCTCCTCGGGTCCGCTGGGACATGCGCAGGCCACCACGGCGCAGCCGAGGGCCATCGCCTCCACGAGCGTGTTCGGAAAACCTTCGAAGCGCGAGGACAAGACGAAGATCTCGGACTCGGCAACGAGGGCGTGCACGTCGGGCCGCACGCCAGTGAACGTCACGCGGTCCGCCACGCCGGCGGCGACCGCACGATTGAGAAGTTCATCGTGCAGAGGACCGCCGCCGATGATCATCAGGTCCCAATCCGCGTGCCGCGCCGCGATCGTAGCGAATGCGGCGATCAGGACATCGAAGCCCTTCTGGGGAACGAGCCTGCCAACACCGACGATCCGTTGTCGGCGTGTACGGGGGTGCGGCGCCTGCTCCGCGTCCGGCACCGGATTCGGAATGACCGCAACCTCCGCCCGGCGTGCGACCGTGTGTGCCCAGGGCACCACCGCCTGTGTCTGCACCACGAGCGCCGCGGCGGTCGGATAGACCAGACGTCGCAGGGTCTGCCACGCCAGGCCGGGATGATAATGTCGAGGATCGATTCGCTCGGACACGATCACGGGGAATCCGGTGCCGGCCATGGCGAGTAGCGTGAGCACGTTCGTCTTGTCCACGAAACTGATGCTCATGACCGGACTCTCGCTCGCGATAGCCCTCCGTAGCACACGAAGCCGCGAGACATTGCGCATCGCCGCCTGGACGACGGAACCGCTCGGCATCATCATGTCGAGCGAGTGCCGCACGACGCCCGTCGGCACGGGATAGAAGTCGGTGTCCGCGGACGCAAGGGTAATGAGCACGACGCGCCAGCCGCGTGCGGTCAGTCCCGCGGCGAGGGAGACCATGACCCGTTCAGCGCCTCCCGCCTGGAGGGACGCAATCACCAGGCAGACGGTGCGAACGGCGGAGATGCCCGGTGCGCGAAGCGCCGCTACGCTCATGACAGCCGTACCCATTTCACCGGGTTCGCTCTGGCCGGCGGGCCACGATGAAGATGCTGTTGATCGCCAGGTCCTCGTCGCTCATGGTGCGAATCTGGGCGGCGAACCGGCCGCGCACGCTGCGGACGAAACGAAGCGACTCAGAACGGCGGGCGGCGGGAATGTCACCCCACTCCACATACTCGTCGAGGAGTCCCGAGCCTGCGAGGCCGGCGACGAGGATGCGAAACTCCAGGCCTTCCTCCTCCAGCGCCGCGCGGTAGGCCGGCGTGAGGATGCGGTTCGGTCCTCCCGAGGCACGCGTCATGTGCGGATAGATCGCCCCCGGCACCTCGAGGTATTTCAACTCGTGGAAGCGGGTCGAGAAGATGCCGTGATCGCGCAGGTCAACGGCGTGCATCATCAGCCCGCCGGGCTTCAGCGCGCGCGCCATGTCATGGATGGCTTCAATCGGGTCGTACAGGTGCTCGAGGACGGCCCGCGACACGATGACGTCGAAATCACGATGGTCCCGGAAGAACACCTCTGCAGCGGCTGACGGACCGTAGTGCCAGCGCACCCCAGGAAAGGAGTCGTCGGCGGACAGATCTGCCTCGGCGAAACGCGTGGCCAGTGGCGGGTGGTCTGCGAAGAGGCGCTCGTAGATGCGTCGCTGGACTTCCGTGTCGCGCGTCGAGTAGAATCGGTCGAGCAGATCGGCGGATTCGCAGCCGTCCCCCATGAAGAGCAAGGCAACACCGCAGTTGTCGCCAGGTCCCAGCTCGGCCAGGCGCCCGTGAAACGATTCCCGTCCGGCGTACTGCTTGTAGTCGTCGTATACGCGGCGGATGTACTCCACCGACGCATCGATTTCGAGGCCCGTGTGCACCGTCCCGGAAGAGGTGTCAATGTGCCCGAGCCGATAGCGAGCAGCCTTGGCGTAGTTGACCGCGATGCGCGCCGCGCACGTAATGGCGTATGATCGCTGGAGGAATCTGGGAAGTCGTTGGCGCACGAGGATCGGACTGACGGGAAGCCGTTCGCGCATCGGCAGGGCGGGCCTGGCAACGCGGGTATGTTAGCGAGCGAGACCAGAATGCACATGCCATACCCGGACGACGCGGTGGTGCGATGCCTGCAATAGGCCGGGCACAGCATTGGCTGGCGGGCAGGCGGTTGTGCGGTCGTTGGCCGCCAGCGGCGCTGCCCCGTGTCATTCCTCCACCCATCCCGCACCAGTAATGGCCCGCGTTCGCTGGATTCCCGTGCCGGACCGCGCCGGCGGAAGACTGCAGCCGACGCCGGCGCGCGCCGCTCACCTCCGCACCAGGAGCTTGTTCGGGGTGGTGGCCGGCGTCGTGGCCATGCAGGTGGTACTCATGGCCTTTTCCACCGGGGTACATCGCGACTGGGAGCCCATCGAGAAGGACGGGGCGGGCGGCGACACGGTGACACAGCGCTGGTACTATGAGGGCATCGCGGAGTCACACTATTCCCGGTCGGGCGCCCGGATGACGGGAAACGCTTACCTTCCCGACCGTCCAGTGGGCGTGGTTCTGGGTGACTCGTACGTGGAGGCCCGCCAGCTTCCCGACCAGTCGACGATCGGCTCGGTGCTGGAGCGCGCGGCGCGCCGTGGTGGCGTGGAGCTGAACGTGCGGCAGTACGGTTTCTCCGGTGCGTCGAGTGCACGCTACGCCGTCATCGGGCCGGATGTGCTGCACCGATGGAATCCGCCCTTCGTGGTCGTGGTACTGACCGACGATGACTTCATGGGAGGCGCACCATTCGTCGGTGAGTTCACCCTCGCGATGCGCCCGGATTCGACCGTGATAGCGCGGCACGTCGCGCCGCACCGAACGGCCACGGTCACCCGTCTCCGGAACGCGGCGGCGGCTTTGCTGGAGTCCATCACGCTTGCGGACAAGCTCGTTGTCAGGACCACGCGGCTCCTGGAGGGGGCCGCGAGCGCTCCAGTTGGTACACCCGGAGCGGGACCAGACAGAGAGGCAGAGGCGGTGTATGCGAGCGTCCGTGCACTCCGCGACGCGTATGACGATCGGGTCGCAATCATCTACGTTCCAGACATCGCGGCTGTGGCGGCGGACGATCGCGACCGCAACGAAGCCCGCGTCCTTGCTGCCTGCCGATCGTTGGGGGCGCGATGCATGTCTGCCGGCGTGGCTCTCCGCGCGGACCGCAACGCGAATCTTCGGCTCTCCCGCGGCTTTGCCAACTCCGCCCCTGCAGCAGGGCACCTGAACGCGGTGGGAGCATCGATCGTCGCGGGTGTGGCGTGGTCCGCCGTCAGGCCGCTCGTCGAGCGCGGCACGCCACCACGCCCGTAACGGCCCGGCCACCGCCAACATGGTCTTCACCTCCTGGGCCTTCGTCGCGTTCTTCGCCGTCGTCCTGATCGGACTGCGCGTGCTTCGCACGCGCGGACAGCGCCACGCGCTGCTACTCATCGCCAGCAGCTA
>JBDSTA010000313.1:0-2878 GCA_039928475.1 Gemmatimonadaceae bacterium | reverse complement strand
CCACGGTCGTCGAGCAGGAGTTCGGTGTGGACGTGCGACTGGTGGTACGACTGCCGGAGTCAGGCCTGCCGGAGTTTCGGCGTGCGCTGGCGGATGCGACGCGTGGAGCGGCGAGCGTCGCAGTCGTTTAGGCGCTTCGCTCAGTCCTTCGCCGGCCTGCGCTCGCGGACGATGGCGGCGACCGCCTGCTCTTCATGAATCGACGACGATCCAAGCCCCTGGATGACGCCGTCGATGTCAGCCAGCTGGCGATTCTGGCTCATCTTCCACTTTCCCTCGAGCCGATCGATGCGAAGCTCGACGCCGACGATCGCCTTCAGCTGCTGCGCGATGTAGTCAGCGGGCGCGTCATCGACGCGCCACGGTGTGGCGCGTGGCGACTCGTGTCGCTCTGTAAGCGCCTCGAGGTGCGCGCGGAGGAACGCGGGGTCGTCGTGCAGGCGCAGCGTGCCGTGCGCGTGTACGGCGAGGTAGTTCCATGTCGGCACGACGCGGCCGCTGTCGCGCTTGGTGGCATACCACTCCGGCGAGATGTACGCGTCAGCACCCGTGAAGATGACCATCGCGTCGATGGCGCTCGTGCGCGAGTGCGGGTTCGCGCGCGCGACGTGGCCGAGGAGGGTGCCCGCCGGGCCTGCCGTGCGATCGAGTATCAGGGGCAGGTGCGTGGCGAACAGGCCGTTCGGCGGCGACGACGTGACCAGCGTCGCGAGCGGATGCGCCTGGATGAAGTCGTGCAGCGTAGGCAGGTCGCGCTCAGCGAAGGAGCTCGGGTTGTACATGTGCTGTCTCGTCGTGTCTGGTACCGCTCAGCAATCCGCGTTCGTGAGCATGAAGTTAGCTCGCCACGTCTCCATCAGGATATCGAGATCTTGCTTGCACCCGATGCGCCCGCGACCACACCAATGACAGGGATGCGGCGTCAGTGAGGCGCCTGCGGCGCAGTGAGTCGTACCTGGAACAGGACCGGCCACTGCTTACCGGTAAGCAGGAGCTGCTTTCCGTCCGGCGCAACCGCGATCCCGTTCATCACCTCGGCGGAGGTCACGCGATCCGGATACATGTCGGCAAAATCGATTGCCTGGAGGACGTTGCCCGTCGCCGGGTCGATGCGGAGGACCCAGTTCGACTGGTACACGTTCGCCAGCACCTCGCCATTGAGGTACTCCAGCTCGTTCAGCTGGGACAGCGGGGCGTCGTGATAGCGCACGTGAATGATGCGCTTGACCGCGAAGGTCTCCGGCGACAACACGCGGAGCGAATCGGACCCATCGCTCATGATCAGCGACGTGCCGTCCGTCGCGAGCCCCCAACCCTCGCCTGCGTACTGAAACGAATCGCGCGGGGCGAGCGTGGCGGCATCATAGGTGTACGCTACTCCTTCCTTCCACGTGAGCTGGTAGAGTCGGCCGCGGAGCAGCGCGAGACCTTCGCCAAACCGATTGGCCGGAAGGGCACGCGAGGCCAGCACCCGGCCGGAGCGGAGATCGACGCGACGCACGTCCGAGTGGCCGTACAATCCCGTGCTCTCGTACAGCACGCTGTCGGCCCACACCAATCCCTGCGTGTAGGCCGCGGCGTCGTGCGCATACGTAGCGGTCGTCGCATAGCTCGCCGTGGCGGCACGGTCAGCGCCGCGACACGCCACCGCACTCACGTAGAGCAGGAGTGCGGCAGTCAACGATCTGTGCCTCATGAAGAAAGCTGTCAGGACTTGATCTCGCCCGACTGGATGCGCTTCGCCGTCTTTTCCACTTCGGACAACACGCGCAGCAGGTTGCCGGACCAGATCTTGTCGATCTGCTCCTCCGTGTAGCCGCGGCGCACCATCTCCTTCGTGACGTTGATCGCCTCGAGCGCGCAGTTGTAGCCCTCCACGCCACCACCGCCATCGAAGTCGGAGCTGATGCCGGCGTGATCGATGCCGATGAGCTTCACCACGTAGTCGATGTGATCGACGTAATCCTTCACCGTCGCGCCGGCGGCCACCGGGTAACGCTCGTTGATCGCGGCCTGCCGGCGGAGATACTGCGCGCGACGATCGGTGGGCAACGCTGCGACAAGGCTGTCCACGGCGATCGCCGCAGGATTGCGGAACGCGCCCGCCGCCGAAGGCGCCGCGCACGCGGAGCCTGCCACGCCCGGCTGCGGACCCCGCGGGGCACCGCCGGCGCCGCGACCGCCACCGCCCGCGGCACGTGCCGGGGGCATGATGCCGTATTCTGTATTCAACGCCGAAAGGGCGGTCGTGCGCTCTGCCGTCGTCGTCGGGTCGCACTTGACGTAGCTGCGGAACGCGACGAGCTGCACCACGCCGCCATTCTTGCCGAGCGCGCGGAGCTGCTCGTCGTCGAGGTTGCGCGAGTGGTTGCAGATCGCACGCACGCCCGAGTGAGACGCCATGATCGGCGCCTTGCTCAGCGCAATCGCCTGCATCATGGACTGCTTGGACGGATGCGACACGTCGATCATGATGCCGAGCCGGTTCATCTCCGAGATGACCTGGCGTCCGAGCGGCGAGATGCCATTCCACATCCACTTGCCGTCCGCTTCGCCCGTGTTCGAGTCGGAGAGCTGGCTGTGCCCATTGTGCGATAGCGACAGGTACCGCGCGCCGCGATCGTAGAACTCCTTCACGCGCGCGACGTCGGTGCCGATGCCGTAGCCGTTCTCCACGCCCATGAACGCGACCTTCTTGCCCGACCGGTAGATGCGCTCCGCATCCGCTGCCGTGTACGCGATCTCGATGCGCGACGGCGCGATCACCTCGGCGAGGCGATGCACGGCGTTGAACTTGGCCGTGTCCGTCGCGTACGCGCGGGCGTACCCGGCGGAGTCGAGGGCGCCCTGCCCGACGTAGATGGAGAAGAACACGGCG
>JBDSTA010000312.1:0-6923 GCA_039928475.1 Gemmatimonadaceae bacterium | reverse complement strand
CCCGAGAAGACGACCTTGACCTGCGCGATGTCCTTGCCAGCGACCTCCAGCGCATTGAGCAATGCCGCGCCCGAAATGATCGCCGTGCCGTGCTGGTCGTCGTGGAAGACGGGGATGCCCATCGTCTTCCGCAGCGTTTCCTCGATGTAGAAACACTCCGGCGCCTTGATGTCCTCGAGGTTGATGCCACCCACGGTGGGCTCGAGGAGCTGGCAGAACTTGATCACGTCGTCCGGATTCTCCGAGCCGACCTCGAGGTCGAACACGTCGATGTCGGAGAACTGCTTGAACAGGTTCGCCTTGCCTTCCATCACCGGCTTGCCCGCGAGCGCCCCGATGTTGCCGAGTCCGAGCACGGCAGTGCCGTTCGTGACGACGGCGACCAGGTTGCCGCGCGCCGTGTACTTGTACACGTCGTCCGGATTGTCCTTGATGGCAAGGCAGGGCTCCGCGACGCCGGGCGAATAGGCCAGCGCGAGGTCACGCTGGTTATTGAGCGGCTTCGTGGGAATGACGGCGATCTTGCCGGGCCGGCCGCTGGCGTGGTACTCGAGGGCTTCGTCGCGTTTGGTCATGGTCAGGGACGAAAGGTAGCCCCACGCCCGGGGCGGGTGGAGTGCCATCGCACGCCATTGCGGGCGCGACTGGCACCCGCCACGGCTGCGGGGTATCCTAGGGGACGCCCATGAGCACCTCGTTCTCGCGCCCTCGCCGCCGCTCGCTGCTGCGCCACCTTGGCCGTGTCCTCGGCCTGGTGATCCAGCTGGCCCTGCTGCTCACGCCCCTCGCCGAGGGTCGCGAGGAGCGGGTGATGAACGCGCACGTGGAATCGCCGCAGACGGCGCCACATCCGGGCTATCACGCCGACGCGTGTCCGGTGTGCCAGATGCTGACGCCCGTGGGGCGGACGGAATCGCCGTCGGCGCTGCCGGCCATCGAGGCGTCGTCCACGCGGTGTGCGGCAACGCAGGTGACGGCCGAGGCCGGCGTCCTCCTCGCGTCATCGAACTGTTCCCGAGCCCCGCCGTCCCTGCTGTGATGCCGTAGGTCCGCGCCCGTGGCACCAAGGCCGCGCGAGCGCCGTCCATCACAGTCCGGGATCCATGAAAATTCATATTGCCGCGCTCGTCGCAGGGGCATATGCCTCCGCGTTGGGCGCGCAGGTGCCCACGGTCGCGCGGCGCGACTCGATCGCGCTGACACGTGGGGCCGCCATCGCGGCGGCCTTGGCCAACAATCCACAGCTCGAGGTCGCGCGCGAGCAGACGGCGCAGGCGCGCGCACGACGCGTGCAGGCCGTTGCCGTGCCGGACCCCGCGCTCACCTACTCGCTCGACAACCAGCCGGGATTCCTGAAGCTCGGCAGTGCCAGCGAGAAGAATGCCGCGCTCGAACTCGCGATTCCATTTCCCGACAAGTTCCGGCTGCGGAACAGGGTCGCGACGGCGGACGTCCGCTCCGCGGAGTTCGGATATACCAGCGTGCGCCAGCAACTCGCGGCGCAGACGTCGCGCAGCTACGACACGCTGCTGGTCGCCTTCGGGCACCGTGACATCATCCAGACGAGCCGCTCGCTCGCAGCGGACTTCCTCGCGAAGACCAATGCGCGCTATCAGGGCGGAACTGCAGCGAAGCTCGACGTCATCAAGGCGCAGGTGTCGCTCGCGCAGGCGGACAACGACCTGATCGCCGCGGAGCGCGACATCATCACCGCGGCCGATGCGATCGACCGCCTGATCGGTCAGCCACTGGGCACCCCCGTTGCACCCACCGATTCACTCACGGTCCCTCCGCCACTCCCCGACGTCGATGCCGTGGAGCAGGCCGCGATCACGTCGCGCCCGGAGATCGCGAGCCTCGCGAGCCAGCGCATGGGGGCGAGCGCCGCGACGAGCCTCGCGCGCGAGTTCTGGCTTCCGGACTTCACCATGAGCGTGCAGCGCGACTACGGGCCGGACGGGTCGGGCGCGCTCTTCTCGGCCGGCGTGGCGTTGCCCGTGCCGATCTTCTACTGGCAGCACACGAAGGGCGAGATCGCCGAGGGCCAGCATCGCGAGCGCGAGCTGGCGGCGGCGTCGCGCGACCTGCTCGCGGAGGTCTCGCAGGACGTCCGCGCGACGCATGCGGCCGCGAGCGCGGCGCTGCGCCAGTCCATCTACATCCGTGACGCCCTCCTTCCGGCGGCGCGCGAGGCATACCGCGTCGCCTCGGTGAGCTACGGACTGGGCGGTTCGTCCGCGCTCGACGTGCTCGACGCGCGGCGCAACCTGCTCGACGCCGAGCTGCAGTACACCGACGCCCTTGCCGCCGCCAATAGCGCCCGCGCCGATCTCGAGCGCGCCGCCGCTACGCCACTCGACCGACTCGCTCCGGGGAGAACACCATGATCCGCGATACACACTTCCGGTCGGGCGTTGCGGTGCTGGCATGTGTCGCCATCGCTGCATGCAGCACGAAACCGGAGCCCGTGTCGCACGGCGACACGGCCCTCGCCACGCGGGTGCCGGACAGCCTCACACACGCACGCGACATCCTGCTCACGGCCGAACAGTCGTCGCGGATTCGCGTGGCAACCGTGGCGACGTCGGCGTTCCGCGCGAACATCCAGACCACGGGCACCGTCGCGTTCAATGGCGACCGTTCCACGCCGGTGCTCGCTCCGGTGTCCGGCCCCATCACGCGCATCCTCGTGAATCCCGGTTCGGTGGTGCGACGGGGCGACGCGCTGGCGATGGTGACGTCGCCCGACTTTGCTGCCGCGATGGCCGCGTACCGCAAGGCGCAGTCGGCGTACCGCAATGCGCAGCGCATCGCGGACCTCGACGAGCAGCTCTTCAAGAACGATGCGATCCCGCGCCGCGAGCTCGAGCAGGCCCAGACCGATGCGGCAGGCGCGCTCGCGGATCGCGATGCGGCCATCGAGCAGATGCGATCGCTCGGCGTGGACGAGCCGACGATTGCTGCCGTCCGCGAAAACCGCACGGCGGCGGCGCCCGCGGCGGTGATCCGCTCGCCAATCGATGGCACCGTCGTGGAGCGACTCGTGAACCCTGGTCAGCTCATCCAGGCCGGCGCGACGCAGTGCTTCACCGTCGCCGACCTCTCGACGATGTGGGTGATGGCGAACGTGTTCGAGTCGGACCTCGCGAGCGTGGTTGCGGGGGAGACGGCGTCCATCGTGACGACCGCGCTGCCGCAGCCGATCATGGGCACCGTCGCATACGTGGGCTCATTGGTCGATCCGGCGTCGAAGGCGACGGCGGTGCGCATCCTCGCGGCGAACCCGCGCGGCATCCTCAAGAAGGACATGCTGGTGAACGTGTCGATCCGCGCGAGCCAGGGTCGCAACGGCATCCTCATTCCGGCGTCGGCCGTGCTGCGCGACGACGAGAACCTGCCGTTCGTGTACATGGCGCTGCCGAACAATCACTTCGGCCGGCGGTCGATCACCATCGGTGCGCGCAACGGCGATTCGTATGAAGTGAAGACCGGTCTCGCCGACGGCGAGCGCATCGTGGTGGACGGCGCGCTGTTCCTCCAGTTCGCGGGGAGCCAGTGAGCGATTCGTCGAACGAGATCACGCCTGGCAAGTACGGCATCGACCCGTCGGAGGAGAGCGTCGCGGACCGGTTCGAGGCGCATGCGCCGCCATCGGCGGTGCATCGTATCGTGCGTGCGTCGCTGCGGCAGCCGCTGCTGGTCCTCATGCTCACGCTCGGGATCATCGGAGTGGGCGTGTGGTCGCTGACGCGGCTGCCCGTGGATGCGTACCCGGACATCTCCCCGCCGATGGTCGAGGTGGTGACGCAGTGGCCGGGGCACGCCGCGGAAGAAGTGGAGCGCCTCATCACCGTGCCGGTGGAAAACGGCATGAGCGGCCTGCCGAAGCTCAAGGTGGTGCGGTCGGTGTCGCTGTACGGGCTGTCCGACGTACGACTCACCTTCGAGGACGGCACCGACAGCTACTTCGCGCGACAGCAGGCGTTCCAGCGGATCAGCGACATCGAGGTGCCCGATGGTGTCACGCCAGGCATCTCTGCGCTGACGTCGCCGTCGGGGCTCGTGTATCGCTACGTGCTCGAGAGCCCGGACCGCTCGGCGATGGAGCTCAAGATCCTGCAGGACTGGGTGCTGGACAAGCAGTTCCGCTCCGTGCCGGGCGTGGCAGACCTTTCGTCGCTCGGCGGCGAGACGATGGAGTACCAGGTGCTCGTCGATCCCACGAAGCTCGCGGGCGCGGGACTCTCCGCGGGCGACGTCGCCACCTCGCTCGGCGCGAACAACAGCAATGCCGGCGGCGGGTTCTATGCGGAGGGCGGACAGTTCTACTACGTCCGCGGGCTCGGCCGCATCAGCACCACCGAGGACATCGGCAACATCGTGTTGAAGGTGGAGAACGGCACGCCCGTGCTCGTGAAGGACGTTGCGGAGGTCGTCATCGGTCATGCGCCGCGGCTGGGCCAATTCGGTTTCATGACGCAGAACGATGCGGTGGAGGGCATCGTCCTCATGCGCACCGGAGAGCAGGCGCAGACGGTCCTCAAGCGCGTGCAGGCGAAGACCGCCGAGCTGAATGACGGCATCCTGCCGAGGGACGTGAAGATCCGCCCGTTCTACGATCGCAGCGAGCTCGTGGCGCTCACGACGCACACGGTGCGCGACAACCTGCTGCACGGGATCCTGCTCGTCATCGTCGTCCTGATCTTCTTCCTGTACGACGTGCGTTCGGGGCTGATCGTGGCCACGGCGATTCCGCTGTCGCTGCTGTTCGCCTTCATCTGCCTCGACCTCAAGCACATTCCCGCCAACCTGCTCTCCATCGGCGCGATCGACTTCGGCATCCTGGTGGACGGCGCCGTCGTGATGGTGGAGAACATCTACCGGCAGCTGTCGGTGCGCGGGCGCGAAAACGTGAGCATCAAGCAGGTGATCGCCGCGGCGGCCGCCGAGGTGGACCGGCCCATCGTGTATGCGGTGGGAGTGATCGTCGCGAGCTTCCTGCCGATCTACGTGCTCACGGGTCCGTCCGGGCGGCTGTTCACGCCGATGGCCGACACCACGATCTTCGCGCTCATCGGATCGCTGATCGTCACGCTCACTGTGATTCCCGTGCTGTGCGCGGTGTTCCTGAAGATGGGCTTGACGGAGCGCCGCAACAACGTGTTCCGCTGGATCCAGGATCGCTATGACTCCGGGCTGCAGTGGAGCATGGCGCGTCCGCGGCTCGTCGTCGGTGGATCGGCAGTGCTGTTCGCGCTCTCGATGCTGATCTTCGCCGCAGTCGGTGCGGAGTTCATGCCCAAGCTGGACGAGGGAACGCTGTGGGTCCGCGCGACCATGCCGTACACCATCTCGTTCGACGAGTCGTCGAAGCTGGTGCCGCAGGTCCGCGCCGTGCTGCGCTCGTTCCCCGAGGTGACGATCGTGACGTCCGAGCACGGGCGTCCCGACGACGGCACGAACCCCACCGGCTTCTTCAATGCCGAGTTCTACGTGGGGCTCAAGCCGTACGGCGAATGGAAGGGCGAGTACCGCACGAAGCCGCAGCTCATCGCGGCGATCGACCGCAAGCTGTCCGTATTCCCCGGCGTGAACTTCAACTACACGCAGCCGGCGGAAGATGCCGTGGACGAAGCCGAGACGGGATTGAAGAGCTCCCTCGACGTGAAGCTGTTCGGCAGCGACCTGGGCGTGCTCGAGGAACGGGGCAAGGCGATCAAGCGCGTGCTCGACGGCGTGCGCGGCATCACGCATGTGACGCTCGTGCAGGAGCTTGGCCAGCCGAGCCTCACGATCGACGTCGATCGCGGCAGGATCGCGCGGTACGGCATCAACGTCGCCGACGTGAACGGACTGATCGAGGCCGCGGTGGGTGGGACGGCCGCCACGCAGGTGGTGCAGGGCGAACGCACGTTCGACCTCGTGGTCCGGCTCAAGCCGGAGTTCCGGCAGACGCCCGAGCAGATCGGCAACATCCTCGTCGCCACGCCGGCTGGCGCGCAGGTTCCACTGCGCGAGCTCGCGACGATCGGCGTGAGCACGGGCGCGTCGTTCATCTACCGGCAGGACAACTCGCGCTACATCGGCGTGCAGTACTCGGTCGAGGGGCGCGACCTCGCCGGCGCGGTGCAGGACGCGCAACGGCAGGTCATCGAGCAGGTGAAGCTCCCGCCGGGCTATCACATCGCGTGGGGCGGCGAGTACGAGGAGTACGCGGCATCCCGCGGGCAGCTGCGGCTCGTGATCCCCGTGACGCTCGCGCTGATCTTCCTGCTGCTCTTCGCGCTGTACCAGAACTTCAAGTTTCCGGCGATCACGGTGGCGGGCGTGGTGCTCTCGGCGCCACTCGGCGGCGTGCTTGCACTGTGGCTGACGAGGACGCCGTTCTCGGTGTCGTCGGGCATCGGGTTCCTCGCGCTCTTCGGCGTGTCCGTGCAGACGGCCGTCGTGTTCATCTCGTACGCGAACGAGTTGCGGCAACAGGGGCGCTCGATCCTCGCCGCCACGCATGAGGCGGCGTTGCTGCGGCTCCGGCCCATCCTGATGACGGGACTCGTCGCCGCGCTCGGCCTGCTGCCGGCGGCGTTCTCCACCGGCGTCGGCTCCGATTCGCAGCGTCCATTCGCGCTCGTGATCGTGGGCGGGCTGTTCTCGCGGCTCCTCATCAGCATCTTCCTGATGCCGGTGCTGTATGCCCTCGTCGCGCGGGAGGGCGACGCGCTGGAGGTCTAGGGGCGGGACAGTCGCTATTCTCCTTCCGTGAGCTTTTCACTGGATTACGCCGCGGTTGGCGGCGCCGCCGAGCCCAGGCCGTGGGCGACGCCGGAGGGCGCGTACGCGATCATCGCGCTGCTCGTGCTGGGCGCCATCGGTGCGATGTTGGCGCCCGGTGGGTTGCGCGACCCCAGGCGCCGCTCGCGGCG
>JBDSTA010000311.1:0-5693 GCA_039928475.1 Gemmatimonadaceae bacterium | reverse complement strand
CGGGCTGCTCGACATCCGCAACACGAGCTACATCGTGAAGCAGGACGTGCGGAAGGTCGGCAGCAACGTCGTGGTGGCCCAGGCGTCCATCGTGTTCGTCGCCATCGACCGCACGGGCAAGCCCGTGCGCGTGCCCGCAGAGTGGCGCACGCTGCTGCCGCACTGGCCCGATTCGGACGACGCGCGCGACAAGGCATGATCGCGATGCTGGACGGCGGTCTCGAGCTCGCGTACGACGACGCGGGCTCGGGGATTCCGCTGCTGTTCATCCACGGCTGGCCGCACGACCGCACACTGTGGTCAGCGCAGGTGAGTGGCCTGCCCACGCTTGCACGGTGTCTCGCGCCCGACCTGCGCGGCTTCGGTGACTCGACGGTTTCGGCGCCGTGGAGCATCGACCAGTTCGCCGACGACCTGGATGCGTTCCTCACGCGACTCGACATCCCGCAGGCCGTCGTCTGCGGACTCTCGATGGGTGGGTACGTCGCCCTTTCATTGCTTCGCCGTCATCGCTCACGCGTCCGCGCGCTGATCCTCACGAGCACGCGCGCGACGGCGGACACCGACGAGGGCCGCGAGAAGCGCATGCGGCTCGTGGACTTCGTCAGCGAGCATGGCGTGGAGGCGCTCGCCGGGCGACAGCTCAAGGCGATGGTCGGTGAGACGACCTTCTCCTCGCGCCCGGATGTGCTCGAGGCGCTGCGGAGCATGATGGCCCGAGCGCCGCGCGACGGCGTCGTGGGTGCGCTGCATGCGATGGCGGGACGCAGGGATTCCACCGACCTCCTGTCCGGCATCGGCGTGCCGACCCTCGTCGTGAGTGGCAGCGAGGACACGTTCACGCCGCCCGCCGAGATGCGCGGGCTCGCGGACCGCATCCCGCGCTGCCACTTCGAGAGCATTGCGGGGGGCGGGCACGTCTGCCCCTACGAGCGGCCGGCCGCATTCAACCACGTCGTGGCGGAATTCCTCGCCACGCTGGAGTGCGACTGAGCGGCGTCCTCCCGGCGAAGGTTGCCCCAGCCCCTGTCCCTCGCGAGCTTTGGGACACCTTCCTGTCCCTTCGCAACAAGTGATGTCGAGCTCCCAGGCCGAACCGAAGATTTCCGACGCCGAGCGGCGTACGAGCGCGCGCGTTGGCGCGGTGCTGTTCCGTCACCGCGGGTGGCTGCCCGTCCCGTTCCTGCTGGTGCCACTGCTCGTGCACGGCAACGCCGATGCGATGAACTGGATCCTCGGGATCCTGCTCATCGTGCTCGGCGAGGCAATTCGCCTCGCAGGGGTGGCCGCCGCGGGCACGGTGACGCGGCGTCGCTCGCGCACCGTGCAGCGCCTCGTGACGTATGGAATCTTCGCGTGGATGCGGAATCCGCTCTACGTCGGAAACTTCCTCATCTGGCTCGGCTTCACGGTGATCTCGGGGGTGCTGTGGTTCATCCCCGTGGCGATCGTGCTGTTCGCGGTGGAGTACACGCTCATCGTGCGCTACGAGGAGGGCGTGCTCGAGTCGATCTTCGGCGCGGAGTACCTCCAGTACAAGGCGCGCACGTCGCGCTGGTTCCCGCGCCCGCCGGGCACGGACGAGGAGGGCGAGCACCACTGGGCCGAGGCGTGGCGCAGCGAGATCAGCACGTTCCTGCAGTACCTGGTGATCGGCGGACTTTTTTTCGCGAAGCAACGAGCTGGTTGGTAGACCGCATCGCGCTGAGCGCGGTGCTGTGAGACCGTGGCGCGCTGCGCGCGGCTGCTGTGAGACCGCGCGCCTCCGGCGCACTGTAGGCCAGCCCGGGACATCCGACATCGCAGTGGCAGGCTCACAGCCGCGCGCAGCGCGGCGGTCTCGACTCTCACAGCGAGGCGCGGAGCGCCGAGCGGTCTCTGAGGGCCGCGCGGAGCGCCGAGCGGTCTCTCAGCGCGCGCGCGGAGCGCGCCGCGGTCAGCTTTTCGCCAGGTACGCCGTCAGCTCCTCGAACGACCGCGCGACGAATTCCGCCTCTGACGGTCCGCCGTCCCGGACCACATCCAGCCGGATCGCCCTGAAACCCGCCGCCAGCGCGCCGCGGACATCCGTTCGCTCGTTGTCGCCGATGTGCAGGATGTCGCCAGGCTCCAGGTGCAGCTCCGCCACGGCCGCGGCGAAGATCTCCGGGCGCGGCTTCGCATGCCCCACGTCCATCGAGTAGATCGTCGACGCGAAGAATCCCCGCGCCGCGTCCTTCTCCAGCAGGCGGTCCTGCGCGCGGCCGGAGGCGAAGCCCGTGTCGCTGATGACCGCGAGCACGTACCGCCGCGAGAGCGTCCGCAGCATCTGCCACGCCCCCACGAGCATCGCCGGCGGCAGCATGAGGAGCGCATTGTCCACGGCATCCGCTGCCGTCGCGACGTGCTCGCACCCGTCGCGTGGGGTCACGGCCGCGCGCTCGAGGATCCAGCGCAGGCGGTCGTCCGTCCGGTACCCGCGGTGCTCCTCGCTCCACCAGCGCTGCGCCTCGCGGCCGGACTCCTCGTACAGCGCGCGGAGCTGGTCCGCGGGAAGGTCGCGCCCGTAGGCGCCGAGCAGTGCGCCGACTGCCGTGCGGCGCAGTGCGACGCGCTCCGGCAGCGCGCCACCCTCATAGAGCGTGTCCCAGTAGTCGAAGGTCAGGGCGCGAAGCATCGCGCCGCCCCCTCGCCGCCTAGCGCGTCGGGCGGCCGGGTGGATTGTCGCTCTTGAATACGTCGCGGTTGAGCTGGATGTACTCCTTCTGCTGCGCCGGCACGTCCTCCTCGGGGAAGATCGCCGTCACGGGACACTCCGGCTCACAGGCCCCGCAATCGATACACTCGTCGGGGTGGATATAGAGCTGGCTTTCACCTTCATAAATGCAATCCACCGGGCAGACGTCGACACACGCCTTGTCCTTGGTGTTGATGCAGGCTTCGGTAATGACGTAGGGCATGGACCGCCTCAGGAGATACTGCGAAGAGTTGGCGCTCAGGCTAAGATAATGCACCGATGCGGCAACGGGAGCACCCGCGGCCCCGGACCGCCACGGAGGGCATGTGCGACTGACGGTCAATGGGGAGGTTCACGACCTCCCCGTCGCAGGGCACGAGACCCTGCTCACGGTGTTGCGAGAGCGACTCCAGGTCACCGGCACGAAGCTCGGATGCGCGCGCGGTGAATGCGGCGCGTGTACCGTGCTCGTGGATGGACGCCTCGCCTATAGCTGCCTCACCCTCGCGGCTGGCTGCGAAAACCGCGAGGTCACGACTGTCGAAGGCCTTGCCAGCCAGGGTGCCCTGCACCCTCTCCAGCGCGCGTTCATCGACGCGGACGCCCTCCAGTGCGGGTTCTGCACCCCCGGGCAGCTCATCGCGGCCGTCGCGCTGCTCGCGCGGAATCCCGATCCCTCCGACGACGACATCGTCACGGCCATGAGCGGCAACCTCTGCCGCTGCGGCACCTATCCCAAGATTCGTCGCGCCATCCGCGACGCGGCCGCCACCATGCGCACGCAGGCCGCGCGATGACGAAGCCCACCCGCTTCCAGTCCACGAAGGTGGAGATCGAGGGCCGCGAGGAGATCAAGGTCGTCGAGCTGCCCGATCTCGAGCCGGCGCCCTGGGGCGACGACGCCGTCCTCGACATCGTCGGGCAACGCGTGCCGCGCGCCGACGCGCTCGAGAAGGTCACCGGCCGCGCGCGCTACACCGCGGACCTGATCCGCCCCGCCATGCTGCATGCGGCCTTCGTGCGCGCGCCCATCGCCCATGGGCGCGTCGTTCGCCTCGACCTCACGCGCGCGCTCGCACTCCCCGGCGTGCGGGGCGCGCTCACCGCGGCCGACGTCACGGGCATCAACCACATGGGCGCGCCGCTCTTCGACGAGTCCATCCACTGGGCCGGCCAACCGCTCGCAGCCCTCTGTGCCGACACGCCCGATCTCGCGCGCGAAGCCTGCGCCCTGGTGTCGCTCGCGGTGGAGGCCACGCCGCACGCCGTCACGCTCGACGTCGCGCTCGCCGGCGACGCACCACGCGTGAAGCCATCCGGCAACGTGCCGCGCAGCCAGCCGCGCACAGCGCACCGTGGCGACGCGGACGCTGCATTCGCGCGGGACGACGCGATCGTCGTCGAGCGCGAGTACCTCACGCCCTGCGCCCTGCACTCGCCCCTCGAGCCGCATGGCACCGTCGCCGAATGGATGGGCGACGACCTCACCGTGTGGGAGAGCACGCAGGGCATCTTCCAGGTGCGGAAGGACATCGCGCGCGCCTTCAAGCTGCCGCTCAATCGCGTGCGCGTGATGAAGGAGTTCATGGGCGGCGGCTTCGGCGCGAAGAACTACGCGGCCGCGAACACCTACGCCGCCATTGCGCTCGCGCGGAAGCTCGGCCGCCCAGTGCGCTGCATCCTCGATCGCGAGGGAGAGCAGACCGACGCAGGCAATCGCGCCGCGACGCGCCAGCGCGTGCGCATCGCGGCCGACGCGCATGGAGCACTGCTCGCGCTGTCTGCCGACATCGAGATCGCCTACGGATACAGTGGATGGTTCGCGAGCCCGGCGAAGATCTTCCACGAGCTCTACCAGTGCGACAACGTGCGCACGAGCGAGACATTCGTCTTCCTCAACACGGGCGCGATGGACTCCTTCCGCGCGCCCGGCCACGCGGAAGGCGCGTTCGCCCTCGAGTGCGCGATGGATGCGCTCGCGCGCGAGCTCGGCGTCGACCCGCTCGAGCTGCGACGCCGCAATTACGCCCCGCGCGACCAGGAGAAGCAGCGCCCGTACTCGGCGAAGCATCTCGACCGCTGCTACGACGAAGGCGCCGCGCGATTCAACTGGACGCACCGCCGCGTCGAGGCGGCGGCGACGCGCGCCCATGGCACGCGCCTGCGTCGCGGCGTCGGCATGGCGTCCCAGATCTGGGGCGCCGGCGGCGGCCCTCCGGCCTACGCCACCGTGCGCATCAATCCCGACGGCACGGTGGACGTCCTCACCGGTACGCAGGACCTGGGCACGGGCTCGCGCACCGTCTTCGCACAGATCGCCGCCGAGTCGCTCGGTGCGCGGCTGGCCGACGTGCGCACCGTGCTCGGTGACACCGAGCGCACGCCGTACGCGGGGAACTCGTGGGGGTCGATGACCACGGCGTCTGTTGGTCCGGCCGTGCGCGTCGCGGCGATGGAAGCGCGCACGCGGGTGCTCGAGGCGGCGTCCGCGCTGCTCGATTGCGACGTCGAGCGCCTCTCGCTCAAGGACAGCGTGGTGTCGGTTCTTGACGACGAGCGCTCGATGACGCTCGCGCAGGTGGGCCGGAAGCTCGGCGACGTGATGATCATGGGCCAGGGCAGCCGCGGCGCGAATCCGCAGGACACGGCGATCTTCGCGTTCGCCGCGCAGTTCGCCGAGGTCGAGGTGGATGTCGAGACGGGGCGCGTGCGCGTGCTGCACATCACGAGCGCGCATGACTCGGGGCGCATCATCAACCCGACGCTCGCCGAGAGCCAGCTCGAGGGCGGCATCATCCAGGGGCTCGGCTACGCGCTGTTCGAGGAGCGCGTGCTCGATGCGTCGCTGGGCCTCTCGATGAACCCGACGCTGCATGACTACAAGGTGCCGACGATCGGCGACGTCCCCACGATCGATGCCTTCTTCGTCGAGAGCGCCGACGTCGTCGCGAATCACACCGGCGCGCGTGGCATCGCC
>JBDSTA010000310.1:0-6782 GCA_039928475.1 Gemmatimonadaceae bacterium | reverse complement strand
GTCACCAGGCCGGTCCCGCCGCCGCGGCGCCCGAGCTCGTGTACGAGCTGCGTCGTCAGCTTTGCACCCGTCGCACCAAGGGGATGGCCGAGCGCGATCGCCCCGCCGTTCACGTTCACGCGATCTTCCGGCATGCCGAGTTCGCGCATCACGGCGAGCACCTGCGCCGCGAACGCCTCGTTGAACTCGATGAGGTCCATGTCCTTCAGCGACATGCCCGCGCGCTCGAGGACCTTCGGCACCGCCTTGATGGGGCCGACACCCATCACATCGGGATCCACACCGGCGACGGCGAAGTTGACGAAGCGGGCGAGCGGCTTCAGTCCCTGCGCGTCGGCGACCGAGCGACGCATGAGCAGCAGCGCCGACGCGCCGTCCGAGTACGGGCTTGCGTTGCCCGCCGTCACCGTGCCATTCGTCTTGAACGCCGGACGCAGCTTGGCGAGTCCCTCTGCAGTGGTTTCCGCGCGCGGCAGCTCGTCGGTCTTGAACTCGAGCGACTGCACCTGCTTCTCCGTGCCATTCCACGTCACCTTCTCGACGGGCACGGGAACGATCTGGCTTACGAAGCGGCCGCTGGCCACCGCGGCCGCCGCATTCTTCTGCGAACGCAGCGCCCATGCGTCCTGGTCGGCGCGACTCACCTTCCATCGGTCGGCCACGCGTTCCGCCGTGAAGCCCATGCCGATGTACGACTCCATCGCGTCGGGGTCGAGGCGCGCGTGATAGCCCGACATGGGCACCTGGCTCATCATCTCCACACCGCCCGCGAGCACGACGTCCGCCATGCCGCTCATGATCTGCATGGCGCCGTTGGCCACCGTCTGCAGACCCGACGAGCAGAAGCGATTGATGGTCTGCGCCGGGACTTCGACGGGGAAGCCGGCGCGCAGCGCGCTGAGGCGCGCGACGTTGAGTCCCTGGGACGCCTCGGGCATCGCGCAGCCCCACGCGACGTCGTCGATCATGGCTGGATCGACACCCGCGCGCTCGACGGCGGTCTTCATGAGCAGCGCGCTGAGCTCGATGGGATGCGTCGCGGCGAGCGCGCCATCCTTCTTCCCCTTCGCGACCGCCGAGCGAACGGCGGAGACGATCACGACTTCGTTGTTATCTGGCATTTCAGTCCCTGCTTACAATTGGCGGCGAAAAAGTCATCGAATGGCCAAGCGCTCTAATTACGTAGCGGCTTGCCCGTCTTCAGCATGTAACCAATCCGCTCCTGCGTTTCCTTCGTTCCCAGCAGCTTGAGGAATGCCTCGCGCTCGAGGTCGAGGATGTCCTGCTCCGTCACCGTGCGTGGCGGACCGTCGCCACCGCAGAGCACGTACGCGAGCTCGCTCGCGATGCGGACCTCGTGATCCGTGATCGCGCCGCCCTCGTGCATCGCCCAGCCAGCGTAGTGCAGGTTGCCCAACGCTTCCTTACCCAGCGCCGTGATCGTGCGCGGCACGGGCGGCACGTAGTCGGGCGCGAGGTCGAGCACGCGCGCCTTCGCGTCGGCAATCAGCCGGTCGCGATTCATCGTGATGCGATCCGCCACGGGACGCAGGAAGCCGAGCGCGCGCGCCTCCAGCGCACTCGTGCTCGTGGTCGCCATCGCGATCACCTTGAACGCGCGCTTCACCGCCTCGAACGGATCCGCTTCATCGTACGGTGCGAGCGCCTCCGTGAAGCGGAACAGCAACTCCTTCGTACCGCCACCGGCGGGAATGAGGCCGACCCCCGCCTCCACGAGGCCCATGTAGAGCTCCGCGTGTGCCTGGATGCGATCGCAATGCAGCGCGTACTCGCATCCGCCGCCGAGCGTGAGCCCGAATGGCGCGGCGACGACCGGGAATGGCGCGCGACGCACGAGCTGCGCACCCTCCTGGAAATAGCGCACCATCTCGTCGAGCCCCTTCCAGTCCTTTGCCTGCACCTGGCCCACCACTGACATCAGGTCCGCACCCGCGCTGTACGCGCGCGGGTCGTCGTTGCCGATCACGAGCCCGACGTACTTGCCGGTCGCGACGCGATCGAGCCCCGTGCGCAGCATGCCGAGCACGCCGGCGCCCATCGTGTTCATCTTGCTGCGCGCTTCCAGCAGCAGCACGCCGTCCCCGAGGTCGAGGAGGTTCGCGTCCTTCGACGACTCCAGCACCGCGCCCTTCCGCGCGCGCAGCAGTTCAAGCGAGATCTGGCCCGGGACGGGCGGCACGGGCTCCGACCCGCCATCGAGGGCCAGCTGGTTCCAGCCGGCCTCGCCCTTCTGATAGAAGGAATCGCCCTTCAGTGACGCGAGGAGGGGCGGCACCGACAGGCCAAGCCGCTCGAACCCCTCGCGCAGGACGTCGTGGCCGAGCGCGTCCATCTGCTGGAAGGGGCCCGCGTCCCACGCGTAGCCCCATTCGATCGCCCGATCCACCGACGCGATGTCGTACGCGATGGACGGCGTGGTCGCGAGCACGTAGTGCGACATGCGCAGCAGGTAGTTGCGCACGAACTCGCCGTACTTGCCCGGCAGCTTCTCGGCCATGGGCAGGCGCTGCTCGAGCGGCTGCTTCATCAGCGCCGCGAGCGCCGGGTCGTCGATCTTCTGCTGCGGGCCGTACTCGAGCGTCTTCCAGTCGAGCGTCGTGATGTCCTTGCCCACCTTCTTGTAGAAGCCGCCCCCGGTCTTGTCGCCGAGCCGGTTGCTCGCGGCCAGCTTCTGCACCCAGTCGGGCATGCTGAAGTCCTCGCCCGTGCTGGCACTGAGCCCCTTCGAGACATGGAGCAGGACGTCGAGCCCCGTGATGTCGGCGGTGCGGAAGGTCGCGCTCTTCGCGCGGCCGAGCAGCGGACCGGTGAGGGCGTCCACCTCGTCGATGGTGAGGTCGGACTCCATCAGGCCCTTCATGGCGGCGACCATGCCGTAGACGCCGAGTCGGTTGGCGACGAAGCCGGGGACGTCCTTCGCGAGGACGATGCCCTTTCCGAGGACGACCTCGGAGAACCGGCGCGCCGCGTCCAGCACCTCTGGCGCCGTTTCCGGCGTAGGGATGAGCTCCAGGAGGTGCAGGTACCGCGGCGGGTTGAAGAAGTGCATCCCGAGGAAGCGGCGACGGAAGCCCTCGCTTCGCCCTTCGAGGAGAACCGACATCGGGATGCCGGACGTATTCGATGCGACGATCGCACCGGGCTTGAGGAGCGGCTCGAGCCGGGCGTAGAGGGCCTGCTTGGGCGCGGGCTGCTCGATGATGGCCTCGAGGACGAGGTCGCAATCGCCCAGGAGGTCCAGGGATTCCTCGAGGTTGCCGATAGTGATGAGTGAGGCCCGGGCGACGTCCATGAAGGCGGCGGGGCGCGCTTTCTTCGCTCGTTCGAGGCCTGACTTCGCGGGGAAGCTCCTGTCGCCCTCAGGGGCGGCTATGTCGAGCAGTACCACGGGGATACCTGCCGACGCGGCGAGGGCGGCGATGCCGCTGCCCATGGTGCCGGCGCCGATGATACCGAGCTTCGTGATTCGGGTCACAGATAAGTTCGCTTGGGACGCTGACTGTTCGGCTTGCGCGGTATTACAGGCCAATCGGAAGGTATCACTTCGTGCGGCTGGGTCGTCTGGATCAATACGGGAACGGCACTCCGCAGCTGCCGTCACCGCGCAGCCTAAACTTCGGTAACGCAAGGATATATGCGACATTCGCTCGAATCGCGCCACGCCGTCCGGTACGTCTCCGGGGCGAGCAGCACACGGCGTCATCGCAGCGAGCGACGGGGCTTCACCATGATCGAGATGCTCATGGTGTTCGTGCTCGTCGGCATCGTGACGGCGATCGCCATCCGCTCCGTGGGCGACACGATTCGGCGCGATCGCGTGCAGAAGGCCGTGGCGATCATGAGCGCGGACATCGAGCAGGCCTTCGCGCTCGCCGCCCGCCAGCGCACCCCGATGCGCCTGTTGTTCGACAGCACCAAGCTGACGTTCTCGATCGCCGAGCGCGCCGATACCACGCTCAAGTACCGCACGCGCCAGTTCAAGACCGGAGATCTCCAGCTGGACTACTTCTCCGTGAGCCGCAACACCCTGGACATCCTGCCGTCGGGACTGTCAGCCGATACGCTCAGCCTGCGCATGGGCATCTATAGCAAGAACAACGCACTCTACGGCCGCACACTGCGCATGACGCGTGGCGGCATGGTGAGGATCAAGTGACGTCTTCCCGCAGGAATGGCCTGCCCTCGCGCATTCCCCGAGCGCGCGCCGGCATCTCGCTCATTGAAATCGTCGTGGCGTGCACGCTGCTCGCCATGGCACTCACGGCGCTCACCGGCCTCAGCACCCGCATGGCGGCGCGCCAGCGTGGCGTGGCGTACTCGGAGCAGAAGCAGGCGACCGTGTACCAGGAAGTGAACCGCGCGGAGTCGATGCTGTACGACTCGCTGACCACCTACCTCGTGCGCGACTCCGTGAAGTCGGGCGCGAACTGGTACGTGTGGACCTACGTGGTGGACCCTGACTCGACGAGCGCCAGCGGGACGTCCAAGTACAAGAAGATCACGCTGACGGTGACGCCGAGGATCATCGGGCAGACGGCGCAGGTCGTGACGATCCGCCGCGCGAAGCCGCCGACGTACAACGCACTGAATACCGGACCATGAGACGCCCAATGACCAGAGCCCGTCGCGGCTTCAGCGTCCTCGAGATCATCACCTCACTCGTCATCGTGGCCATCCTTGGCATCTCGATGACGAAGCTGATCCTCGGCCAGGCCCGCTCGTTCCAGCTGGACAACGGCAGCCGGCGCGCCCGTGCCGCCGCTCGCTCGGCGATGAACATCCTCATCACCGACCTGCGCATGACGCAGGACTTCGGTGGCGTGGCGTACCTCGATGCGACGAACAACCGCCGCATCGACGTGAAGGTGCCGCTCGTGTTCGGGGTGGTGTGCGAGCTGAATGCGACGAACGCCGTGCTCGCGCTCGTGCCGGTGGATTCGTTCCAGATGGCGGCGGCCAAGTACAACGGCTACGCCGTGCGCGATGTGACGACGGGGATCTACGCCTATACGACGCCGACGTCATCCGATACGATCCAGAGCGCCAACGTGAGCCGCTGCCATGGCGGTCCGAACCTGTGGGCGGACACCATCACGTCGAATGGCCGGTCAGGAAAGGTCGTGATCGTGAGCCCCGCGCCGCCAGCTGGCGCAACCGTTGGCGCGCCCGTGTTCGTGTGGCATACCGTCACGTACGAATTCAAGAACTCAGGCATGTACCCTGGCGCGTACGGCCTGTATCGCGTGATCCGCGGACGTGCGAACACGGACACGCTGTCGGAGGAGCTCATTGCGCCCTTCGCCACGACGGCGCGCTTTGCGTACTACACGAATCCTTCCCAGTCCCTGGACCGCCCGAACCTCACCGCACCTGCCGCGGCGAGCTACAACACGGTGCGCGGCTTCCAGATCCAGCTTCCGGCACAGAGCCCCGACACCGTGCCCGGACGTACCAAGCCCCAGAACGCGGCCGTGACGACAGCGGTCTTCTTCAAAAACACCAAGAACCAATGACCATGACCCAGCCACATTCCGAGGACGCTCAGGCGACTCCGGCGACCCGCCGTGATGGGTTCGCCCTTCCGCTCGCGATCGTCGTACTTGCGCTCCTCACGATGGGGCTCGTCGCCGGCTTCGCGATGACCTCGAGCGAGATCAGCACGACGATGTCCCAGCGGGCGCAGGCGCGCGCGTACAGCTACGCGCAGCAGGGACTCGAGACGTTCCTCATCCGGCGCAAGGAGAAGACCGGGACGGTCTTCTGCCCGCACTGCTGGGCGGTGAACGCGACGCGCCCACCCAACGGGTCGCCGCTCGCGGCCAACCTCGACACGCTGCCCACCGTGCGCGAGACGGTGTATGTCTCGTTCGCGAGCGGCTCTGCCATCGTGCGCTCCACGCCAGTGTCGGTGAACACCGTCACGGGGAAGGGAACGTACTTCGTCACCTCCACGGGTACGGACGCGCAGGGCACGGTCGGTGGCGGCGCGGGGCGCAGCGTCAAGGCAACGCGCACTGTTGGCGTATTCGTCACGTGGAACAAGACGACGATGAACGTGCAGGGCGCGTGGACGAGCCTCTCCGGCATGACCAAGAACGGACAGGGCGAGATCGACGGCGTGGACCGCTGCGGCGTTGCATCAGCCGTCGCGGGCGTGAGCGTGCCGGCAGAGGCCGACGTGCGGGTGCAAGGCAATTCGTTCCAGCCCACCGGCAACCCGCCGTACGACACCATGCGAACCTTCGCCCAGGAGTCCAGCGCGATGAAGATGGACTGGGCCGCGATCAAGAACGGCTCGGCCATGCCCGCTGACATCACCATCCCGGGCGGCACCTTCCCGAGCGTCGGGACGTTTGCCTCGGACACGAATTACTGGCCGGTCATCCACGTCACGTCTGCGGCCGTGCAGCCGTGGCCGCTGCCGAACAAGGGGCGCGGCTTCCTCATCATCGACGGCGACCTGGACATCAACGGCAGCAACCAGTGGGACGGCGTCATCCTCGTGGGTGGCGTGCTGACGTCCAACGGAAACAACGTGTCGGGTGGCGCGACGATCAGTGGTCTCGACAACCTGATCGGTTCGCATCCGACGCTGTCGAGCGCGGGCGACAACGCGGTCGCGAACGGACAGAAGTCCTACGTCTACGACGCGTGCTCGGTGCAGAAGGCGACGAGCTCGCTGGCTCGCTACACGATGATGCCGAATACGTGGATGGACAACATTTCAGGGTACTGAGACCGGTTCTTTTCGCTGACGGTTT
>JBDSTA010000309.1:0-10062 GCA_039928475.1 Gemmatimonadaceae bacterium | reverse complement strand
CGCACAGCGTGCGTAGTTATGGTCCGCGCCGAAGGTGCTCGAGCTAACTAGCTACCCGTCGTTTCGGGATGCGCCTCAGACTCTTCGCGCCTCCGCCCCCGCTCTCCCCCCACCCCGCCTCGTCTGTCCGGCAACGAGAAGCAGAACACAGACCCCTCCTCCGGAAACTCCGCCCACGCACGACCACCGAGCCCCTCGGCGGTCTCCCTCACGATGCTCAGGCCGATCCCCGTGCCCTCCACCTCCGTGATCGTCTCGTGGGCGCGGAAGAATCGCGAGAACAACTGCTCGCGCTGCTCCACTGGCACACCGAGCCCGTTGTCACGCACGCGAATCACCGTCTCGGGTGACGACGCCGCGTTCACCTCGCGATGTGCACTCACCTCCACCCAGCGCTCCGCGCTCCCGCGATCGGCGTACTTGATCGCGTTCGAGAGGTAGTTCGTGAGGCACAGCTCCACCGCGGACGCATTCACCTCCACATCCGCGAGATCCGGCGCGACGCGGATGTCCACCGCAGACGCCTGCGCGGCCTCGCGCACCTGGCGCATCGCCTCGTTCACCGCGGCGCGAAGGCGCACGTGACGCTGCTGACGCGCGTCATGCGAGCTGCGACCTACGGCGAGGATGTTCGCCACGGAGCTCTGCATCTGCCGCGCGTTGCGACGCACGATCTCCACGAACTTTGCACGGTCCGCCGGCGACATGTCCGGCAGCTCGTACAGCATGTCGCTCGCGCCGAGGATCGTGCCGATGCGATTCTTGATCTCGTGCGACACGGCACGATTGAACGTGCGGATCCGCTCCTCGCGTTCCTTCACCTGCTCGTTCGCCAGGCGGAGGAAGTGCGTGGTCGTCGTCTCCTGGATGATCGCGATCGCGCGGAAGAGCCGCTGCCCACAGGAAAGCAGCTCGCTCTTCGCGCATGGCTCCTTCATCTCGTCCGCGGCGTCGGCCAGGTACGAGAACAGGATGCCGCCGAGGATCTCGTACTCCTTCAGGATCTCGTAAGCGTCGAAGCCCTGCGAGTAGCGCAGCGCGCCGAGCTCGCGCGCCTTCCCCACCACCGGCATGTCGATGCTCACTTCGGCCGACGGCTCCTCGAGATAGTCGGCGATGCCGGCGATGAGCAGCGGCACGTGGTCGAGCAGCTCGTCGGTGGGAAAGACACGATTGGGGTCCAGCGACACACGCTCGGCGATCCGCTCGAGCCAGTGCGCCGTCAGCTCCCGCTGCGATCCCCGAAGACGATCAGCGAGTGCACCCGCGAGAGGGCACTCCCTGGCGATGATGTGTGCCATTGCAGCTATGGATGTGCACGGAACGCGCCGTCGGGTGCCCCACTCGTGCGTGAGGGAGCGGACTCTACTACATTATGCGGATCTCGAACCATGGAGCTAAGCCTCATGAAGATCCGTCACATCGTCGCCCTCTCCGCGCTCGTCGCCACGGCACACGTCGCCCATGCGCAGGTGAGCGCACCGATCAAGTTCTCCGTCTTTGCCGGGGGCGTCATCCCCACCGGCGATGGCAGCGACCAGATCAAGGTCGGCTACACGGCGGGCGTCGCGCTCGACCTCAAGGTGCCGACGACGCAGTTCGGTTTCCGCGCCGAAGGCCTTTACGCGAGCTTCGATTCCAAGCAGCAGGTGAGTGGCTTCGACGCGAAGTTCACCGACCTTGGCGTGAATGCCAACGGCGTGCTCTGGTTCCCGATGTCGGGCCCGAGCCCGGTGTCGCCGTACATCACCGCCGGCCCGAGCTTCTCGCACATCAAGGCCGAAGCGAAGTCCGGTAGCACCACGATCTCGGACAGCGAGAACAAGTTCGGCTTCAACGTCGGCGGTGGTCTCGAGTTCGGGCTCGGCACGCTCGGCGCTCGCGTCGACGTGCGGTACAAGCGCATCAGCCAGACCGACGGCTCCTACCAGTCGATCCCGATCACCTTCGCGCTGCGCTTCTAGCCGTCTGTCATTCCGGGCGAAGCGAGGAACCTGTACTTCGCGGTTCAGGTTCCTCGCTTCACCCGGAATACATCACTCGAGCAGCGGCAGCTCGTCCGTCTCAGGGCGGTGTGGTGTGCGATTCACCACGAAGATCCCGGCCAGCACTAGCCCGCCGCCGAGGAACTGCATCGCCCCCAGCCGCTCGCCGAGCAGCGGCACTGCCAGTACCGCGGTGATCGGCGCCTGGCCGAGCAGCGCGATGGACGTCACCGACACCGGCAACCTCCCGAGCGAGTACGCCACGGAGAGGTGCCCCACCACCTGCGTGACGAGCGCGAGGCCGAGCATCGCCGACCAGCTCTTCGCCGAGTAGCCCCACAGCGGCGTGCGCAGGGCGAGGCAGATGACGAGCAGCGTCAACGCCGCCGCGACGCCGGACACGGCGCTCACGCTCAGCGCGTCCATCGTCTGCCGCGCGCGACGAACGTACAGCAGGTAGCCCGCATAGCAGGCGGCCCCCGTGAGGGCGAGCGTGTCGCCGAAGCCGAGCTGCGGATGCCGGAGCACGTCGGTGCCGACGATGGCGACCATTCCCGCGAAGCTCAGCGCGAAGCCGGCCCAGAAGCGGCGCGTCGGCCTGTCGCGATAGAGCAGCCACGCGCCGAGCGCGACGAAGATGGGCGCGTTGGTGCCGAGCAGCGTGGAGTTCGCCGCGGAGCTCATCATCACCGCGGAGTTGAAGAGCGCGAGGTCCACGGCGAAGAACACGCCGGCGATCGCCGCGTCGCGCATGGCGGCGGGGCCCGGCTTCGGCATCGTGCTGCGCGACGCGAGCGCCCACGGCACGAATACGAGCTGCGCGATGGTCATGCGCCAGAACGCCGACGTCCACCCCGGCACGCCGGACCAGCGGACGAAGAGCGCCGACCAGCCGATGGCGAACACGCCGAGTGCGAGCACGGCATACGCCTTGTTTCGACTGATGCCGTGCTGGTTCGTGGTGGGCATCCCTGAATATAGGAAGTCAGGGTGTCGGGATGTCGGGATGTCAGGTCCTGACGTCCTGACTTCCTGACGTCCTGACTTCCTGACTTCCTGACTTCCCGACTTCCTGGCTTCCTCAGTTCAACCAGTACGCCAGCTTCACCAGGAACGTGTTCACCGGGTGCAGCGCGAACAGGTCGTTGTACTCGTCGCGGAAGCCGCGCTCGCGGAAATGCGGGTCGAACCCGTCACGGCCGTGCGTCCACACCGCGAACACCGTGGAGCCCGGCCGGAATTCCCATCGCGCCACGCTCGTCGAGCGGAGCTGGAGCACGTCGAAGCCCATCGACGTGCCAGCGGGCGGCGCATACGTCGCGTAGCGCGCGTCATACGAGGACGCACGCGGCGTCGCGCTCAACTCCCGCACGGCGCTGTACTCGCCTCGGCTCACGAACGGCGCCGCGTAGAGCTGGAGGCTCAGCGTCGGCGTCGCGGTGTAGCTCGCGCGAATCCCGACGGAGCGCTGGTCCTGCACGAGGCGCGCGAATGCGTAATGCGTCACGCCGCTCGCGTCCGCGAAGTTGCCGAGCCACTGCGTGTTGTCGCGATTCCTGAAGAAGTCCGCGGACAGCTCGAGCTGGAGCTGCGACATCGGGATGATCGTGAGCGTCGGGTTGATGTCCGTGTATCCACCGCGCCCGTCGTCGCTGCGGCCGAAGTTGAAGAAGACGCCCGGCACGAAGTGTCCGCGGTCGTCGCCCTGCCACCCAACGAACCCCGTGAGCTGCGGGGACCGGCGCACCGCCGGCCCACCGCGCGCGCAGTTGTCGCAGTAGGTCTCGCCGAGCCGGCTGTGCGTGGCACCAGCGTGCAGCCACATGTTGTTCGCGAGGTTGAGGTGCCAGTTCGAGTTCACCGCGCGCTCGGTCTGGAGTCCGTTGATCGTCCAGAAGCCCCACGCGTTGAAGTTGGCCGTCGCGGAGCGGTAGAGTCGTGTCGGCTTGCGCCAGCCCAACTGCATCCAGTTGCTGAACGTCTGCTGGTTCGCGCGCTGGAGGAAGCCGAGGTCGTTGATCTCGAATCCCTCGGAGCGGCGATCGTACGCGCTCTGCCAGTGGATCATGTTCCCGCCGAACTTTCCGAGCGTGACCTGCTCCTCGTCGCCGCCGAGCGATGTGCGCGTGGGGTCGTAGGTGAGTCCCGCGTCGGGGCGCTGGTAGAGATGCACGGAGCTGAGCTGCGTGCTGGCGATGGACTGCGCCGATCCTCGCACGAGGCTCCTCGTCGCGTTCGCCGTCAGCTCGTACCGGCTCTTGCCGAAACGATGCGTGAGGTTGCCGCCGTAAGCGTACGCGTCGCGCCGCAGGAAGTTGTCCGACCAGGAGTCGAGCGAGCGATTCACCGCGGTCGCGATGATGCCGACGCTCGTCGCGCCGCCGCGCAGCTCCTGCACGCTCCGCAACACGGTGTAGTTCGTCCTCGGCTCCGTCGTGCGATCGAGTGTCCCCCTTACGCGGCCCGTCACTGCCTCGAGCACCCCGACGTTGAGCCCCTTGCCCACCCGGCCCGTGAGCTTCGCGGCGCCGATGATCGGCGTGGTGTTGGGAGACTCGACGTCGGCGTAGCGGCCGTAGAGCTGCGGCGAGCGCCCGATGCGGCGCGAATAGAACAGTCCCTCGCCGCCGCAATTGACGCTGCTGCAGTTGATGCCGAACGAGTAGAGTCCCGTGCCCTCGATGAAGAAGGGCCGCCGCTCCTGGAAGAACGTCTCGAATGCCGAGAGGTTCACCACCGACGGATCCGCCTCGACCTGGCCGAAGTCGGGGTTCACCGTGGCGTCGAGCGTGAGGTTGGGCGTGATGCCGTACTTGAGGTCAGCGCCGGCGGAGAAGGCCTGCGTACGATCGTACGGCGACGCGCTCGTCGCCGAGGGGCGCGTGATGGACGAGTTCTTCGCGACCGCGTAGGGCACGATCTCGAGGCGATGGAAGGGCGTGATGTCGCGCACGCCGCCGAGATAGCCGAGCTGCGAGGAGATGCCCGATTGCGTGGGGCGGTAGAGCGGCCAGCTCGTGCGCTCCTTGTAGCGCTCGATGTCGCGCCAGATCGCGAAGCCGAACGTGTGCTCCTGCTTCGTGGAGTAGCGGAGCTGCGAGAACGGGATGCGGAACTCGGCCGTCCATCCGAGTGAGTCGATGCGCGTGGCGGCGTCCCAGATGCCATCCCACGCGCCGTCCTCCTGCGAGTCGTTGTACATGGCGTAGTCGCGCTTCACGCCGTCCGGGTTCACGGCGAACTCGAATCCGGAGCGGCGGTCGTTGTACGAGTCGATCATGACCTTGAGCTGGTCGGACGGCCCGCGCACGTCTCGGCGCGTGAGCGCGGTCATGATGCTGTCCGGATGCGAGTCGTACGCGCGGACGAAGACGTAGAGGCTCCGGTCGTCGTACGCGACCTTGAACTCGGTCTTGAAGCGCGGCTCCTTCCCCTCCCGCGGCATGAACTCGAGGAAGTCCGTGGTCGCGGGCGCGGTGCGCCAGATGTCGTCGGCCTCCTTGCCATCGATGGCTGGCGCCCGTTCGGCGCGTACTGCGTTGGCAGTCGGCGGTTGCGGCTTCGCCTGCTGGGCGGAAGCGGAGGCGGCGATGAACAGGACGTGGAACAGGGCGAGGAACGCGACGCGCATGCGGAAGCGATTGCGGGTGGGGGATGAGAACCGGCGGCTGGATAGCGGAATTCCGGTTTCCGCTTGGTTTGGATGCCGGTGGAGCATTCTGTTGAAAAATCAACTGGCTGATTTTTCAGCATTGCGCGGCGTAAGTCAAGCCCCGTTCATGCGCCTGTCGTTCAGCAACGTTCCGGCGGCGCTGCTCCACGAAGTGCTGTCCCTGCTGTACCAGCGGTTCAGCTGCGACGACGCGACGACCAGTGGATGGCGCTGATGCGCCATCCACTCGTCGTTTTCACGAGCACCATCAGCTCGACGCCTGCGGAGTTCACCGGCCGTTCCTTGAACGTGCCCTGCGTGACGCTCGTCGCGGAAACCCAGGCCATGCCGCCCTGCACCGCCACTCGCGTGGGCGTGCGGACACTCTTCACCGCCCGCGCGTACTCGATGTCCGCGGGCAGGTGGTGCGAGCGGTAGTCCGCGACGGTCTCCGACGATCCGCTTTCCAGGATGACCGCATCGGGCGCGAGCTGCGCGAGCGCCGCAGCGCTGTCACCACGCGCGAGCGCATCGTGAAAGCGCTCGACGACGCGCGACACCTCGGCGGAGTCGGCCTGCTGCGCGCGCGACGGCGAGGAGACGACACACAGGAGCAGCGCGGCTGCAGACAGGATCGATCGCGACATGACGGTCACCAGGTCAGGCGTGCAACGGCATTCACCACGGTCCCGTCGAGCGGCGCCCAGACGTCGGTCGTCCAGCGCCCACCCTGACCTCTCCGCGGCAGCAGGACTGGAGCATACCTGCCCTGCCGCACGTTCGTCAGGTTTTCGGCGTTGAGCGACAACCGCACGGCGCCGAAGCGCTTCTCGGCGAGCAGGCCCGCGATGAGGTACGGCTTTCCGCTCGCCAGCACGGGATCGTTCTCGAGCGGCTGCGAGCCGGTGTAATACAGCTCGATGCCGAGTCGGTCCTCGCCCTCATGCTCCATGCTGGCGACGAGCCCCGCCGAGTGCCGCGGGTCGAGCGGCACCGCGCGCCGGGTGGCCTGCGAGGTTCCCTGCGCGGGGTTCCATTCGCTCGCGCGCACGTGCGTGTACGTCGCGGTCACGCGGAAGGGCTCACGTGTGAGCCGCGCCAGCAGCTCACCGCCCCCGGTGCGCGTCGGCTCGGGCGCGTTGCGCAGCGCAATGCGCGACGCGCCGGACCTCGTATTGCCCGTGGCGTCGACGACCTGCACCGCGTCGTCGATGATCGAGCCGAACAGGGATGCGTTCAGCTCGACGCGCCCGAGCGTTGTCTCGAGCGGGCCACCAAGGTCGACGGAGCCACTTCGCGCGCGCTCAGCCTTCAGGCCATCAATCGGCGCGAGAGGCGAGAGACCTGTGACGTCCGTCGTCTCGTTGAATGGGGTGGGCGCGAACGCGCCGGTGCCCGCCGACGCGCGAAGCGTCCACCCGGCACCGGCCCCCTCGAGCGGACCCTTCACGAGCGCGGAGACGCGCGGATTCACGAACGTGCCGTACGCGCTGTGCGCGTCCACACGCACGTTGGCGGACAGCGTCAGCCGGCGCGTTGCGTCCACGTCGGCCTGTGCGAAGAGCGCCGGGATGGCATAGTCGTAGTTGAACGACGACAACTGCGTCGCGCGATAGGACTCGTGCTGGAACGCCACGCCCACGAGCGGCAGCACGTGTTCTGTCGGAAGCGCCATCGTCGCCTCGGCGAACCACGTGCGATGCCGGTCGTCCTCGTGCACCGCGCCGAACACGTGCTCGTGCTGCTGCTCCATCGCGGAGCCGCGCACGCTCACGATGCCGCCCTTCAGCGGCCCCTCCTTCACCGTCATCCTTCCCTGCACGCCCGCATCGGCGCGACGCGTGCGGAGTCGCTCGTCGTACGGGGCGCCATCGGGCGCGTTGAGGTTGCCGAGTGTCCCGCCGACGCGATTCTCCGCGGTGAAGCCGGCGGTGACGAATGCCGTGCGCCCCTCCTCGTTGCCGAAGTGCAGCCGCGGCCTCACCACCACGCGCTCGTAGCCGGGGACGTCCGTCCATGCGTCGCCATCCACATCCTGCCGGCGCTGGCGATGCGCGCCGGCGAGCAGCGTCGAGCTCCATCCGTGCGCGAGCGGATCGGCAGTGAAGAAGACGAGGTCGGTGCCGTCGCGACTCGTCTGGTTCACGATGAGCTGCCGCTCGCGCTCGTCGGATGCGCGCCGCGATACGAGGTTGATCACCCCGCCGAGCGCGGCGCTGCCATAGAGTGCCGATGCGGTGCCCTTGATCACCTCGACATGCGCGAGGTCCACCGGCGGCACCTGGAGCATGCCGAGTCCACCGGCATCGCCATAGAGCGGCAAGCCGTCCGCGAGCAGGAGCGTGTAGCGCCCGCGCAGTCCCTGCACGCGAACCGCGGCGCTGCCGAGCGATCCGGAGTTCGTCTGCACGCGCAGCCCGCCCGTCTCAGCGAGCAGCATGACGATGGAGCCCGGCCGCATCGAGGTCTTCTCCGACACCTCCTCCTCGTCCACGACCTCGACCCGGAGCGGTGTATCCTCGACGCGGCGATCGGTGCGCGTCGCGCTCACGGTGACGCGCTCGATCGCGCTCGCCTGTTCGAGCAGCGCGAGCGTCACGAGCGTGTCGGCGCTCAACGAGAAGCTCAACGAGTCCGGGCGAAACCCGATGCGCGCGACAAACACGGTCGTCGCGCCGGGCGGCACGCGCAGCGTCGCGATGCCGTCCATTCCCGTCTGCGAGACGAGCGCCGCGACGCGCACGACGGCGGCGTCGAGCGACGCGCCGCCGGCAGAATCGCGGACGACGTGCACGCGCAGCGTCACCGGCTGCGCGACGGCGCTCCTCACCGGCGCGATGAGCGTGGCGACCGCAAGCAGCCGCCATACCCACCGCTCAGTGCTGATGCCCACCACCCATGTCCATACCGGCCATCTCCATCGCAGTCTTGAACGGACGCACGCGGAGGAAGATCATCCCGCCGAGGGGATTTCGCGAACCGTAGGCATTCTCGAGGCTCGACGGGACGGCGTTCACCGTCCCCATCACGCCGAGACCGAGCGTGCCGCTGCCGAACCGGCCCAGCTCGCGGATGTAGCCGGCGGACACCGTCCCGACGTCGAACCGCCCCGCACCCGCGATCACCAGATCCTCGGCGCTCTTCTGCGCGAATTCCGCGCGGCCGAACGCGGTGTTCCGCGCATCCAGCACCGCCTCGGACTCCAACAGCACGGCGTGCGACAGCCCGCCGTGCCCTTCCGACTTGTTCGCGCCCCAGATTGCGCTCGCCGCCCACTGGCCATCTGTACCGAGGGCGCGTCCGTACAGCGCGGATCCCGTGATGCGATGCATGGACTCGTCGGGATTGAGTCGCTCCGGATGCGCGAGGTAGCCGTAGCCCGCGGTGAAGCTCCAGTGACGACCCGGATTGAGTGTCGCACGCGCCGAGTACGAGTCGAGCGTGATGGGCTCGAAGTCGAAGCGATGCTGGTCGGGCTCGCGGCCGTTGAATGCCGAGCCCTCGAGCTTGAACGAATGCGTGAACACGCCCGCGCTCAGCACGCCGAACGAGATGTGCGTCGCGTCTTGCCAGTGATGGCTGATGGGCGCCGTTGGAATGTCCATCGCCGAGGGACGATGCATGAAGGCGACGGGGCCGAGCGCGGGCTCACCCGACGGCGCGGCGTAGAGCATGATGCCGACCGTCTTCGTGATGGGCCGCTCGTAGAGCGCGCTCAGCTCCATCCAGAAGTCGTGCGGGTGCTGCCGGTCGTGAAGGGGCTGTCCGTCATATGCCTCGCCCGACTGCAGGAGCAGCGGATACCCCTTGCTCGTGACGGTGAGCGCGTCGAGGCTGAGCATCGTGCGCAGCTGGAGGCGACCGCCTTCCAGCGTGTGGCTCGCCATGAGCATCATCCAGTTCAACGAGCCGAGCTGCTGCCCGCCGCGCGAGCCACCCTGCTTGTCGTACTGGAGGAACGCGAAGCCGTGTCCCGTGATGTCCCAGTGCCCCGGCGCGGCGAAGTACAGCGACGGAATGGGCGCGGCGTCGGGGATCCAGGTGGTGCCTGATCCCATGCGGTCCATGGAGATGCCGAGCGGGTCCGGGGTCATCATCATGGCCATGCCGGCCATGGTGCCCTGGGCGCTGGCGCGATTGAGTGGTGCGAGCACGAGCGCGGCGACGACGAGTGTCGCCGACGCCGCGTACGAAACGTACGTGCGAAGGGAATGCATTGTGTGATTGACGAGAAGCTGCCAGGAGCACGCGCGGATGCGCGTGTGCGAACGCCGAGGTGGTCAGGCCTTCGGCGGTGGCGGCTCGGGCGGTGCGACGAATGACTCGGGCGCGCGCGTGCCTGGCTCGCGAATGCGCTGCGGCGCGTCGGCCATCATGGCGACGGCGCGCACCGTGACGGCGACGTCCCCCGTGATACCGCAGCTC
>JBDSTA010000308.1:0-4804 GCA_039928475.1 Gemmatimonadaceae bacterium | reverse complement strand
CGGCACGCGCTGCCGCGCCAGCCTGGCCCACACGCACGCCGCGGCTCCACAGGGCATCGAGCACCGGGATGTCGAGCGTCACGTGCTTCGTCGGCGGCGACTTGGAATAGCTCGCGCCGAGTGTGGGGTTCGGCAGCGCGCGCGCGGTGAGCAGGCGCGCGAGTGCGGCGGCGGTATCGGCGCGTGCGAGCGCGACGCGGGTTCCGGACGCAAGCGCGGCGCGCACGGCGTCGGCGCGGGTGACCGGGAGCTGGGCATGCGCGGTGCTCCCCGCCAGCACGGCACAGGCGAGCAGGGATCGAACGGATGACGTCATCACTCTCCTACGCTAGCCAAAAGACCTGTCGCTACTATGACAGATCGCGGCGCGCTCACGCGCCCGCGGCCATGGGGAATTCCACCGTTGCGCGCGTACCCGATCCGCTGACCGTGGTGAGCGTGAGCTTCGCGGCATGCATCTCCGCGATCCATTGTGCGATCGCGAGCCCCAGCCCCGCGCCGCCGCCCCGCGGGCGCGATGCCTCGCCGCGATAGAATCGCTCGAACACGTGCGGGAGTTGCTCAGCGGGAATGCCGGGCCCGGTATCCTCCACCGTGACCATGGGCTGCGGTTCGGGCGACACGCTCACGCGCACCTGTCCACCGGCGGGCGTGAACTTCACCGCGTTGTCCACGAGCACCACGACGAGCTCGCGAACCAGGTTCGCATCGCCGATCACGGGCGTCTCCTCGAACTCGTCCACGGCGAGCGTGACCCCCGCCGCCTGCGCGAGCGTCCGCAACGAGAGGGTGGCATCCAGCACCACGTCGTCGAGAAAGAAGCGCACCCGTTCAACCGGTCGCTCGCCCGCATCCGCACGCGCGAGGAGCAGTAAATCGTCGACCACACGGCCGAGCCGGCGCGCCTCCTCGCCAATGCCCTGGAGTGTGATTGTGTATTCTTCCGGTGTGCGTGGCTCCTGGAGCGCGGCGTCCGCGCGCGTGCGCAGCACGGCGATCGGCGTGCGCAATTCGTGTGCGGCATCCGCCACGAAACGCCGCGTATACGCCATGCTGCGCTCCGCCGGCGCCGTGGCCTTTTCCACGAGGAAGTAGCCCCCGGCAGCGATCATCACGATGGCCGCGATCGCCGCACCACCGAACGCCGCGATGAGCGCCGCGAACCGATTCGTGAGCTCCACCTGGTCGGCCACCGCAACCGCGACGAGCGGCTGCCCCGACTGGAGACGGAAACGCTGCGCATGCAGCGACAGCGTGTGGTCGCCGCGCGAGTCCGCCTCGAGCGTCACGGACTCGCCCGTCGCCGCGCGGCGCGCCGCCTCACGCACCCACGCACTCGCCTCGGCAGGCTTCACCGGGCCGCCTGCCGAATCGAGCAGGTACAGCGTGCGGTCGGGGATGTGCAGCTCGTCGACGGCGTCCACCACCGTTCCATGCGCGCTGGCGGCTTCCATCTCGCGAATGCGCGCTGCGCGCATCAGCTCATTCGTCGCATGAAGCAGCGACTCGTCCATCTGCCGCTCGAGCTGGAAATGGATCACGCTGTACAGCCCTGCGCCGAGCAGCAGGAGGATCAGGCTGAGCGTGGCGGCGTACCAGAACGTGAGGCGGCGGCGAAGCCGCGCGAGCGGTTGTTGCGGGACGGCGGTGATCACACGCCCAGCCGATAGCCGGCGCCACGCATCGTGTGGATGAGCCTCGGCTCGAAGCCGTCGTCGATCTTCCGGCGAAGACGGCGGACGAGCACCTCGAGCACGTTCGTGAACGGGTCGTGGTTCTCATCCCACACATGGGCCGTGATCGCGGCGCGGTCGAGCACGACGTCGGGATGCAGCGCGAAGCACTCGAGGAGCGCGAACTCCTTCGCCGTGAGCTCGATCGCATGCGCACCGCGTCGTGCGCGACGCGCGGCGAGGTCCACCTCGAGGTCCGCGATGCGCACGATGCGCGGCGCGAGCGACGGGCGTCGCCTGCCGAGCGCGCGGATGCGCGCGATGAGCTCCTGGAGCGCGAAGGGCTTCGTGAGGTAGTCGTCGGCGCCGGCGTCGAGCCCCGTGACGCGATCTTCCACTGCGTCGCGCGCGGTGAGCATGAGGATCGGCGTTTCCACGCCTGTGTTGCGGAGGGAGCGACAGAGGTCGAAGCCCGACTCGCCGGGCAGCATCACGTCGAGCACGAGGACGTCGAGCTCCTCGCTGCCGGTGATGCGCCGCGCCTCGCGCGCCGATGCCGCGAGCGCGACGCGGGCGCCGGCGCTCCGCAGCCCTCGCGCAACCTCGCGCGCGAGCTCGCCGTCGTCCTCCACGAGCAGCACGCGCAGGGGAAGTGAGGCCTTCGTCGCCGGCATGGTCATGCTATTGCCGGAAGATGCGCTTCGGGATCATGACGTGCACACCGACGGTGCCATCGACAAGCTGCGTGACGTTGACGTCGCACGCGACGCTCGTGAGCATGTACGCGTCGTCCCTGGACAGGCCCTTCTCGGTGACGAGGAAGTCGATCGCCTGCCGCACCGCCGTCTTCGTCGCGACGACGAGGCTGCTGTCGGTGCCCATCGCGATCCAGTGCGTCGGCGTCTCGCCGCGCGGCCACGAGAGGTGCATGTCCCTCCGCACGATCACCTGGAGCGTGCCGACGAGCGACGTCTCGAGTGCGGTGATGTCCACCTCACCATTGCCCTGTCCCGCGTGGCCGTCACCGACCTCGAGCAGGGCGCCCTTCACGTGCACCGGGATGTAGAGCGTCGTGCCCGCGACGAGCTCCTTGTTGTCGAGGTTGCCCGCGTGGATGCCCGGGGGCGCTGAGTTCACGCGTCCGGACTTCGGGGGCGGCGCGACACCCATGCTGCCGAAGAAGGGTGCGAGCGGGATGTCGATGCCCGGTGCGAAGTGCGCCACGCCCGCCTTCGCGTCGAGCGGAATGATGCGCATCTTCGCATAGCCGAAGTCTTCCGGCAGGAAGCCGCTGCGCGGACCGAATGCGTTGTAGGCGTACGGGATCGCGAGGTCGATCGACTTGATGCGCACCTCGAGCACGGTGCCCGAGTCGGCACCGTTCACGTAGATCGGCCCCGTGAGGATATGTCCGCCGGGACCCTTGTTCGTCACCTTCGCGTATATGTCGCGCAGCGACTGCTCGACGTCCTTCGCGGCGACGCCGGCGCCTTCGAGTCGCGTGGGGCTGGAAGTGAGGAGCGTCCCGATGCGAACGACGTCGCCGGAGTTGATCGTGAGCACCGGCCTGGCCGCTGCGTCGTAGTAGCCCCAGGCGACGGTCTCGGGGCTGGGCATCAGGGTGTGCGTTGCCGGCTCGGGACGCGCGGAGCCCGGACTGCACGCGAGGCTCGCGAGCGCGCACGCCGCCGTGAAGGCAATGAGTGTTTTTGTCATGGTATCCGTACATTCTGGAGCAGCCGCGGGATGGCGTCCAGTGTGCGTTGGAAGCAATGCACGAAAAGCACGAACCCGTCGGACGGTGGTCATCCGACGGGCTCTACGCCTGTGCCCTGATTGCCTGGTCACTCTGGACGGTGGCGCGCCGGCAACGGCAGCACAACACGCGCCAACATCGCGTCAGCCGCACGAATTACCTGCACCTCCGGTCCAACATGCGTTCGAGTCCCCTCGCTCTTTTCCTCATCGCCATCGCCGCGTGCGGTGGCGCAGCACCCGTCGTCACCGCTCCAGGGCCTGCACCGGTTCCGCCTCCGCGACCCGCCATCATCGCGCCCGTACACCTCGAACCCGTCGCCGGGCTCATCGATGCGGCGCCAGCGAGCGTCGGCATGGACTCCCTGCTCAATCACCGGATCGACAGCATCGTCACCATCGCGCTCGCCGAGGGCGCCGGATCCGGCGCCGCGGTCGCGATCGGGCGCTTCGGCAGGCTCGTCCACCTGCGCGGATACGGCGCCGTGAGCTTCGCACCTGGCGCTCCCGCCGTCACCCCGGCGACGCTCTTCGACATGGCCTCGCTCACCAAGGTCATCGCGACCACCACGGTCGCGATGATACTCGAGGAGCAGGGCCGCCTCGACCTCAATCGCACCGTCCAGTCGTACCTGCCCGAGTTCAACGCCGCCGACAAGTCGCTCATCACCGTGCGCATGCTGCTCACGCACTCGGGCGGACTCGAGGCCTACGCGCCGCTCTACCTGAAGTACCGCGGACGTGACGCATACATCGCCCAGATCAACACGCGCCCACTCAAGTCGCCGCCCGGCACCGCGATGGTCTACAGCGACTGGGACATGGTGCTGCTCCAGGCGGTCATCGAGCGCATCACCGGAACCACACTCGACCAGTTCGCTGCGGAGCGCGTCTTCCGCCCGATCGGCATGACGGACACGCGCTTCCTGCCCGACACGAGCGACGCCACACTCCGCAGCCGCATTGCCGCCACCGCGGTGGACACCGCTCGCGGCGGACTCCTGCAGGGCACCGTCCACGACGGCAATGCGTGGGCACTCGGCGGCGTCTCCGGACACGCCGGACTGTTTTCCTCGGCGCGCGAGCTCGCGACGTTCTCGCAATTCCTGCTCGACGGCGGCACGTTCGACGGCGCGAAGCTCCTCGTGCCGGCGACGATCGCACGATGGACCAGCCGTCAGACGGCCGCATGGAGCCGCGCGCTCGGCTGGGATACGCCCGCGCCAAACTCGAGCGCGGGACGCTACTTCTCACCCCGCAGCTTCGGGCACACCGGCTTCACGGGAACGTCCATCTGGATCGACCCCGAGCGCGGGCTTTTCGTCGTGCTGCTCACGAATCGCGTGAACTCGCACGGCACCGCAACGCGCCATGTG
>JBDSTA010000307.1:0-5689 GCA_039928475.1 Gemmatimonadaceae bacterium | reverse complement strand
CCGGAGAAGACGCGTGTGGTGCTGGCGGCTCCCGCGCTCATGTCCACGAGGGCCACCTGGACGACGGCGCCCGCGAGTGGCGCGTGCGCGAGGGAGTCGAAGACGACGCCGCTGACGATGCGTGCGGGAAGCTGCGCCTGGAGCGGCGCGGCGATGAGCGCGGTGAAGAATGCGAGGTGGCGCAGCATCATTCCTCCGACGAATCACGGTGTTCCGGGACCCGGAAAAACCGTACGTCGAAAGATAGCAAACCGGACGTCGAAATGCGTCAGTTTTTCTTCGTCCAGAACGCGATGACGGCGCAGGCGTCCGAGGTGCGCCAGATCGGGGGGATGGACATCCAGTCGGAGTATGCCTCGATCGCGAGGATGTCCTTCATCGGCACCGTTTCCCGTACCTGACTCAGGCCCAGCGGCATGCGATCACCGTCGAGGTAGATCACCATGCGCTTGCCTTGCATGCCCTGGCCCAAACAGGCGCGCGCCGTGACGCTGTCCATGTCCGAGTAGACGAATCCGCGCGCAGCGCGGAGCGGATCGGAAGGGAAGGTCGCCGACGCGAGCCACGAATTCCCCGGGAGAAACTGCGTTCCCCACGATGCGCGGCCGCGCGTCGTGATGTCGCTCAGCGTCCTGATATCCTTGCTCGCCTTGCCCACCACGCTCACCGCGTCGAGCAGCTGCACCTTCGGGCCGAGGGCGATGGCGTACGTCGTCTGTGCACTCTCGAACACATCGACGAGGAATGTCATCGGCTGGAAGCCGATCACGCGCGCCTCCGCGGCCCACGTGCCCGCGGGGATGCCGCCGATGGAGTACGATCCATTCTCTATCGGCACATCGACGTCGAGCGCGGGAATGAGTACGTGCCCGGACGCGACGGGCGTCCCGTCCGCATGCAGTGCGCGCCCGCCGAGCAGGCCACGGCCCGTCCGCGCCGCACTGTCGGCGAGGAAGAAGTCGCGACGAACCGTGGTGCTCTCGGGAATCGCCAGCTCGCCGACGATCTCGCGATAGCCGCCGCGAATGACCTGGAGGGTGAGCGAGGTGCCACCCGCCAGATTGCACGCGACGAACGCCCCGTCGTCGCCCACCTTCGCCTCCACTCGGCGCGTGAGCGTCTGGAGCTTGCCGTTCACGGGCGCGATCTCGACCCACGAGACCACGACCATCGCGTCCGCGAGCGTGGTGCCGCGCGCGCCGTCGAGCACGTAGCCCGCGAGCATGCCATCGGTGACGATGGTGGTGGAGTCCACGCAGCGCATCGCGCGCACCTGCTTGCCCGACGGAATCGCGAGGTCCACGGTGAGCGATGAGTCGGCGAAGAGCTGGAAGGCGCGCACGGGTGGCTCGAGGCCGAGCGCGACGAGGGATGGATGCTGGAAGCCGATGCCGAACTTGCCGGCGGGCAGGGAATCGATGCGGTAGCGGCCCGCGCTATCGGACGTGGCGGCGAAGCTGCGCAACGACGAATCGGCGAGCACGAGCTGCACGACGGCGCCCTTCAGCGGCGCGTTCGCGATGGAGTCGAAGACGATGCCGTGCACGGCACGGCGCTGCGACGCCTGCGCATGTGCCATCGTCGTCGCCGCGAGCAGGAGGGACGCCACGACGACGCATCTCATCGGCGTGTCCAGATCGCGATGACGGCGCACGCGTCGAAGGAGCGCCATTTCGCCGGCACGCTGATCATGTCGGGATATGCCTCGATGGCAAGTACGTCGCGCATGCTGACCATGGTGCCGAGCTCCGCGAGGCCGCCGAGGAAGCGGCCTCCGTCAATGTAGATGGCGAGCGACTTCCGTGGCCCAAGGCTATTGAGCGTCTCGCATCCGCGGACACCCACGGAGTTCATGGACCGGTAGCGAAAGCCGCGCGCCGCGCGCAGGACGTCGGCCGGATACAGTGCCGACTCGAGCCACACGTTGCCAGGGAGGAACATCGTTCCCGACGACGCACGATTCCGCTTCACGAGGTCGTCCAGGACCTTGATGTCGCCATTGGCCTTGCCGATCACGGTGACAGCGTCGAGCACCTGGACCTTGTCGCCCACCTTCATGACGAGCGATGCGGGGGCGCCGATGGCGACGTCGACCATCATGTTCTGCGGCTCGTAGCCGAGCACGCGGGCCTCGAGCATCCACGTGCCGGGTGGAATGTTCGCGAGCGTGAACGCCCCATTCGCGACGGGGGCTTCCGTGTCGAGTGCCGGAATGGATACCTGCCCGGAGGCTACGACGGATCCGTCGGCGTGCGCGAGCTTGCCGACGATGGCGCCGCCGCCCGTGACGGAGGAGTCCGCGAGGCGGAAGTCGCGCCGCATCGCGCTGCTGTCGGGGACGACGACCTCACCGACGATCGCGCGATAGCCGGGCTCCGCGACGTCCACCGTGAGCGGTGATCCGCTCGCGAGTCCGCACGCGACGTAGCTGCCGTCGTCGCCGACCTTCACCTGCGTGCGCTTCGGGATGGTCTGGAGCTTCTTGTCGACGACGCCGATTTCGGTCCAGCCGAAGGTGACGGACGCACCGGCGAGCATGCCGCCCTTCGCGGCGTCGAGCACGAAGCCGGCGAGCATGCCGTCGGCGGCATTGCCGCCCGGGCAGCGCTCGAGGCGCACGGCATGTCCGCTCGGGATGGCGAGGTCGATGACGAGCGAGGTGTCGGCGCCGATCTGGAAGGCCCTGAGCGGTGAGTCGAGGCCGAGCGCGACGAGGGCGGGATGCTGGAAGCCGATGCCGAACTTGCCGCGGGGCAGACTGTCAACGCGGAAGTGACCGAGTGCGTCGGCGGTGGCGGTGTAGTTGCGCGTCGCGGTGCCTGAGTCCACGCGGACGACCTGCACGACGGCGCCCGCGAGGGGCGCTTTCGCCAGCGAATCGTAGACGACGCCGGTGATGGTCGTGCCGCGGGCTTGCGCCTGGGCGGTGGCGGTGGTCGCGAAGAGTGCGGCAGTGAGAATGGCGAGTGTCTTCACAATGATATCAGGGTCGCATTACCGCTTCGTCCAGATCGCGATGACGGCGCATGTGTCGGTGGAGCGCCACTGCGCCGGCACGCTGATCATGTCGGGGTAGGCCTCGATCGCCAGGACTTCGCGCATGGTGACTGCCGTGCCGAGCTCCTCGAAGCCGCCAGCGAAGCGCATCCCGTCGATGTAGACGACGAGCGACTTGCCACGCCCCATGCCGCCGGCTCCGCTCATGTCGCATCCGCGCGCGCGCACCTTGTCGAGCGACATGTACCGGAAGCCACGCGCGGCACGGAGCACATCAGCGGGATACAGGGCAGACTCGAGCCACACATTGCCGGGCAGGAACATCGTGCCCGCCGATGCGCGATTCCGCTTCACCAGCTCACTCAGCACCTTGATGTCGCCCGTCGGTTTGCCGATGACGGTGACGGCGTCGAGCAGCTGCACCTTGTCGCCGACCTTCATGGCAAGTGACGCGGGTGCGCCAATGCCGACGTCGACCATCGCGTTCTGGGGCTCGAAGCCGAGGACGCGCGCCTCGACCATCCAGGTCCCTGGCGGAACATTGGCGATGGTGAATGCGCCGTTGACCACAGGCGCCTCCACGTCGAGTGCGGGAATGGATACCTGTCCGGACGATACGGCGGATCCGTCGGCGTGCGCGAGCTTGCCGACGACGGCCCCGCCGCCGGCGGCCGTGGTGTCGGCGAGGCGGAAGTCACGGCGCATCGCGCTGCTATCGGGAACGATGACTTCACCGATGATGGCGCGATATCCCGTCTGTGATACGTCGACGGTGAGGGGAGATCCGCTCGCGAGTCCGCACGCGACGTAGTTGCCGTCATCGCCGACCTTTACCTGCATGCGCTTCGGGATGGTCTGGAGCTTCTTGTCGAGGACGCCGACCTCGGTCCAGCCGAACGTGACGGTGGCGCCGGCGAGCATGCCGCCCTTCGCGGCGTCGAGCACATAGCCGGCGAGCATGCCATCGGCGGCGTTGCCACCGGGACACCGCTCCGCGCGCACGGTGTGGCCGCTGGGAATGGCGAGGTCGATGTCGAGCGTGGTGTCGGCCCCGATCTGGAATGCCCTGAGCGGTGACTCGAGGCCGAGCGCCTCGAGGGCGGGATGTTGGAAGCCGATGCCGAACTTGCCGCGGGGAAGACTGTCGACGCGGAAGCGACCGAGTGCGTCGGCGGAGGCGGTGTAGTTGCGGGTCGCGGTGCCGGAGTCGACGCGGACGACCTGCACGACGGCGCCCGCGAGGGGCGCTTTCGCCAGCGAGTCGTAGACGACGCCCGTGATGGTCGTTCCGCGACCTTGCGCCTGCGCGGTGGCGGTCGCGGCGAAGAGCGCGGCGGTAAGAACGGCGAGTGTTTTCACAAGGCAATCAATTGTGGTGAAAATCAGGTGCAGGTTCCTCGACTCCCTCGCTTCGCTCGGGGTCGCTCGGAATGAAAATCGGGTCGCTTCGCTCGGGATCGCTCGGAATGACGAAGGGTCAATGCGGGCCAGCAGAGCCGGTCGAACGCTGCATGCCGCGCACCACTTGGACACGCAGTTCGGACCATCCGTCAACCTGCGCGTACTCGACGCGGAGGGTGTGCCGGCCTGGCGAAAGCGGCACGTTGTCCACGGCGGACTCGTGCGGCGTCCAGTCGTCGATCGCGAGGCGGCCATCCACGAACACCCGAACCGCGTCGTCGCTGATGGTCCTCAGGGTATACACCCCAGCGGGCAACTCGATCGCCGACGTCGCCTCGGCGACCCAACGCGACTGGGGCAGCTCGCGGATGGACGGGCGGTACCACATGTAATCGAGGCGCGATTCGTGTTTCACGAGGAGCGGCGCGGCTTGCGTTAGGCTGGCGAACTCCTGCGCCGAGATGACCTTCGCGGTCGTGTCGCGCCAACGGAAGAAGCGCACCGTCCAGTCCATCGGGGGCTGGAAGCGGCCGTACGAGAATCGGGAGGACGCGCCCTTCGCGCCGCGATACTCGAGCGTCACGTTCCAGTCGTTCACCGCGGAGGGCGTCACGGAAAGCGTGTCTCCAATGCGGCCCGAAGGACTGGACAACCCCGCGACTCCTCGATGCTCGACCACCCGCCATGTGCCCGCAGGCCCAAGTGCGCGCAGGCGAAGCGGCACGGCGCGCGTGCTGTCGACGGGCCAGAGCATGGGCGCACGCCAATCGTACGGACCCCACTCATCGACGATGATGGCAGAGCGGTCGAGCTGCGCAGCGGGTGTGATCGGCGCCGTGTGTCGGCCGGATGGAAGCCGCGAGGCGATCGACGCCCAGACGTCGGCGGGGACCAGACTCGCTGGATCACACGAGGCTGAAGGGCCGGACACGTTGCCACTCGTGTCGAGCGGCGCTGTGTCCAGGATCTTCATCGTCTCCTTCGCCGTCGCGAAACGATTGCCGGTGATGCGATAGTCCCGGCTCTTCGTATCACGATGCTTCGGGTAGCCCCAGTCGGAGGGTTCGATGGGACTCGCCCAGAGGCTGATGCCGGTGGAGTCTCCGTCGAAGTGATTGGCCGTGATGGTGTTCGACTGGCCGTGCTCGATGGCGATGCCGATGCGATTGCGCGCGAAGCAGTTGCCGATGACGCGCGAGTCGAAGCTGTAGCCGCCCCACAGCCCGTGATCGCTGCCCACGATGCGGTTGCCGATGAAGTCGTTGCGGCTGAAGGTGGCCTCCATGCCGTT
>JBDSTA010000306.1:0-11801 GCA_039928475.1 Gemmatimonadaceae bacterium | reverse complement strand
GGGTCATGGGCGAGGTGCTCGCGCAGTTGAAGCAGCGTGGCGAGGACATCGCGCGCTTCCGCGTGCGCCCAGCCGACCTCGCACAACTGCTCAACCTCGTGCGCGACGGCGTGCTGACCCACACCGCCGCGAAGCAGGTCTTCACGCGCATGGTGGCCACCGGCGACCCTCCGGCGCAGATCGCCGAGCGCGAGGGGCTGGTGAAGGTGGACGACGACGCCCTGCTCGCGGGCTGGCTCGACGATGCCCTCGCAGATCTACCCGAGGAAGCGGAGCGCTATCGCAATGGCGAGACTCGGCTGCAGGGTGTGATCATCGGGGCGGCCATGAAGCGGTCGAAGGGGCGTGCCGACCCTCGGCGTCTCGGTCAGTTGCTCGAGGCGCGCTCCGCCACGTAGAGCGGGCCCTGCACGGACTGCACGTAGCCCAGGCTGGCGCGCGGCAGGCCGAAGTGGCGCTCCGCTTCTTCCATCACGCGTCCCGCGCCACCCAGCCGCATCGCGTCGCGCCGCACCTGCTTTGCGCGGCGAAGCGCCTCGTCGCCCGACGGATCGAGCTTGTAGGGCGTCGACTGCTCGAAGTGCACGAGGAAATCGATGATGTAGTCGTATGCATGCGCGAGGTAGCGGTTGACCTCCGCGTCCGCGAGGTCCCAGCGGCTGTTCTCCGTCATGAGGCCGAAGATGCGCTGCCATCCGTCGCTGTCGGCGGCGTGCACCATGCCGCGGAACAGCCGCCGGTTCGTCGCCGTGCTGAAGATGGTCGGGCTCAGGATGCCGTCCAGCAGGCCGTCGGCACGCGAGTGGTCGAGCAGGATCAGGTCGCGCGCCTGCCGGGCACAGCCGGACCCCAGGTGCGTCTCGAACCGGCTCTCCCAGTAGCTGTGGCCGAGCGCCGATGTGCTCGCGGTGACAGCGAGCTGCTTCGGCACGAAGTGATTGTGCGCGATGGAATCGGCGGCGAGGTGCGCCAGGTAGCCGAGCGCGAACGCCCGCATCGGCTCGTCGGGCGCCGCGGCGTGGATCTCGAGGCCGACGTTCCATGAGTGGCAATGGCGGCCGGTCGGCACGTACTTCTTCGCCATGCTCGTATCCGCGGCGATCGACCCGTACAGGAAATCGAACGGGAACGCGCGCAGCAGTTCGGAGATGGGATTCGGCAGGACACCGAGCGAGCGGAGGACGGCCTCGCCCAGGTGTACATGCGTGCCCGGCGTCCATGCCCACGCCGTGTGGGGGAGCAGGGCCGTGAGGACGAGCGCGACTGCGGCGAGTCCGCCGAGCCGCGCCACCATCCTCAGCCGGCGACGCGTTGCGTCAGATACCGAGATTCTTCCGCTGGCGGCGAAGCGCGCGGCGAAGGTCGCGGAGCTCGTGCTGCACGAAGCCGTCGATGCGCTCGCGCGCCGCGCCGACCGTGTCGCGAACGTCATGCTCGATGCGATCGACCGGAATGCGGTCGAGCAGCTCGCCGCCGTGCTCCTTCGCCCAGAGCGCGCCGGCCGCCCCGGCGCGCATCGCGCGACGCGAGGCGACGCCGGCACCGCGAAGCATCGGTGCCATGGGACGCTCGCCCGAGGGTCCGCGGCGAAGCAGGAGTGTTGCCGTGGCGCCGATGGCGGCGCCGATGAGTGCTGCGGTGAGGAGGTCGTACTGCGCCTCACGCGTATCCCCGTCTGCGCGGGCGGACTCGCGGACGCGTGGGCCCCGCTTCGGTCGCATCGGGATCGTCGTAGCCATCATCCAGCTCCTGTGACGACAGGAGCGACGCGAGTGGCGCCGCCTCCTCATCGCCTTCATTGTGAAGCGACGCAGCCCCGGTGCGCACCCCGCGCACCGTGGACGCCGTCGCAACGAACATCGATTCCGCTTCCTGCTGCACGACCTCGAGCAGCGCATTGAACTCGTTCAGCCGCTGCTCCGTCATCGCCACCGCCTGCTGCAGCCGCTGGTTCGCCGCCGCGACGGTGGCGTTCACCTGCTGCACGTCGGCGCGCACCGACGTCGTGATGTAATTCACGTTGTCCGCGATGGAGCTCGCCTGGCGCATGATCGGGTTCACGTCGCCGTACACCCGGTCGAGCAGCTCACTGATCTTCTTGTAGCTTTTCCTGAAGTTCCACGCCGCCGGGACGAGCGCCACCGTCAACACGAGAATCGCGACCGTCATCAAGCCGCCTGCAATGGCGGTCGCCTTCTCGAACCATCCCGGATCCTGTCCGACCTGCCGCATCAACACGGTGTCGGGGTGGGCCGCCTGCAGCAGCAGCCACGCGCCGGCGCGCACGAACGAGACGGTCATCGCCTACCTGGGCTCGGATTGAATCTTTCTTGCGATGTGCAAGGCTAGGGCCAGCAGACTCATGACCGGCCATCGTAACTGCCGGACGGCTGGACTGGAAGCCACGTGCCAATGATGCATGTGCGGCGCGATTGGTGCACTCCGCGCTTGACCCTCGCTCGCACCCGGGGGATGTTTCGCCCGATCACGCCGCGCGGTGCAGTTCTCGCGGCCACACCCCTCGTACGTCTAAATGCCAGCCATGCAGTACGTCGTCCAGGGCGGTGCCCGCCTCGCAGGACGCATTCGCCCCTCGGGCAACAAGAACGCCGCACTCCCCATCGTCGCCTCCGCGCTGCTGTGCGAGGAGCCCGTCCACCTCACCAACGTCCCCCGCATCCGCGATGTCGAGACGCTCGTCGAGCTGCTCAAGTCGGTGGGCGCGGAGGCCACCTGGACGTCCCGTAATGCGCTGACCATCCACGCCAGGTCGCTCCGCGTCGGCGAGCTCGATCCCGAGCTCTGCCGGAAGATTCGCGCCTCCATCCTCCTGGCCGGCCCGCTGCTCGCCCGCTGCGGCGAGATCGAGCTGCCCCCGCCGGGTGGCGACGTCATCGGGCGCCGCCGCGTCGACACGCACTTCCTCGCGCTGCAGCAGCTCGGGGCGTCGTTCGAGCTCGACGAGAAGTTCATCCTCCGCGCGAAGAAGCTGAAGGGCGCCGACGTCTTCCTCGACGAGCCAAGCGTGACGGCGACGGAGAATGCGCTCGCCGCAGCAGTGGCCGCCGAGGGCACGACGGTGCTCCGCAATGCCGCGAGCGAGCCGCACGTGCAGGACCAGGCCCGCTTCCTCGTCAAGATGGGCGCGAGCATCGAGGGCATCGGGACGAACACCATCACCATCCACGGCGGACGCCCGCTCCACGGCTGCACCTACGAGATCGGACCCGACCACATCGAGGTCGGGTCGTTCATCGGCCTCGCCGCGGTCACGCGCTCCGAGATCACCATCGAGAAGGCGGGCGTCGAGCACCTCCGCTCCACGCTCATGGGCTTCGAGCGCCTCGGCGTCGTCTGCGAGATCAAGGGCGAGGACCTCCTCATCCCCGCCAAGCAGGAGATGAAGATCCGCATGGATCTCGGCGGCGCCGTCCCGAAGCTCGAGGACCAGCCGTGGCCCGCCTTCCCGGCGGATACGATGTCGATCGCACTCGTCACCGCCACGCAGTGCGACGGCGTCATCGTCATCCATGAGAAGATGTTCGAGTCGCGCCTGTTCTTCGTGGACAAGCTGATCGGGATGGGCGCGCGCATCGTGCTCTGCGATCCGCATCGCGCCGTCGTCGTCGGCCCGAACAAGTTGCACGCCGGTCGCGTCGAGTCGCCGGACATTCGCGCCGGCATGGCCATGCTCCTCGCGGCGCTCTGTGCCGAGGGCGAGAGCATCATCGACAACGTCGGCCAGATCGAGCGCGGCTACGAGCGGATCGACGAGCGCCTTCGCGCGCTCGGCGCCACGATCGAGCGCGTCGAGGATCGTCGCACGAAGTGAGTACGGAAGCACCACGGGATGTTCGCGAGGGCGGGGAGGTCGTCGAGACCTTCGCCGCCCTCGGCATTCTGGCCTTCACCACCGGTCGCGCCGTCGGTTCCTTCGGCACGCAGACCGACGAGCCGGTGCGCGAGGTGATGGCGCGCTGGAGCGCGCTCCGTGCGCTCGTGGGCGGCAATGGCGGGAGGCTCGCCACGGCGGTGCAGGTGCACGGCGCGGAGGTCATCGAGCATGGTGGTCGCTGGCGCGGCTGGCTTCGCGGGCCGGACGCCGACGGCCATCTCTCCATGGAGCGGGGAACGGCGCTCGCCGTCACGGTGGCGGACTGCGTTCCCGTGTTTCTCGCGCATCCGTCGGGCGCGTGCGCGGCGCTGCATTCGGGATGGCGTGGGACCGCCGCGCGCATCACCGAGCGCGCGATCGCTCGCTTCGTCGCACTCGGCCTGCCTGCATCGGAACTGCTTGTCCATTGCGGCCCGGCGATCTGCGGTGCGTGCTACGAGGTCAGTCCCGACGTGTACGAGCAGCTCACGGGTCAGCTCGTCGATGCGCCGACCGCCGTCGACCTCCGTGCGCTGATCGCCGGCCACGCCCGTGAGCGCGGCGTCGGCAGCATCTCGGTAAGTCCGTTGTGCACGCGCTGCGACAACGATCGCTTCTATTCGCACCGCGCGGGCGACGCGGGACGGCAGCTCGGGGTCGTCTTCGCGAATCCACTGATCGATTCGCGCTCTTAGCATCTGCCGACGCCCGTGATGCAGGGCACAGCGGCTTGACCGTCCCCGGGTCACTTGGTACTTTATGAGGGTGGACCCCGAAAGGGGTCCGCGGAATGTGGGGGACGCTCCCCACATTTTTTTATTGCCGGACGCGCCCTAGAGACAACATGAACGAAGAGCTGGAACGTGTTGTCGCAAAAGAGCTTGACGACGCTGGATTCGATCTCGTCGAGCTTCGCCAGGGGGGCACGCGCTCAAGGCCGGTGCTCGAAGTCCGCATCGACCGCAGAGATGGTGAGAAGGTCACCGTCGACGACTGCGCGCGCGCCTCGCGCGCGCTCGAAGCGCAGTTGGACGCCGGTGGACTGGTTTCCGAACGATATGTGTTGCAGGTCTCGTCACCAGGCGAGCGCCCCTTGCGGTCGCCCGCCGAATGGCGCCGGTTCGTGGGTCGGTGGGCCAGCGTCCTGGCACCCGACCATGGCGGGCGCCTGGAAGGAGAAATCCTTTCGGTGGACGAGGAGGCTGGTGTAGTGACGGTCACGCTCCAGCCGGAGCGCGGCGAGGCGAAGCGTCTTCCCCTCACCGCGATCAAGGAGGCGAGGCTGGCGTTCCGCTTTTCATAACGACGAAAAATACGGGTCACGGATCGTCGTACCCGACGATCCTTTTCAGCGAGGTCTTGGATGGTCAGTTCCGCAGAGATGTTGGCCGCGTTCCGGGAGTTGTCGAACTCGAAGCAGCTCGACAGGACGGAGCTCTACGGGCTTCTGCAGGATGGCTTCATGGCCGCGCTGGCGAAGAAGTACGGCCCCACTGTCCAGGCGGAAGTCGAGATCGACGACGCCAAGGGCGAGATCAAGATCACCGTCCTCAAGACGGTCGTCGAGGTCGTCGAGGACCCCGCGCGCGAAATCGCGCTCGAGGAGGCCAAGCTCTTCGACGCGGGCTTCGAGCCCGGTGACGTCATGGAGGAGCCGCTCGACTTCACCGTCTTCGGCCGCGCCGCCATCCAGGCCGCCAAGCAGCGCATCATCCAGCGCGTCCGCGAGGGCGAGCGCACCAAGATCCGCGACGAGTTCGCCTCCCGCGTCGGCGACCTGCTCTCCGGCGAGATCCAGCAGATCGAGCGCGGCAAGCTCGTCGTGATGCTGAACAAGTTCCGCGAGGCGGAAGCCATCATTCCGTATCGCGAGCAGAATCATCGCGAGCACTTCCATCAGGGTGAGCCCATTCGCGCAGTGCTCAAGCGCGTCGAGGAGACACCCAAGGGGCCGCGCCTCATCCTGAGCCGCGCCGACGGATTGTTCGTCAAGGCGCTGTTCAAGCTCGAGGTGCCGGAGATCCAGCAGAACATCGTCGAGATCCGCGCCACCGCGCGTGAAGTCGGCAGCCGCACCAAGATCGCCGTGTTCTCGCGCGACGACAGCATCGATCCGGTCGGCGCATGCGTCGGCCTCAAGGGCTCGCGCGTGCAGACGGTCGTGAACGAGCTCGGTGGCGAGCGCATCGACATCGTGCCGTGGTCCTCCGACCCCGAGCGCTTCGCCAAGCTCGCCCTCGCGCCGGCCAAGGTCGCGCGCGTGTTCAGCGATGCCGTCAGCAAGACCATCCAGGCCGTCGTGGACGAGGACCAGCTTTCCCTCGCCATTGGCCGCAACGGCCAGAACGTGCGCCTCGCGTCAGAGCTCACGGGCTGGAAGATCGACCTCTACTCGAGCCGCGAGTGGCTCGAGAAGGGTGGCGGCGACCAGCTCTTTGCGCCGCTCCCGGGCGAGGTCGAAAGCGAGGAGGCGGCGGACGTCGCGCTCTCCGAGCTCGAAGGCATGAACCCCGGCACGGTCGCCGTCCTCAACGAGGCCGGCTATCGCACGCTCAACGACATCATCGATCTCGAGCGCGACGACTTCCTGCGTCTCGCCGGCATCGCGCCGCAGGAAGCGGATCGCATCATCGCCTTCCTCGACGAGCTCACCACCGAAGATGGCGGCGAGGATGGGAAGTCGAAGGGCGACGCAGGCGCCGGCGAGTGACCATGTCCGCGGCCGTTCACGCCAAGCTGCTCCGGCTCATCGGGCTCGGCGTGCGTGGTCGCGGTGCCGTCGTTGGGGTCGAGAACGTCCGCGAGGGCGCGAAGCGCAACAAGGTGGCCTACGCGATCGTCGCCATGGACGCCTCGAAGCACAGTCTGGACAAGGTCGTGCCGCTGTTGAATGCCAGGCGCGTTAGATTCGTTGAAGTTCCAAGTGCCGCCGAGCTTGGCGGTGCCGTTGGCCGTGAGACGACTGCCGTAGTCGGGATCGTCGATCGGCAGCTCGCGAAAGGGATTCGCGAGCTCGTGGAGGCGGACTCCGCTGGAGTCCCATAGGAGGGTGGTTTGAGCAAGCTTCGCGTCAGTGACATGGCTGTCGAGTTCGGAATTCCTGCGGACGAAGTGATGGGTCTACTTCGCCAGATGGACATTCCGCTGCGCAGCCACATCAGCCCGTTGACGGACGACCAGGTCGCTCGTGTCCGCGCTCGTTGGGAGCGTGAGAAGCGCGAGCGCGCCCAGAAGCAGGCCGCGCCGCCGGCACCCGCGCGTCGTCGTCGCGGTGCCGCGACCGCACCGGTACCCGAGCCCGTCGCCGCTGCGCCGGTCGAAGTGCCGGGCGCCGAGCCGGTTCGCCGTCGCCGCAAGGCCGCCGACGTCGCCGCCGCCGCTGAAGTCGCCGCCGCTGAGCAGGCCGCGAACGATGCGACCGAGGCCGCACAGGCTGCCGAGCGTGCCGAGCGCGAACAGCGTGAGGCCGCCGAGGCGGCTGCCGCCGCCGCGCGCATACAGGAAATCGCCGCCGCACGCGCCGCTGCCGCCGCAGAGGAGCGCGCACAGCAGGAAGCCGCCATTGCCGCCGCGCGCACCGAGCCCGACGACACCGCGACGGAAACGCACACCAACGCGCCCACCGCCGCCGCGCCCGCAGATACCGCGCGCACCGAGGCCCCGCGTCCGGCCGTTGCCGCTGCCGCGCCGCCGGCGCCCGCCGCCGGCAGCGACCGCCCGCGTCCGCGCCCCATCACGCCGGGTGCACCGCGCCCGCGTTCCGTCTCCGCCGGCTCGCCGTTCCCGCCACGTCCCGTCGCTTCGGCGTCGCCGGGCGGCTTTGGCGGTGCGACGCGACGCGACGACCGTCGTCCCGTTGCCGGTGGCGGACCGCCGTCCGGCAATCCCCCAACCGCAGGCGCGGGTGCTGGCGCCAGCAGTGCGGCGCGTGCCCGTGGCAAGAAGGGCAAGCGCGGTGCAGTCGATCAGGAAGTCGTGGACGCGAACATCGCGAAGACGATGGCCTCCATGCGTGGCGCGCCGTCGCGCGGTGGACGCGTCGATCGCCGTGGCATGCGCGAGGAAGCCGAGGCCAACCGCATGGCCGAGGTGGAGCGCGAGAAGAAGCTGGTTCGCGTCAACGAGTTCATCACGGTCAGCGAGCTCGCACAGATCCTGAAGGTGTCGCCCACGGAGATCGTCGGCTTCGCGTTCAAGAATCTCGGCCTCATGATCACCGTCAACCAGCGACTCGACTTCGACCAGATCGAGATCGTCGCCGGCGAGTTCGGCTTCCAGGCCGTCCGCGAGGACGAATACCAGGCCGAGGAAGTCGGCACCGTTGCCGCTGATGCGCCGGAGCAGCTCAAGCCGCGTCCGCCCATCGTCACCATCATGGGCCACGTCGATCACGGCAAGACGTCGCTCCTCGATTACATCCGCAAGGCGAACGTCGTTGCCGGCGAGGCCGGCGGCATCACGCAGCACATCGGCGCGTACCACGTGGAGCTCGCCGGCGGGAAGATGATCACCTTCCTCGACACGCCGGGTCACGAAGCCTTCACCGCCATGCGCGCACGCGGCGCCCAGGTCACCGACGAGGTCATCCTCGTCGTCGCGGCCGACGACGCCGTCATGCCGCAGACCATCGAAGCCATCTCGCACGCCAAGAACGCCGGCGTGCCGATGATCGTCGCCATCAACAAGGTGGACCTGCCGCAGGCCAACGCGATGAAGGTGAAGCAGGACCTGCTCCAGCACGGTGTCGTGCTCGAGGAGTTCGGCGGCACCACGCTCAGCTCGGAGATCTCCGCGAAGAAGGGCACGGGCATCGACGCGCTCCTCGAGCAGATCCTCCTGCAGGCCGAATTGCTCGACCTCAAGGCGAATCCCGACAAGCGCGCCACGGGCACCGTCGTCGAAGCACAGCTCGACGCGGGCAAGGGACCGGTCGCGACGGTCCTCGTGCAGAGTGGCACGCTCAAGGTCGGCGATGACTTCATCGTCGGCATGTACTCGGGTCGCGTCCGCGCGCTGCTCGACGAACGCGGCAAGACGGTGAAGACCGCCGGCCCCGCGATTCCCGTGCAGGTGCTCGGCATGTCCGGCGTTCCCATGGCCGGCGACCAGCTCCTCGTGGTGGAAGACGCCACGGCGGCGCGCGAAGTCGCGCAGCGCCGTGAGCGCCTGGACCGCGAGGCGAAGAGCCGTCGCACCACGCGCGGTGGCGTCACGCTGGAAGACTTCATGTCGCAGGCGGCCAGTGGCGAGGTGCGCTCGCTGCGCATCGTCATCAAGGCCGATCAGGGCGGTCCGGCGGAAGCACTCGCCGACGCACTGCAGCAGCTGGGCACGAGCGAGGTGAAGGTCGAGGTGGTGCACCGCGGCGTCGGCGCCATCACCGAGAGCGACATCCTCCTCGCGCGTGCGTCGGGGGCCATCATCATCGGCTTCCACGTGCGCCCGGACAACAACGCGCGTGCGGCGGCCGAGCGTGAGAACGTGGACATCAAGCTGTATCGCATCATCTACGAGGCGGTGGCCGACGTGCGCTCCGCGCTCGAAGGCATGCTGCGTCCCGAGCAGCGCGAGGTCATCCTCGGCGAGGCCGAGGTGCTCGAGACGTTCAAGGTCCCGAAGCTTGGACTCATTGCCGGCTGCGCGGTGCGCAGCGGCGTGATCCGTCGCGACGGGCGCGTGCGCATCATCCGCGACGCGGTCGAGGTCTTCGAGGGCGCCATTCACTCGCTCCGGCGCTTCAAGGACGACGTCAAGGAAGTGCGCGAAGGCTTCGAGTGCGGTATCGGGATCGAGAACTTCAACGACCTCAAGGTCGGCGATCGCATCGAGAACTACAAAACCGAGCAGATCGCGCGCACGCTCGAGTCCGCGCCACAGAGCTGACCGGGAGTCGCAGCATGTCGCCCGATCATCATCGCTCCGACCGCGTCGCTGCCGCGATGCGGGAGGAGATCGCCACTTTCCTCGCCAACGACGTCAAGGATCCCCGCATCATGGGTCTCGTGACGGTGACGGCGGTGGACATCACGCGGGACCTTCGCCATGCGAAGGTCTTCGTCAGCGTGCTCGGCTCGGAGTCGCAGCGCGCGGCCACGTTCGACGGCCTCGGTGCCGTGGCGTCGCACCTGCGCGGCCGCGTCGGCCGCGCGCTGCGCCTGCGCGTCGCGCCGGAAATCGAGTTCCGGAACGACGAGAGCATCGCCCATGCGGCGCACATCGAGCAGCTCCTCGCGCAGGTGCGCAAGGACCTGCCGCCAGAGCCGGCAGCGCCAGCTCCTCCCGCATCGCCTGATGAGGGAAGCGACGACTGACGGGTTGCTCCTCGTCGACAAGCCGGCGGGGGTGACGTCGCACGATGTGGTGCTCGCCGCGCGCCGCGCCTTTGGCGAGTCGCGCATCGGTCACGCGGGTACGCTCGATCCCTTCGCGACGGGGCTGCTCGTCCTCCTCCTCGGCCGCGCGACCCGCCTGCTGCCACACCTCGACGGCGTGCCCAAGGAGTACGAGGCGATCATCGCGCTCGGTACCGAGACCGACACAGACGACCTCCAGGGCGCCGTCGTCCGTACCGCCGAGGCACCCGACGATCGCGCGATCGCGGAGGCCATCCCGCAGCTGACCGGCGTCATCGAGCAGATGCCGCCCGCCTACTCGGCGAAGCGCGTGGATGGGCGCCGCGCCTATGAGGCAGCGCGCGCCGGTGAGGCGATCGACCTCAAGCCTGCGACAGTCCACGTGCACGCATGGCGCGATGTCGTGCGGGACGGCGACCGCCTGCGCACGACCATCGCCTGTGGGGGTGGTACCTACATCCGTGCGCTCGCGCGCGACCTCGGGCGGCTCACCGGCAGCGCCGCGCACCTCGCGGAGCTGCGCCGCACTCGCAGCGGTCCGTTTCACGTGACCGACGCCGTCTCCCTCGACGACCTGCGCGCGAATCGCGCGACGCTGCGTCCCGCGCTCGACGCCCTGCCCACCATTCCGCATGTCGCGCTCTCCGGCGACGACGCGGAGCGCGTGCTGCGCGGCATGACGGTCGAGCGGAGTCTCGAGGGCGAAGCCGCGGCGCTGGTTGACGGTCGCAGCGGCGCACTCGTCGCCTTCGCCGAAGCTGACGGACAGCGCTGGCAGCCGCGCGTCGTCATGCACAAGGTCGGGTGACGTGATGCTACCCGCGCACGTAAAGGGTACCGCCATCACCGTCGGCACCTTTGACGGCGTGCACCTCGGCCACGTGGACGTCCTCGTCCGCCTCGCCGCGCGCGCCAGGGAGCGTGGCCTCGCGAGCCTGCTGGTCACCTTCGCGTCGCATCCGCTCGAGCTCCTGCGCCCCGATGCCGCGCCGTCACTGCTCACGACGCGTGACGAGAAGCTCTCGGCGATCGCCTCCACCGGCATCGATTACGTTGCCGTGCTGCCATTCACGCGCGAGCTCTCCAACCACTCGGCCGAGCAGTTCGTGGACCTCGTCCTCCGCGCACGCTTTCGCATGGCCGAGCTGCTCATCGGCCACGACCACGGATTCGGCCGCGACCGGGCAGGGGACGTGGAGACCCTCAAGTCGCTGGGCGTGCTGCGCGGCTTCGCCGTGGACGTCGTGGCCCCGGTCGAGACGGAAGACCGGCAGCCGGTGAGCAGCTCGCGCATTCGTCGCGCGATCGAGGCGGGCGACCTGCCCGGCGCCGAGGCCGCCCTCGGCCGGCGGTATGCCGTGTCGGGGCAGGTGGTTGCGGGCGAGGCACGCGGCCGTGCTCTCGGCTTTCCCACCCTCAATGTGCTGCCCGAGTCGCCGCGGAAGCTTCTCCCGCCGGACGGCGTATACGCCGTGATGGTGGATACGCCCCGCGGCAGCTACGGCGGAATGCTCAACCTGGGCGGCCGTCCCACCTTCGGGGACGACCGCCGGACCATCGAAGCGCACCTGTTC
>JBDSTA010000305.1:0-5527 GCA_039928475.1 Gemmatimonadaceae bacterium | reverse complement strand
GCTGCTTCACGGCGATGGACGTGACGTTGATGATGCGGCCCCAGCGCCGCTCCTTCATGCCGGGCAGCACGGCACGCGTGAGCTCCACGACACTCACGAGATTCTGTCGCACCGCAGCGTCCCAGATCTCCGGCGTGTGGCTCTCGAATGGACCGGCAGGCGGCCCGCCGGCATTCGTCACGAGCACGTCCACGCGCCCGAACTCCTTCAGCGCACGCCCGGTAACTGCGGCGATGCCGTCGCGCGTCGAGAGGTCGGCTTCGACGTCGACCACCGTCATGCCGCTCGCGGCACGAATGGCACTCGCCGTTTCGCGCAACGCGTCGCCGCCGCGTGCGCAGATGACGAGACTCGCACCCTCGCGCGCGAGCTCCTCCGCGACAGCGCGCCCGAGCCCGCGGCTCGCCGCGGCGACGAGGGCGACCTTCCCCGAGAGTCCGAGGTCCATCGCTACTTCTTGTGGAAGTACGTGTCGGTTCCGTCGAGCCAGTCCTGGCGGGGCGGGTCGAAGATGTCGACGTCGAGCGTGTCCTCGAGGGCCCGCGCTTCATGCGGAACGTTCGACGGAAGGTGGAGCACTTCGCCCGCGCGCACGATAACTTCCTTCTCGCGATCGGCGCCGATGAAGAAGTGCAGCGCGCCCGAGATTATGTACGTGATCTGCTCGTTGTGGTGCGAATGCTGGGGAACGAGCGCATCCTTCTTCAGGAACACCTGGGCGATCATCATGCGGTCGCCGGTGATGAGCTTGCGGGAAATGGCGTCCGTCACGCGCTCTTCTGTGACGTCGGCCCAGCGAAAGTGACGCGTCGAGTCTGCCTGGGACATGACCGGTCGGGAAAGGGGTCTGGAAAGGTCGCGTTCGCGCGTCTCCTGTCAAAGTCGGCGCGCGGTTGCCTGATTCCTGCATTCCGATCCGGAACGGATGGCAACGTCTCCCACAAGAACGGTACGACATATGGCTGGGTTCGCCTCAATCAAGCGCCGGACGCTCTGCCTGGCGCTCGCACTTTCGTCGCTCATCGTGCCGTCATTCTCGGCCGCGCATGCCCAGGTCACCACGGGAGAGGACGGACGCACCGTCGTGCCGAGGGACACCGCAAAGCCCGCGGCGCACAGGACGCTCTTCACCTATCGGGACGCCGCGCTGGCTGCGGCCTTCGCCGGACTCACCGTCGCCATGCTGCCGGTGGACCGGCACATCGCCGAGAGCCTCCAGGATGAGGACCTGCAGGCGAACAAGTTCTTCGACCGGTCGGGAAGGGGCGTCGAGTGGATCAGCACACCGGGCTCGTTCATCATCGGTGGGGGGCTGTACGCGATCGGGAAAATCGGCGGTTACAAGGACCTCGCGGACCTGGGCTGGCACGGAACGGAGGCCGTGCTCCTCGCGTCCACGGTGACGTCGGTGCTCAAGGGGACACTCGGCCGCTCGCGCCCATACGTGAACGGCGACACGATTCCCGGCGACTTTCATTTCGGCTGGGGATTCGGCGGCGGGAACTACAAGCCCGGGTACTCGAGCAAGGACTACGTGAGCTTTCCCTCCGGCCACACGACCACCGCGTTCGCGGCGGCGTCCGTGGTGACGAGCGAGGCGCGGCGCATCTGGCCCAAGTCTGTGCCCTATGTGGCAACGGCGATGTATGGCGGCGCGACGCTCGTGGGCCTGAGCCGCATGTACCACAACAACCACTGGGCGAGCGACGTGGTGCTTGGCGCCGCCGTGGGAACGTTCAGCGGGTTGAAGGTCGTGCGCTACTCGCACGCGCATCCCGACAACAAGCTGGACAAGTTCATTCTTGGTGCGACCTTGCTCCCGACGCCGAATGGCGCCACGCTTTCGCTGACGCTGCCGGCACCGTAGCGCTGACGCGGCGTCCGCACGATCGTCCAGAGGGCAGCGGCGCTGTAACCCATCGTCGCGGTCACCGTACGGAGAGCATGCCGCAAGAACGAGTCAACCAGGTGGTGACGCCGCCGGCCCCGCCCGCACTCGGGCAGGTCCCCGGCGTCACCGTGGTCACCCCCCAGATGATGTCGCGCGCCGACGTCGAGGCGCTTCGCGCGCGGGGCGACGAGCTGTCGCGTCAGATCAATTCCGCCGCGAGCCGCCGCAGCGATACGCGCAAGGCGATGATCAATGCGACGGGTGCGGACAAGGCCGGCCTCGAGCAGCGGCTCGGCGTCCTGGACGCGCGCATCGCGCGCCTCGAGCAGGACATCGACCAGAATGGGGAGCAGTTGGCATCGTTGGCCGCGCGCCGAGCCGTGGCGCAGCAGCCCAGTTCACCCGGCGGGAGGAACAACAACATGGACCGCAACGTGGTGCCCATGGTCGTGGTGTTCACGATCTTCGTCCTTGCGCCGCTCGCAGTCTCCATCGCGCGCATGTTCTGGCGGCGGGGGTCGCTGCCGGCGCGGGCAGTGCCGAACCCGGAGAACACGCAGCGGCTCGAGCGCATGGAACAGGCGATCGACACGATCGCCATCGAGATGGAGCGTGTGTCGGAAGGGCAGCGGTTCATCACGCGCATCCTGTCCGAGGCGCGCCCCGCAGGTGCGCTGGCCGAAGGGAATCGTCAGGCAGAGCCCCTGTCCGTACCGATCGGCGAACGGAACGCCCTGCCGCGCTACTGACGGCCCGTCAGGCCTTCCAGCTCAATGCGAGGAGTTCCTCGTCGGAGAGATCCGCCCAGTTGGCCGGGTAGTTTCTCACGCGGCGCACGGCGCCTTCGCTCGCGAAGATGAGGGACATCCCGCTGCGGCGGTCGTAATCGGAAAATGGCTGCTCGTAAACACGCCACCGCGAGCCTTCGCTGTCAATGAAGGTTCGGGCAAACGGTACATTGCTGTCCGTTGACGGGTCGGTACGATTGGGAGGGCCGGCCATTTCCACTACGGGTCTCTTGCTGCAACGGCTTGCTCGCGGCATCAACCGCGCCGTTCGTTAGAAATTGGCCGGAAGCAACCAATTACGCAACGCGTTGAGCATGTCCTCCTTCGCAGACTATTTCTCGGGCGCCGCGGTGCGATATGCCTCGCATCGTCCGCACTATCCGCCCGCGCTGATGGACTGGCTCGCTGGGGTGGCGTCCTCCCGGGACGTGGCGTGGGACTGCGGAACCGGGAATGGGCAGGCAGCGATGGGACTGGCTCGGCATTTCCGCACGGTCCTGGCCTCCGACCCCAGCCAGGCCCAACTGCGGTATGCGACACGTGCGTCCGGCGTGGAATACGCCGCCATGACCGCCGAGAGCGCCGCGATCAGGGCTGGATGCGTGAACTTGGTGACGGTCGCACAGGCCCTCCATTGGTTCGATCTGTTGCGCTTCTATACAGAAGTTGATCGCGTCCTGGACCGCGATGGCGTCCTCGCGGTGTGGATGTACGGTCTCCTGCAGGTAGACTCCGCAATTGACGAGCGGATTGGCCACTTCAACAGGGATGTGGTCGGCGGGTATTGGCCGAAGGAGCGAGCGCTCGTGGAGCAGGGATATGCCGGAATCGATTTCCCGTTCCGTGAGGTCCAGGTTCCTCCCATGGTGATGGAGGCCCATTGGACGCTTGGGCAGGTAGGGGCCTATCTTGATACGTGGTCTGCGGTTACACGATATAGGCAGGCAGTGGGCGGGAATCCGGTGGGGCGATTCATCACGTCCATCTCGCGTCTGTGGGGTGATGCCGATACTGCGAGGCGAGTGACGTGGCCGCTGGAGGTACGGGTGGGCCGCAAGCGCTGAGGAAACGCGCCTGGAAGTACCCCGGGTGTTCGTGCAGAATGCGTGAATATACCGCAAAGTGCACGACTGTACGCGCCGGTACGGTCGGTCATACTAACAGATTCGCCGGGGCAAGATGCCTGATCGGTTCAGATGTTTGAACCTATTCAGGACACAATGACGAGTATCGGCGACTGCCAAACCATGGTCCCGGCATTGCCTTAGACGGGACCGCCACGGCGCACCTTCCTGTCGCGGTGCAACAGCCGGATTCGATGGCAAGCCAGTTTGGGCGACGCTGCCCGCTGCGTTGATTCGAGTCCAGCTAAAGCCTTCACTACTGTCGAGCCCAGCTCGAAAGGACGAAAACATGCGCACGCCGATGCAGGCCCGCTCTTCCGTCAGTCGATACCTGCTTGTCGCGAGTGCCCTGTTCCTGGGCGCCTGCGGAAGCGAAGTCACCTCGCCCGCTGCGACCAACGTCCAGAAGGCCATCGAGGCGACCGCCATGCCAGCTCCCGAGTACGCCAACAAGGCGCTCATCGGCGTTCCGGATGGCACATACGTGGTGGCGTTCAACCCCACCCAGAACCAGTCCTTCTGGCTCGGCCAGAACCACCTGGACATCCCGGCCTACTCCGTCTGCAACATGCTGACGTCGGGTTACGGCGCGGCGTACTGGGACGCGCCCTGCACCCCGCAGACGCTGCCCGTGACGCTCACGGTCGTGATCAAGAACTCGCAGAGCGCGCACCCCGAGGTCGATTTCTTCCCGGCGATGCGCTTCAACCCGACCAAGAACGTTCAGCTGTACATGTATGCCCCCAATGTCTCCGCGACGGATGCGAAGAACTGGTGGATGTTCTACTGCAACGACGCCGGCTCCTGCACGGACGAGTCGAAGTCGGATGCCTCGCTCAAGACGTACATCGACTACAGCAAGAACACGCTGTTCCGCCGCGTGAAGCACTTCAGCGGCTACGTCGTGGCCGAGTACACCGACGACGCACCGCCTGCGCTCCAGTAGGCATCAGCAGTTCCCTCGAGCATTCACATTCGCCAATCCGTGGTGCGCCAGGCGCGCCACTCTACTGGAGACACACCAATGATCAGCACCCGTAACGCCAGCGAGACGGACACCAGCTGCGAGCGCTCCGGCTACATCATCGCCTCGAGCTGAAAAAGCGATGAAGAAGGGCCGGCCCGCATTGCGCGGGCCGGCCTTTTTTTCACCCTGATTTCGGTTGCCTTGCGACGCTTCCCGCGTCAACCAACTATCACGCAGCAAGCCGTTCCCGCCTGAATCACCTCGTTCGCGGCACACACTCCGACGACGATGTCTGAAAGCACCGCCGGCGCGCGATCACAACATCTCCGACTGGTCGACACGTCTGCCCGCCAGGCGTCGACGAACGCGCTCATCGAGGAAGCACGCTCCCTCGACAAGCTCGGCCGGCGCGGCGAAGCACGCGCGCTCTACGAGCAGGCGATGCGCACGATGGCCGCTCCGTCGCCCTCCATGGCGTCGATGCTGCTGCGCTGGATCGCGCGCACTTACGAGGTGGACGCCGACTACCGCGCCGCCGAGGACTGCGCCATCGCCGCCGTCGCCACCGCGGAGCTTGGCGACGAGCGCAACGCACTCGGGCATGCACTCAACGTGCTCGCCGCCGTACGCTGGCGTCAGGGCGATCTCGATCACGCCGAGCAGCTCTTCCAGGAAGCGCTGGAGCGCGGTACGAGCTCCACCGATCCGCGCCTCCAGGTCGACGTCATGACGAACCTGGGTACGATGGCGTCCATTC
>JBDSTA010000304.1:0-9753 GCA_039928475.1 Gemmatimonadaceae bacterium | reverse complement strand
CCTCGGAGATACCGCCGCCGATGGCGGCCAGACCGCCCGAACCGGACTTCGACATGCCCTGGAAGGCGTTGATGATGCCGATCGTGGTGCCGAGCAGTCCGACGAACGGCGCCGTGGCGCCCACCGTGGCGAGAACCGCGAGGCCGCGCTTCAGGTTCGTGATCTCGAGCAGCATGTTGCGCTCGACCGCACGCTCTGCCGAGTTGATGTCGGAGACCGTGACCGATCCATCCTGAATGAGGGGCTTCACTTCGCCAAGAGCGCCGCCGAGCACGAGCGCGACGTGCGACTTCTTGTAGCTCTCGGCCAGCTTGATCGCTTCGGTGAGGTTGTCCTCCTCGAGGAACTGCGAGAACTCAGGAGCGAACTTGATCGTTTCCTTCTGTGCCTTTCGCAGGCTCCACCACTTGGAGACCATGACGGTGAGTGAATAGATGGACATGATCGCCATGACAAACACGATGCCCTTGGCGAAGTTGCCCATGCTGTTCCACATATCCATCAACGAGAGATCCATACGTGTTCTCCGGAGGGGGTGTTCGCTCAGCCCTTGCTGAGCGAGAAGGTGAACGGCTGCTGGACGAGCTGCTTGACTTTCTTGCCACCGACTTCGGCCGGATAGAAGCGCATGTTGGGCAGCGCGTTCTTCACGGCCTGCGTGAACAGATCGTGGCTGGACTTCAACACCTTGAAGCTGCCGGCCTCGTAGCGGCCGTCCGCATCGACGACGAACTGAGCCAGCACCTCACCTTCGACGTTCGCTGACCGGAGCATGTCGGGGTACCGCAGATTGCCCGTTCCCGGGATCTGCTGCACCTGCTTCTCCACCTGGAACTCGAAGTACGGCTGGTCGGTGTTCACCGGACCCGTCCCACCCACCACGCCCTTGGCGACGCCGCCGGCGACACCCTTGCCGGAGAAGTCCGCCTCATCCGTCACCTTCTTGGAGAGGTCGATGTCGGGAAGCACGTCAGGGACCTTGATCGGCGCGGTGAGCACCTGGAACCCCTTCGGTGGAGGCGGAGCCACGACGACCTCTTTCGGGATCGGTTTCGGCTCCTCCTTCGGCGGAGGCGGCTCCTTCTTCTTCATGTCGACGAACTCGACCTTCTCGGCCTTGGGCTTTTCCAGCTGCTCCTTGGCCTGCAGCGTCCCATACACGGCAGCAGTGGCCAGCATCGCGTGCAGAACGCCGCTGATGACGAGGCCACCCGTGCTGCGCTGCTTCTTGGGCTTGGATTCCAGCAGATTGTTGAACATGTCCTCGCGAACCTACCTGTGGCTAAAGGACGGGACGTTCCACTGACATGAAGCAAGGTACCCCGCGACGAGGCGAGGGGAACCGTGAACGGATTAAGATTTCCTTAAAACACACGGTGCTGATGCTCAGGCTGGTGCGGACTCCGCCTGTTCCGGAAGCGGGTGCATGGGGAGGATGACGGTGAACACCGACCCACGCCCGAGCCGCGACTGTGCAGTGACGCGCCCGCCATGGGCCTGGGCAATCCATTCGCTGATGGCCAGCCCCAGCCCGAACCCGCTCCGCTCACCGCCGCGCGAGCGCGCACGATCCGCACGCCAGAAGCGCTCGAACACATACGGCAAATCGCCGGCCGAGATGCCGATGCCCGAGTCGCGTACCGTGAACGAGACCTCATCCCGCATGCGGTGGCTGAGCGCGAGCTCCACGCGTCCGCCGCGGGGCGTGTACTTGATCGCGTTCGTGACGAGGTTGAGGAAGAGCTGGCGCAGGCGGCGCGCGTCGCCATCCACGATGGCGTCCTCGAGGACGCTCATCGTCACGGCCTGCCCGGCGTGCTCGCCGAGGATGACGGCGGTCTCGTAGACGTCGCGCACGAGGGCCCCAAGGTCCACGGGCTCGCGATGGAGGTCGAAGCGGCCCTCGTCCGCGCGCGCGAGCGTGAGCAGGCTGTCCACCAGGTCCGACATCCGCGCCGTTTCCTGCAGCGCCTCCTCGAGCGCCTGCATGGCCTCGCTCCCCGCGGCGTTCGGGTGCATCGCGCGCTCGACGTCGGCGCGCAGCACGGTAAGCGGCGTCTTGAGCTCGTGCGAGGCGTCGGCCGTGAAGCGGCGGAGCGCGCCGAAGGACGTCTCGAGTCGCCCGATCATGGCGTTCAGCGTGTTGCCAAGGCGCGACAGCTCCTCGGCGCCGAGGTCGAACGGCAGGCGACGGTGGAGTGAGCGTCCGTCGGTGATGGCCTCGAGCTCGTTGATGATGCGCTCGATGGGCTCGATCGCCTGCCCCGCGATGGCGTACGAGACGCCGACCGACGCGAGTATCAGGAACGGGAACACGACGACCATCGTGCCGATGAGCATGCTCGGCGCGAGCTCGATGAGCGTGGTGGGCATGCCGGCGACGACGCGCGTGATGAAGCGCAGCGCGGAGTCGGGACGCGATACCATGAGGAGCCCGCCGCCGAAGTTCGGCTCGTTCAGGGGCACGAGCTCGTCGCCCTCGCCGGGCACGAGCTTCACCGCGGCGCGGTCGATGGCGAGCCGGTCGTCGTCGCCCATCTGCCGGATGCCGACGGAGCTGTAGATCTGCCGGTCGTCGATGTCGTAGACGAGGTAGTAGCCGGGGACGCGCTCGAGCAGGTCGGTAAGGTCCTGCGTGGCGAAGATGCACTGCCGGTCGCGCTGCTCGCCGCAGGGCCGCTTCTCGGTGAGCGTGCGTCCCTCGCGCGCGGCGGCGCGAATGATGGAGAGTGTCTTGTCGCCCTCGCGCTCCGCGACGCGCGAGAGCTGGCGGAGCTGGAGCCCGCGGGCGTTGTGCGCGACGTAGAGGGCGCCCGCGAAGAGGAGGACGTTGCCGACGAGCGCCAGGCCGTAGGCGACCGTGAGGCGAGAGCGAAGTGTCGCCACTCCGCGTCCCTACTCCTTCAGCACGTAGCCGACGCCGCGCACGGTGCTGATCATCTTTCGCGTGTGCCTCGCGTCGATCTTCTTGCGCAGGTGGTTGATCACGACGTCCACGATGTTCGTGCCCGGATCGAAATGATAGCCCCAGGCGTACTCCGTGATCAGCGTGCGGCTCATCACGCGCCCGACGTGGCGCGCGAGGTACTCGAGCACCGTGTACTCCTTGGGCGTGAGCTCGATGAGCTCATCGGCGCGCCGCACCTCGCGCGTGGACTGGTTGATGACGAGGTCGCCCACGCGCAGCACCTGCGACGCGATGGAGCGCGGACGCCGCGCGAGCGCCTCGACGCGCGCCAGCAATTCCTCGAACGCGAACGGCTTCGTGACGTAGTCGTCCGCGCCGGCGCGCAGCGTCGCGACCTTCGCATCGACGGCGTCCTGCGCGGTGAGCACGAGGACGGGACGCTCGAAGCCCTTCGCGCGCAGCGACTGGAGCACGTCGAGGCCGCTCTTGCCGGGCAGGCGCATGTCGAGCACGACGAGGTCGTAGGCCTCGGAGCTCGCGCGCCGCTCGCCCTCTTCCCCGTCCGTCGTGAGATCGACGGCCCAGCGATGCTCCTCCAGCCCGCGCTTCACGTACTGACCCACCGTCGGGTCGTCCTCGATGACCAGGATGCGCATCTACTCTCCCATCCCGCCGGGACGCTGGAAGCCGTACTCACGGATCTTCCGGTACAGCGTCTTGGAGCTGATGCCGAGCGCGGAAGCAGCGCGGCCCTGATGCCAGTTCGTGTTGTGCAGCACGGACTCGATGTGCCGCCGCTCGAGCTCCGCGAGCGAGACGGCGGGTGACGACGCCGGCGTCGCCCCGTGACCGGGCAGCTGGAGCGGCAGGTCGCTCCCGCGGATCTGCGGGCCCTGCGCGAGCAGCACGGCGCGCTCGATGACGTTCTTCAGCTCGCGCACGTTGCCGGGCCACGGATAGCGCGACAGCACCTCGAGCGCATCGGTGGTGAGCGTCGGTGGCGTGGCCTTGCCATACTGCCGCAGGAACTGGCGCGCGAGCAGCGGGATGTCCACCGCACGCTCGCGCAGCGGCGGGAGCTTGATGGCGATGGTGTTGATGCGATAGAGCAGGTCGTCGCGGAAGTTGCCCTCCGAGGCGCGCAGCGCGAGGTCGCGATTCGTCGCAGCGAGGACGCGCAGCTCGACTTCGACCTTCTGCGTGCCGCCGACGCGATAGAAGCTGCGCTGGTCGAGCGCCCGCAGCAGCTTGCTCTGGAGCTTGAGCGAGAGCTCGCTGATCTCGTCGAGGAAGAGCGTGCCGTCCGCGGCGAGCTCCATGAGGCCGAGCTTGCGCTCGTCGGCACCCGCGAACGCGCCTTTCTCGTGACCGAACAGCTCACTCTCGAGCAGCCCTTCGCTCAGGGAGGCGCAGCTCACATCGACGAACGGCCCCGTGCGGCCGCTCAGGCGATGCAGCATGTGCGCGATGAGCTCCTTCCCCGTGCCGGACTCGCCGGTGATGAGCACCGCGCTGTCGCTCGGGGCCACCTTCGTCACCATGTCGAGCACGGCCTGCAGCGGCGCGTACTGCGTGACGATCTCCGTGGCGCCACCGGCGCGCTCGAGCTGCGACTGGAGCAGCACGTTCTCGCGCGCGAGGCGGCGCTTCTCCCACGCGCGGCGCACGAGGACGTCGATCTCCGCCATGCGATAGGGCTTCGCCATGTAGTCGTAGGCGCCGAGCTTCATGGCGCTGATGGCGGTCTCGATGGTGCCGTTGCCGGTGATGATGATGACCTCCGGCGGATCGGCGTCGGCGCGCACCTGCTTCAGGACCTCGAGGCCATCGAGCTCCGGCATCACGATGTCGAGCAGCGCGACGTCGTACGCCTCGGCGCGCAATGCCTCGAGCGCGGCGCGGCCGTCCGTGACCGTCTTCACCTGGTAGCCGCGGCCGCCCAGGAAGTTGGACAGGATCTGTCCGAGATGTACCTCGTCTTCGGCGACGAGGACCTTGATCTTCGATTCGGTCACTGGCTTACCTCGGTCTGGTCGGCACGCGGGAGGATGATGCGAAAGACGCTGCCCTCGCCCGGTGCGCTGTCCACCTCGATGCGCCCATCGTGCTCCGCGACGATCGCGTAGCAGATCGACAGGCCGAGCCCCGTGCCGCGCCCTGGCGGCTTGGTGGTGAAGAAGGGCTCGAAGATCTTCGGCAGGTCGGCGCGGCGGATGCCCTCCCCCTGGTCGGTGATCTCGGCGACGACGAACTGCGCGTCGTCCCCCCACCGCGTGCGGAGCGTGACCGTGCCACGATCGCGCATGGCGTCCATCGCGTTGATGAGCAGCGACATGAACACCTGCATGAGCTGCTCGAAGTTCGCGCGCACCACGCTGCCGATGCTGCGATCGAGATCGACCTCGACGCCGAGCTTCTTGAATCGCGTGTGGTGCTTGAGCACGAAGAGCGTGCGCTCGATGGCGTCGTTCACGTTGACGAGCGCCTTCGCACCCGCCTTCGGGCGGCTGAAGTCGAGGAGCGAGTCCGTGATGCCGCGGCAGCGCTGGACCTCGCTCTGGATGAGGCGCAGGCCGTCGAGCACCTCGGTGGGCGCGCCCTCGTACGACAGCTCCATCGACTCCGCGCACGCGGCGATCGTCGCGAGCGGATTGTTGATCTCGTGCATGACACCCGCGGCGAGCGTGCCGATGGCCGCGAGCTTCTCCGCCTGGGAGAAGCGATCCTGCGCGCTGCGCCACTCGGTGACGTCCTCGCCCACGGTGATCACGTGCGTGACGGGACCGTCGTCCAGTCGCATGGGGATCTTCGAGATGCGATACGTGCGCAGCTCGCCGGTGACCATCGACTCCATCTGGAAGATCTGGAGTCGGCCGGTGGCGAACACCTCGTCGAACTCGCGGCGCAGCACCGTGGCGGGCTGGCGGTGCAGGATCTCGAAAATGGTGCGGCCGATCGCCTCCTCGCGCGACACGCCCTGCATGCCCGTCTCGCGCTTGCGATTCCAGACGGAGATGCGGTAGTCGCGATCGATGACGTAGAGGCCGAAGGGCAGCGAGTCGATGATGCGCTCCGTGACGCGGCGCTCGCGGTCGATCTGCTTCGTGCGCTCGATCACTTCGCTCTCGAGCCGCTGCGCGTACGCGGCCTGGCGCAGCACCGGAGCGAGGATGTCGGCGATGGCGGCGAGGAACAGCCGCTGGTCCGGCGTGAGCACGCGCGTGGGCGTGAGCACGAGTGCGCCGAGCGAGTTGTGCGCGGCATCGAGGCGCACGACGATCAGCCCCGATGCGCTCGAGGTCCGGGTGTTGAGGTGTGCCCGAACCTGCGCCGCCGTGGGCGCCGCAGAGCCCTGTCGCGCTTCGCAGCGCAGCTCACCCTCCCCGCCGAGCCAGAGCGAGATGCTCGACGCACCGACGGTGTCCGCCACCCGCTCGAGCACGCCGGGAAGCACCTCGGAGGGTGCGTCTCCAGTGGCGAGTGCTGCGGCGATCTGAGCGACGGCCTGAAGCAGGGGGAGATCGGCGCCAGAACGAAGGTCGTCGTCATCGCCTGCGGACCGCGCGTCGTCGCGAGTCGGGGGAGTGGGCAAGCGTAGCTCGGTATGAAGGAAGGAACGAGAAGATAGGACGAAATGTCCTACGGGACAAGATGACCGACGAAACCCGACGCGAGGTCAAGTCATCATGCCCGAGCTTTGTTCCTCAGCCCACGGCGCGGAGCTGCTCCAGGAGCTCTTCGTTCGACCGCTTCTCGCTCGGGTTCTCCTCCACGTGCACCCAGCGGATGGTCCCCTCGCGGTCGACCAGGAAGTACGCGCGATTCGAATAGAACCGGTCCTCGATCAGCACGCCGTACTGGCGCGCGACGTCGCGCTTGAAGTCCGACAGGAAGTCGGAGTGGAAGGAGTACTTGCTCTTGAACTCCTTCAGGGTCGGCGTGGAGTCCACGCTGATCGGGATGACGACTGTGTCGTCATCCGTGAACTGGTCCCAGTCGTCGCGCATGTCACACAGCTCCTTCGTGCAGGTGCTGGTGAAGGCGAGGGGGAAGAAGGCGAGCAGCACCTTCTTCCCGCGGAGGGACGACAGCGTGATGCTGCTGCCAGCCGTGGAGGGCAGCGTGAAGTCGGGCGCCTCGGCGCCCACCGTCGGCACTGGAGAGTTGGACATTCCCCGAATCTACTCGTAGCGCAGTGCGACGATCGGGTCGAGGCGGGCGGCGCGGCGGGCGGGCCACACGCCGAAGAGGATGCCGACCGCGCCGGAGAACGCGAAGGCGACGACGATGGACTCGGGGACGATGACGGTGGCCCATCCGAACGACGTCTTCAGGAGCCACGCCGTGAGCGTGCCCGCGGCGACGCCGATGACGCCGCCGAGCAGGCAGAGCGCCACCGCCTCCGCGAGGAACTGCGTGAGGATCGTCATCCGTGTCGCGCCGAGCGCCTTGCGAATGCCGATCTCGCGCGTGCGCTCGGTGACGGAGACGAGCATGATGTTCATGATGCCGATACCGCCGACGAGCAGCGACACGGCGGCGATGCCGGACAGGAGGTACGTGAACACCTCGGTCGTCGCGCCGAGCGTGGTGAGGAAGTCGGCCTGGTTGCGGATGATGAAATCGTCGGGCTTGCCGGGGCGCAGCTTGTGCGAGCGGCGCATGATCGACGCGACTTCCTCCATCGCGGCGTTCACGCTGTCCTCGTGGACGGCGATGAGGTTGATGTCGTTGAGGCGATCCGTGCCGAACACGCGCCAGCGACCGGTCTCGAAGGGAATGAGCACCTGGTCGTCGGGGTCGCCGAAGCCGGTGACCTGCCCCTTCGGCGCGAGCGCGCCGATGACCTCGAACTGGAGGCCCTTGATGCGAATGAGCTCACCGATCACCTGCGCCGGGTCGGTGATGCCCATGTTCGCGAGGGTCGTGGCACCGAGCACGGCGACGCGCCGGCGCGACTCGTCCTCCTGCGTGGTGAACATGCGGCCGGCGGCGAGGGTGTAGCGTCGCACGGTGAGGAAGTTGGACGTCGTGCCCGTGACGGAGCCCTGCGTGTTCTGGCGGCCGTACTGGATGGTCATCCGCGAATCCTGCTGCGGCTGGATCTCGGTGATGCGCGTCGCGCGCTCCTCGATGAGCCTGACGTCGTCCATCGTCATGCGCTTGGCGTTGTCGATCTGGACGCCGCCCTGCGCGACGCGCTGTGGGTTCACCTGGAGCAGCGTGGTGCCGAGCTTCGCGATGCGCTCCTGCACGGACTGTTTCGCGCCAGTGCCCAACGCGACCATCGCAATGACGGAGCCGATGCCGATGACGATACCGAGCATGGTGAGCGCCGAGCGGAGCTTGTTCGCGCGCAGGGAGGCGAAGGCGATGCGGAGGACTTCGAGGAGCATTGTGTGGTGTCGTGGGGTGGTGTCTTGTGTACGCGTACTGGGCAGACATGGTTGGAGTTGGCGCTCGGGTGCAATGCGTGCTCGAGTCGCGAGCATCCCTTACGACGGCGGGACTTCGCCCGTGCGCTCGATGCAGCTTGCGCTGCATCGGGCGGGGCTCAGACGCCGTCTTCAGGGACGCGCGCTCCCTCGCCGCCGAATCCAACGACGAGACAACCAGCGACCTACTTCGTCCTACCCAACGGCGAGCGCGGCGTACCCCGGAGCAGTGACCAGCGCGACGGCGCCGAGGAGGCGGTACTCCGCCAGGCTGCTGTCGGGGACGACGGGAGTGCGGCCGGCGTCGCCGGGCATGGTGCCGGCGATGAGCGCGTCGCGCATCGGGCGCTCGAGCAGGTCCCACGCCTCGGTGATCTCGCCACCGACGTAGATGCGTCCGGGATTGAACGCGCTCACGACGACGGCGAGGCCACGGCCGATGTGCTGCCCCGTCTCGACGATCGCCTGCATGGCCGCGGGCTCACCACTTCGCGCGCGGCGCACGACCTCCTCGATGCCGGGTGTGCCGGCCTTGCGCGTCTTCCGGAACTTCGCGTCGGCGCGCGCCGGCGTACCGGTGACTTCCTGCACGTAGCGATCGACGGTCGCGGCGTTGCACGCGAGCGCCTCCCAGCAGCCGCGTCGTCCACACACGCATTCGGGACCCGACGAGTCGAGCGACACGTGCCCGAACTCGCCCGCGGTGTGCGATTCACCGCGCACCATCTCGCCGTTCACCGCGATGCCGACGCCAATTCCTTCCGAGACGCTGACATACGCGAAGCTGTTGACGGAGCGAATGGCCTCGGGCTCGAGCCAGAGGCGAGCGAGGGCGCACGCGATCGGCGCACTCTCGATGAAGACCTTCATGCCGATGCGCTGTGCGACGAGGCTGCGCAGGTCGACGTCGCGCCATCCGAGGCGCGGCGCGTAGATGAGGCGGCCCGTCTTGCGATCCACCATGCCGGGGAGGACAAGGCCGATGCCCTGACATCCGTCGCCGCCAGCCGGGGCATGCTGCCGGAGGAGCCGCTTGACGTGCAGCTCGACCTCGTCGACGAGCTTGTCGGGAGTCGCCGGCGTCTCGAAGGACTCGCGCGCGATCATGCGGCCGGCGACGTCACCGAGCGCGATGGAGGACTGTCCGGAGCGGACGTCCACGGCGATGACGAGGCGTCCGCGCGTGCGCACGGCGAGCATGGTGGGGCGTCGTCCACGCGCGGTGGCGGCGGTGCCCTTCTCGAAGACGACGCCGCTGTCGACGAGCTCGCGGACGAGTGGGGTGAGCGTACCGCGACGCACCTGCATGCGGCGCGCGAGCTCGGCGCGCGAGATCGGCTGGTATTCGCGGATGAGGTTGAGGACGATGCGCCGGTTGACCTCTCGCGGCGTGGAGCGAGTCGCGAGGCG
>JBDSTA010000303.1:0-5295 GCA_039928475.1 Gemmatimonadaceae bacterium | reverse complement strand
AGATCTGGTTCGGCGGAGACGCGAACATGATCGGCCGGGTGAAAGTGTCGGCACCATTCCTGGTGCCCTGACGACTCAGTAGCGCACCGACACCCCGGCGCGAATGGTGCGCGCTGGCATCAGGTAGTACTGCGCGTCGCCGAACTCGCTCTCGGAGACCGCATCGCGACGGTCGCCGAGGTTGCGGCCATCCACGCGCACTTCCCACGCGTTCATGCGATAGCCGACGCCGGCATCGATCGTCGTGAACGCCGCCGCGAGCGCCGAGTTGCGCTTGTTCAGGTAGCGATCGCCCGAGTAGTTCATCGACGCCGTGAGCACGAGGCCGCGCTCGGGCGCGTACGTCAGCCCCGCCGAGGCGAGCTGCCGCGCGGACATCTCGAAGCGCTTGCCGCCGAGCTGCGTGTTCACACCGTCGAACTCCTGCACGAAGTCCACGAACTTGCCGTCGTGGAAGCTGTACGTGCCGCGCGCGTGCACGTCGTAGCCGAGCGATGCATCGGCGCCGACCTCGACGCCCTGGAAGCGCGTGGTGCCCGAGTTCGCGAGTGCGGGCACGTTGTTGACGACGGTGGCCGTCACGAGGTTCTCGAAGTCCATGCGAAACGCGCTCGCCTCGACGTCGAGCCGGCCGTCGAGCATGCGGAACTTGAGTCCGCCCTCATAGCTCCGCGACGTCTCCGGATCGAGCACGCCCTCGTTCTCGGCGAGGCTGAAGTCGAATGCGGCCGGCTTGAAGGTGTCGCGATAGTTCACGAAGGCGCGCACGTGGTCCACGCCCTTCTCCCACAGGCCGAGGATGGCGCCGAGGCTGCCGGCGGGGCGCGTGTGCGTGACGGACGCGCCTTCGCCGCGGCTCTCCTGCGTCGCGTTGAGGCGCAGCCCCGCGCTCAGCGCGAGCCGCGCGGTGGCCTGCCACTCCGCAGATGCATATGCGCCGACGAACGTGCGGCGCGACTCGGCGTCCTTGTCGAGCGTGGTGGGCTCGGTGACGCTCGCCTGCGTCGCGCCGCTGAGTGGCACGGTGTAGTTGAACGTCGCTCCCTTGCCCTCGCCATTCGCGAAGAGCAGGTCGGCGCCCGCCATGAAGCGCAGGTTGTTCATGGACGGCCAGATGATGTGCGAATCGGCGTAGAGGTCGTTGATCTCGATGTCCTCCTTGAAGCCCGCCGCGTTGTTCGGCGTGTTCGCGATGTCCGTGATGAAGCCGCGGAACATGCTCTGCGCGGAGAACGTGTACGACGCCGTGGTGCCCCACACCGCGCCGTTCATCACGGGGCGGTCCATGCCGGCGGAGATGGCGAAGCGCGCCTCGTCGATGAACGCGTTCCTGGGGTTGTAGTTCGCGTCGCGCGGCACGGTGGTGGAGAGAGCTGCGCCCTGACGCGGATGCGGGCTCGCGGGATCCTGCTGGAGGATGTTGAGGTCCGCCGTGAGCCAGGTGCGGTGGTCGCCCTCGCCATTCGCGGTGCGCAGCAGCGCGTGGCCGCGGGAATATGAAGTGTTGTCGTCCTTGAAGCCCTGCTTGTCCACGTCGGCGCTCAGGCGCGACTTCCACGCGCCGAGGGCGGGGAGGCCGAGGTCGACCGATGCGCCGCCGCTGGCGTAGTTGCCGCCGTGCGCCTCGGCGTAGCGCGCCGTCTGGTAGGCGGCGGAGTGCACGACGTGAATGACGCCGACGAACGACGTGGCGCCGAAGGTGACGGGCGCGGGCCCGCGGAGGATCTCGATGCGCTCGACGTCGTGCAGGCTCAGCGATGCGATGGCGGGATTGAACGCGCCGCCCCAGGGAATGCCGTCGACGACGAGGAGGAAGGCGTCGAACTCGCGCAGGCCCCAGATCTCGGGCACGGCGCTGGCGGGGCCGGCATCGCCGCCGGGTGCGATGGCGATACCCGTCGCGAGTGCGAGCGCCTCACGCAGCGAGGTGGCGTTGCGTGCGCGAAGGTCCGCGCCGCTGATCACCTCGATGGATGCGGGCACGGAATGCGGCGGCTCGGCGATGCGCGTCGCCACGACTTCGACGGCGGGGATGTTCGCGGGGGGCTTCGTGCCCTGCGCGCGGGCGCTCGCGGGAACGAGGGCGGCGAGGAGCAGCGGCATGACGACGCGCTGCACGAGTGTTGTGTTCATGGCTGTCAGGCTCGGGGCGGCAGGTTCATGAACGATTCATGAACTCGCGTAACCTAGCCGCGTTCGGCAGGGGCGGGGAGGGTGACCCGAAACTCCGTGCGGCCCGGCCCGGACGCGATGAGCGTGACGCGTCCGTCGTGCAGCTCGGCGATGCGCTGGGCGATGGCGAGGCCGAGTCCCGCGCCGCTCGCATCGTCACCCACACGAAAGAAGCGCTCGAACAGGTGCTCGATGGCCTCCGTGGGAACACCGGGTCCCGCGTCGACGACCGAGATCTCGTACGAGGCATCGCGCCGCGCGAGCGAGACGTCCACGCGCCCGCCCTCGGGCGAGTAGCGTATCGCGTTGCTCACGAGGTTGAGCACCAGCCGGCCGACGAGGTCCGCGTCGCCCTCGAAGGGCGCCTCGACCACCTGGCCGAGCGCGACGTCGATGTTGCGGCGGTCGGCGATGCTGCGCACGCCGCTCGTCGCGTCATGCAGCACGTCCTCGAGGTGAAAGGGCTCGCAGCGCGGCGTCAGGTGACCCGAGTCCGCGCGCGCGAGGAGGAACAGGTCGTCCACGATGCGCGTGAGGCGCGCCGTCGCGTCGCGCATCACCGTCATCGACGCGCGATACTCGCCCTCGCCGCGATGCTCGCGCGAGAGCGTGAGGTCCGCCTCCGTGCGCAGGATGGCGACAGGCGTGCGCAGCTCGTGCGATGCGTCCGCCATGAAGCGGCGCTGCTGCTCGAACGACTGCTCCACGGGCACCAGGCTGCGCTTGGCGAGCAGCGATCCGCCCGTGGCGGCGACGAGCACGAGCACGGGGATCGCGATGGCGAACAGGTCGCGGATGCGCGCGAGCACGGCATCGATGTCGGCCATGGAGTACGTGCCGACGACGACGAACAGTCCCTCGCGCGAGGCGAATGGACGCGCGAGCACGCGCACGTTGCCCTCGGGCGTCGCCACCGTGTGCACGCGATCGCCGGCAACGGCCCCCGGTGCGGCCGAGACGCTCGCGATGTTGCCCTGCGTCGAGCCCGCGACCAGGTGGCCCGCCGAGTCGAGGATCGCGATGCGAAGGTCGCGGAAGTGCACTTCCTCCACCGTGCTGCGCATTGCCTCCTCCACACCGGACGCCACGCGCCGCTCGGCGATGAGCTCGCGCGAGAAGGCTGTCACCGCGTCGCCGATGAAGCGGTCGGTGCGATCGTGCAGCGCCTGCGCGAAGACGAGATAGCACACCAGCGCGAACGCGACGAGGGGCAGGGCGAGGAGCGCCGAATACCAGAGGGTGAGGCGAAGGCGGACGGAGGCCGGCCAGGCGCGCACGGGTCAGCCGCGCGACCGGGCCGCGGATCGTCGCGGCGACTTCGCCGGCGCTGCGGGTGCGTCGAGCATGAAGCCGCTGCCGCGCAGCGTGGTGAAGAGCGCGCCGGCCCCGCCCTCGTCCAGCTTCCGTCGCACGCGGCTGGCGTACACGTCGATGATGTTCGAGAACGAGGTGCGCGAGTCGTTCCACACGTGCGCCATGAGCTCCGCGCGGCTCACCACGCGGCCCGCGTTGTCGGCCAGGTAGAGCACGAAGTCGAACTCGCGCGCGGTGAAGGCGATGTCGCGTTCACCACACCGCGCCGAACGGCGACGCGTGTCGATCACGAGGTCGCCGACGATGACCTGTGCGCGCGGCGCCTCGGACAGGCGGCGCGTGAGGGCGCGCAGCCGCGCGAGCAGCTCCCCGAAGTCGAACGGCTTCGTGAGGTAGTCGTCGGCGCCCGCGTCGAGCCCCTCGATGCGCTGCTCCACCGCATCGAGCGCGGTGAGCATGAGCACCGGCACGCGCTTGCCCTGCGCGCGAATGTCGCGGCAGACGTCGATCCCGCTGCGCCCGGGCAGCAGGATGTCGAGCAGGACCAGGTCGTAGTCGTTCGCGGCGGCGAGCGTGGCCGCCTGCGTGCCGGTGGCGGCGGCGTCGACGTCGTAGCCTGCCTCACGCAGGCCGCGGGTGATGGACGCCCGAAGCTGGCGGTCGTCCTCGGCGAACAGGATGCGCATGGGACCAACTTAGGGGCGCGCGCGCCGCCCCGGAACGTGGTCCCCGCGAGGTCAGGGCGTGTCGGCGAGCTCCCGCTTCGCCATGAAATCGTAGAGCGTGACGCGCCGCAGGTAGTAGTACGACTTCCAGTAGTTCCTGAGGGCCTGCACGTTCGCCAGCACCGCGGCGTCCTTCTCCCCCTGCGCGAGGTAGAGGGCGTCGTTGGTGATCTTGCCGATGCCGTACCGGTTGCGCGCGACCTCGAACTGCTTGCCGGCGACCGTGTCCGCCTTCGCCGAGATGATCACGTTGCGCTGCGCCTGCTGGAGCTGGAGCGCGGAGAAGCGGGCGTCCTCGGCGAGCGCGTCGCGGCGCATGCGGTTGTTCGCGCCCACCCGCTCGTCGTTCGCCTTCGCGGCCTCGACGTCCGCCCTTCCCGCGCCCCACTGGAGCATCGGGAGGTTGACGTCCACCTGGAGCGTCTGCTTGCCGAGCGGGCTCTGGTACGCCTGGCCGAACTGCTGCGCCGTCTGGTTGAAGCCGACGCTGCCGCGCACGGTGGCGTTGAAGCGGTTGTTCGACTTCGCGTAGCTGATGCCGCGCTTCGTCTGCACGTTGTCGAGCTCGTTCTGCTGCATGGTGCTCGAGTTCTTGAGCGCCTGCTGCTCGGCGACGTCGGGATTCGCATCGACGATGGGGATCGAGTCCGGCGTGGCGATGGTGAACGGCTGCCCCACCGGATAGGCGATGATGCGGCGCAGCGCCGCCTCGGCGCGATCGCGCGCGAGCTTGGCGTCGTCCACCGCGGCGCGTGCGCGGAGCAGGGCAAGCTCGCTCTTGAGCAGGTCGTTCTCGCCGATCTTGCCGACCTCGTAGCGCCCCTTGTTGAGCGTGTAGAGCGTGTCGTTCACGGCGACGTTGAACGACGCGTTGGCGAGCGTCATCTCCTGCGCATACAGGTTGAAGAAGGCGTCGGCGGTGTTGCCGGCGACGTCCTCACGCGCCTCGAGGTACCCGCGCTCGGCGACGGTGGCGCTGAGCGACTGGAGCCGCTTGTCCCAGACGATCGCGCGTGGCTTGAAGAGGTCCTGCTGGAGGCTGATGACGAATGGCGACGTCTGGTAGAGCTGCGAGCCCGCGTCG
>JBDSTA010000302.1:0-9501 GCA_039928475.1 Gemmatimonadaceae bacterium | reverse complement strand
GCGACGAGTGCCGCGCGCACCTGCGCTGCCGTCGCCGAGGGATTCGCGGAGAGGAAGAGCGCGGCAACGCCCGCGACATGCGGGGCGGCCATCGAGGTGCCGCTGATCGTGTTCGTCGCGCCACTCGCGCCGATCCAGAGTGACGTGATGTTCACGCCGGGTGCGCTCAGCGTCACGCAGCTGCCGTAGTTGGAAAACGACGCGAATGCGTCGGTGCTGCTCGTGGCGCCCACGGAGATGACGCCACTCGCACTCGCTGGCGACACGTTGCAGGCGTCGGCCGTGCTGTTGCCGGCGGACACTGCGTACGTCACACCGGCGGCCATCGAGTTCTGCACCGCCGTATTGAGTGCGGCGGAATAGCTCCCGCCAAGGCTCATGTTTGCAACGGCCGGCTTCGTCACGTGCTGCGTGACCCAGTCGACGCCGGCGATTACGCCACTCGACGTCCCGCTGCCATTGCAATCGAGCACGCGCACCGCGACCAGTCGCACGCCCTTCGCGACGCCATAGGTGCTCGAGCCCACCGTGCCCGCGGTGTGCGTGCCGTGCCCGTTGCAGTCCGATGCGTTGCCGCCGGCGGTGATGGCATCGAAGCCTGCCGAGGCGCGGCCACCGAAATCGGCTTGCGCGAAGTTGATGCCGGTGTCGATGATGTACGCCGTCACGCCGCTGCCCGTCACGTTGTACGCGTACGAGGCATTGAGCGGGCCCGCATGCTGGTCGATGCGGTCGAGACCCCACGAGGGCGGCGCGGTCTGGATCGTGGACGCGGTGATGACCTGGTCCTGCTCGATGTCGAGCACGCGCGCGTCGTTGCGCAGCGACGCGAGCTGCGACGCGGAGAGGTCCATCACCGCGCCGCTGAGCGCCGCGCTGAACACGCGATCCACTCGGCCGCCATGCTCCACGCTGACGGCATCGGCATTCGCGTGCGCCGACGCCATGCTGCCGCGGAAGCGCACGATGTAGCGGCCGGGAACCGGCGCGCCACCGCGCGTGTACGTGGCGGCAGGGGCGGACATGCCGCCGGTGACGTCAGGTGCGGCGGGGGAATCCGAACAGGCAGCGAGCGCGCAGAGCAGCGCCGCGGGAAGGACGTAAGACCGCATGCGGGGGATCCTGGGGCGAGGGTAGGTTCGTCGGCTCCAATACAGACGTTTACTTGCCCTTCAAGTAACAAACGTTACTTGTTCCGCTCGCTACCTTCACCTCAGCAACCCACAGCCCGCTTGTCTTAAGCGCTTCTCCCGGGTAAGTTTACAAGCTGTTTTCGAATCTCTTTGCCAGGCAGGACACCCATGAAGACCGACATCCATCCCGAGTACGCGACCGCCACAGTCCTCTGTGCGTGCGGTAACACCTTCGAGACGCGCTCCACCGTCGCCGAGATCCACACGGACGTGTGCGCCGAGTGCCACCCGTTCTACACCGGCAAGCAGCGCCTCCTCGACACCGCCGGCCGCGTCGAGCGCTTCCGCCAGAAGTACCAGAAGCCGGAAGCCAAGAAGGAGAGCTGACCTCTGGGCCTCCGCGACCTGCTCGGCGACGCACTCGCCCGGGCGGCGGAGGTCGAGCGGTTGCTCTCCAACCCCGACACGTTCGGCGACTCCACGAAAGTCGCCGAGCTCGGACGGGAGCACCGCCGCCTCCAGCCGGTAAGCGAGCTGGCGGCCCAGCTCGAACGGCAGGAGAACGAGCTCGCGGAAGCACGCGAGCTCGTTTCTGTTGACGACCCCGAGATGGCCGCGGAAGCGACCGCCGAGGTCGCACGCCTCGAGGCGTCCATCGTCGGCCTCGAAGCGAAGCTCAAGCCCGCGCTCCTGCCGCACGATCCGCTCGATGACCGCAACGCGATCATCGAGATCCGCGCGGGCACCGGCGGCGACGAGGCCGCGCTCTTCGCCGCGGACCTCTTCCGCATGTACACGCGCTTCATCGAACGCAGTGGCTGGAAGCGCGAGACCATCTCGCACGCCGACGGCACCCTGGGCGGCGTGAAGGAAGCCGTGTTCAAGGTGTCCGGCGCCGGCGCGTTCGGCGCCATGCGCTGGGAGAGCGGCGTGCATCGCGTGCAGCGCGTGCCCGCGACCGAAACGCAGGGCCGCATCCACACATCGGCCGCCACCGTCGCCGTGCTGCCCGAAGCGGAAGAGGTGGACGTGAGGATCGAGGACAAGGACCTGCGCATCGACGTGTTCCGCTCGAGTGGCCCTGGCGGCCAGAGCGTCAACACCACCGACAGCGCCGTGCGCATCACGCATATCCCCTCGGGCCTCGTCGTCTCGCAACAGGACCAGAAGTCGCAGCTCCAGAACAAGCTCAAGGGCATGGAGGTGCTTCGTGCTCGCCTGCTCGACCTGCGCGTTGCCGAGGCGGAAGCGAAGCGCTCGAAGATGCGAAAGTCGCAGGTGGGCACCGGCGATCGCTCCGCGAAGATCCGCACGTACAACTACCCGCAGAGCCGCATCACCGATCACCGCATCGGCTACACGACGCACGACCTCACCGGCGTGATGGACGGGCACATCGACCCGATCATCGAGGCGCTGAAGCTCGCGGACGTGGAGGAACAGCTGGGTGAGTAGGGATTGTCGCCCCGCGCGGAGCGAGGGGCATGCACCATCCGTCGGCGACGTGGTGGCGGCGATGTCCGCGATCATACCCGAACCGGATGCGCGCGAGCTGCTCGCGCTGCTGTTCGACAAGCCGCGCCACTGGACGTCGACGTCGAAGGACGAGCTGCTCCAGGACGCCGACCTCCGCGCCGCCACCGACGCGGCCAGCCGCCTCGCGAGCGGCATGCCCATGCAGTACGCCGCGCGCCGCGCCGCCTTCCGCCACCTCACGCTCTACGTCGACGAGCGCGTGCTCATCCCGCGCCCCGAGACAGAGGTGCTCGTGGACATCGTGCTCGAGCACTCGCGCGCGAGTGGGGGTGGCGTTGCCGCGGACGTTGGCACGGGCTCGGGCGCCATCGCCATCGCGCTTGCCACCGAGGGCCGGTTCGATCGAGTGATCGCCACCGACGTCTCGGTGGACGCACTGTCCGTCGCGCGGCGCAATGCGCAGGCGGTTGCGCCCACCACGCCGCTCGAGTTCAGGCAGGGCTCCCTGCTCGGCCCGGTGCCGGAGCGGGGCCTGCGCGCGGTGGTGTCGAACCCTCCCTACATTTCGTTCGATGAAGCAGGCGCGCTGCCTGCGCTCGTGCGCGACTGGGAGCCCTCCGTGGCGCTCTTCTCGCCAGCGGACGGGATGGCACTCACGGCCCGGCTCGTGCGCGAGGCATCCAGGGCACTGGGTGTGGGTGGACTGCTCGCGCTCGAGGTGGACGTGCGGCGTGCGTCGCTCGTCGCAGAGCTGGTGTCGGCGCTTGGGACATACGAAGATGTGCGGGTTGCACTGGACCTTACCGGCCGCGAACGGTTCGTGGTCGCACGACGAAGGGAGACTGCGGGATGATCGAGGACAAGGCGAAGGAGCTGGGACGCCTCATCGGCCAGAGTGCCGAGTACAAGGCGGTGAAGCGCGCGAACGACTCGCTCGGCGAGGACGCCGCCGCCGTGGCGGCGCTGCGCAAGCTGGAGCAGCTGCGCATGAACGCGCAGCAGATGATCCAGCGCGGCGAGCGCCCCACCGAGGAGATGGAGCGCGAGCTCGATACGCTGCTCGGCGAGGTGCAGGGACAGGCTGTGTACCAGCGCCTCGTCGCCGCGCAGGAGAACTTCGACAAGCAGATGGCGAAGGTGAATGACTGGATCCTCGACGGCATCGAGAAGGGTTCGCAGAGCTCGATCATCACGCTCGGGTAACGCGTGTCCCGCACCGGGCGGCTGATCGTGTTCGAGGGCGGCGAAGGCTCGGGGAAGTCAACGCAGCTTCGCCGCCTCGCGTCCACGCTCGACGGTGCGGGCATCGCGCACGTCTCACTGCGCGAGCCGGGCGGCACGCCGCTCGGCACGGAGGTGCGGCGGCTCCTGCTCGATCGCGCTTCCGACATCGAGCCGCGCGCCGAGGCGCTGCTGTTCATGGCTTCGCGCGCGCAGCTCGTGGAGCAGCAGGTTCGTCCTGCGCTCGCGCGCGGCGACGTCGTGCTGCTCGACCGGTTCTTTCTCTCCACGTACGCGTACCAGATCGGCGGGCACGGACTGTCGGAGTCGGACGTGCGCGCCGCGAACGGGTTCGCCACGGGCGGTCTCGTCCCCGACCTGACGGTGCTGCTCACGTACCCGGTGAGCGAGGGGCTGGCCCGCGCGGCGCATCGCGATGCGTCGCATGATCGCATGGAGGCCATGGGCGAGCCGTTCCACCAGCGCGTCGCCGCGGCGCTCGCAAGCTTCGCGGAGCCCACGTGGCAGCAGGCGCACCCCGAGTGCGGGCCGATCATGGCGGTGGACGGCGGTGGCACCGAGGACGAGGTCGGCGCGCGCGTGATGCGCGTGGTCGAATCGGCGTGGCCTGGTTCTTTCCCTTCATAGCCTCATGAAGAGCAAGGGCATCCTCGTCGCAGCGGTCCTCTCCAGCGTGCTCGTCACGGGTGGCTGGCTGATGGAGCGCGGCTCGCACGGGACGCGCGATCTCGCGTCGCAGACGCACCTGCTCGACGAGGTCATGGCGCACATACGCCGCGACTACGTGGACACACTCTCGGACTCCACGATCTACCGCCGCGCCATCGATGGCGCGCTCCGCGAGCTGCACGACCCGCACACGGTGTTCCTCACGCCGCAGCGGCTCTCGCGCCTCGACGAGAGCACCACCGGCAAGTATGCGGGCGTCGGCATCCAGATGGACATTGGCGACAACGGCATCACGGTCATCGGCACGCTGCCCATGGGCCCTGCAGAGCAGGCCGGCATCCTGAATGGCGATCGCATCGTGTCCATCGACGGGAAGCCCACGGTCGGCGTGCTGCCGGAGGAAGCGCTGAAGACACTTCGCGGCGCCGCGGGCACCACGGTGAAGCTCGTCCTCGAGCGGCCGGGCGTGGCGGAGCGCATGCCGGTCACGCTCGAGCGTCGCGTGATCGACGTGAATCCCGTGCGCAGCGCACTCATGGTGCGAAAGGGCATCGGCTATGTGAACCTCAGCGTGTTCAGCAGCGCCGCAGCGGCGGATCTCGTGCACGCCATCGATTCGCTGCGTGCCGCAGGCGCGCACTCGCTCGTGTTCGACCTGCGCGGCGACCCCGGCGGGCTCCTCGATCAGGGCATCGACGTCGCGGACCTCTTTCTCGACGCGGGACAGCCGATCGTCTCCACGCGCGGCCGCGGTCCCGAGGAGACGCGCAAGTTCGGTGATCGCCAACCGCAGCGCTGGTCGGACATGCCGGTGGTCGTGCTCACGGACAGCGCCACGGCATCGGCGAGCGAGATCGTCGCGGGCGCGCTGCAGGATCACGATCGCGCGCTCATCGTCGGCACGGCCACGTACGGGAAGGGCAGCGCGCAGCGCGTGTTCCGCGTGGACCAGGGTGCGGTGAAGGTGACCACTGCCCTGTGGTACACGCCGAGTGGACGGAGCATCAATCGTCGCCGTCCGTCAGCCGATGACGACGACGATCCCGCGCCGTCCGCGGACTCCATTCCTGCTCGCCCGAAGTTTCACACGGATGCGGGGCGCATCGTGCTCGGCGGCGGCGGCATCGTGCCGGACGTCGAGGTGCCGAAGCGCGTCCCCTCCGATGCGGACAAGGCACTGCAGTCCGCGCTCGGCAAGGACGCGGCGAAGTTCCGCAGCGCGATCACCGAGTATGCCCTGTCGTTGCGCGCGTCCACGTCGGCGAAGGACACCGCGTTCGTCGTCACGCCTGCAATGACGAACGCGCTGTACCAGCGCGTGCAGGCGCGCGGCGTGACGCTGAGCCGCGCGGTGTACGACGCAGCGAATCCGCTCGTCACGCGTCTCCTCGCCCAGCAGGTCGCGCGCTATGCGTTCGGCCCCGGTGTCGAGTTCGCGCGCGGCCTGCGCGACGACCCCGCACTGCTGAAGGCGCTCGAGCTCCTCGAGGGCGTCAACGCCCCGAAGGACCTGTTGTCGCGCGCCCCGGCGCCGGCGAAGTAGGCCGGCGAATGATCGTCCGGCGCGCCCACGCCGCCGACGCGCACGACATCCGCGCGCTGATCGACCAGTACGTCGCCGATGGAACACTGTTGCCGCGCAGCGAGTCGTTCATCGCTGCGCAGGCGGCGCACTTCATCGTCGCCGAGGAGGACGGCCGAATGCTCGGCTGCGTGCACCTCGACGAATATGCGCCGAGCCTGTCCGAGCTCCGCTCGCTGGCCGTGGCGCGCAGCGCACGCGGGCGCGGCGTGGGTCGTGCGCTCGTGCACGCCACGGAGGCGCTGGCGCGGCAGCGTGGGTGCGCGACGCTCTTCGCCGTGAGCAACGACGAGGAGTTCTTTGCGCGCTTCGGCTTCACGCGGCGGCACATCCCCGAGCTCGACCGCGAGCGTAGCGAAGTGAGCCGCTACAAGGGCGTTTTTGCGCGCGACCTGTTGGTGTAGACCTTGCTCCCTGCAGGTATCCAATTCAACATGGAGCAAACCACATGTCGGAGCGGCACAAGACGCACAACGGGCGGGATGTCGACGGGCACTTCAAGGTGCGCCGAGCGGACGTGGACGATCTCACGACGGATCCCGAGGGCGCAGACTACCTGCGCGACGACGTTCGTCTTGGTGGAGCGGTGGAGGACACCGGGCTTGGCGGCGTGGAGAAGGCGAAGGAGATCCACCGCCTCGTCGAGGAGAACCGCGAGAACGTGAAGAAGGCGACGAAGCAGGGCGAGTAGCCGCTCAGCGAACGAGTGCCTGGAGCTTCTTTGGCGCCGCGAGCATGTAGGCGTCGCGAATGAGCTCCGGCAACTCGTTCCAGTCGCACACCTTGTCGAGGTAGACGCCCACCCAGCCCGCCTTGCCGACGTACGGCGGCACGAAGAATCGCTTCGGGGCGAACTGCATCATGAGGTCCTGGTTGCCCGGCGCGGCCTTGAGCCAGACGCCGGGCCTCCCCGCGCCGTGATGGTTTCCCGCTTCCGCGTACATCGCGAAGATCTTGTTCTTCACGCGGAACGTCGCCGAGCCCCACGCCTCCACCTCGTGCGCCTCCGGCAGCTTCAGCGAGAGTCGCCGAACGCGTGCGAGCGGGCCCGGTGGCATCGCCGTGGTCTGCTCAGCGTTCCACGACGCGAACGCCGGACGGCACGTCGAACTTGAACGCGGATGCGTCCACGGGCACGTTCGTCTTGAACGACGTCAGGCGCACCTTGCGCTGCACGCCACTCGCGTCGGTGACCTCGAACATGCGGATGGTCGCGTCGTCGTCATCGATCCACACGGCCGCCGCCTTGAACGGCGCGTTCGCGCTGGACTTCGGCGTGAGCGTGTAGCCATGCGTGGCGCGGCCACTCACCACCTGCGTGCCCGCCGCGTCGATGTTGAAGCGCGTGCGAGGCGAGGTGAGGAACTGTGCGGTGAGGTCCACCGTGCCCGTACCGTTCGCGTCCTGCAGCTGCTTGATCACCTGGCCCGGTGCCGTGCTGGGCAGGTACATCCACACGTGCTTGCCGTCCGCGATGATGCGGTCGGTTGCCGGATCGGCGAAGATCACGGAGAGCTTGCCCGGCCGCTCCTGCTGGTAGCTGCCGCTCGCGGTCATCGTGCGGCCCGTGAGCGAGTTGACGATCGTCTGCTCGAAGCTGGCGCGTGCGGTCTTCACCTTCGCCCACGCGGCGACGGCCCGGTCGAGCAGGTCCGCCTGCGTGCCGGTGCGCACCGGACCAGTGGCGTGAGCGGACGAGGCGATGGCGAACGAAGTGGCGAGCGCGAGCGCGCTTGATCGGAGGAAAGTCATGTCCTTCCTACCCGTTCCCCTGCGTCGCGGTTCCGGTCGCGGGCGCGATGGAGCGGCCGATGGCGTCGGCGATCGTGCGCGCTTCGCGGACGAGCTTCGCGAGCTGCTCCGGGTACAGCGACTGGCCACCGTCGGACATCGCCTGCTCGGGATTGGGGTGCATCTCGACGAGCAGTCCGTCGGCGCCCGCGGCGATCGCCGCGCGGCCCATCGGGATGACCTTGTCACGCAGCCCCGTGCCGTGGCTCGGGTCAGCCACCATCGGCAGGTGCGAGAGCTTCTGCACGAGGGGAATCGCCGTGAGGTCGAACAGGTTGCGCGTGGACGGATCGAAGCTGCGTATGCCTCGCTCGCACAGGATCACCTGCGTGTTGCCCTCCGCCAGGAGATACTCGGCGCTGAGCAGCAGGTCGACGATCGTCGCGGACATGCCGCGCTTGAGGAGCACGGGCTTGCCGAGGCGGCCGATCGTCCGCAGCAGCGAGTAGTTCTGCATGTTCCGCGCACCGACCTGGATGCAGTCGGCCGACTCCGCGACGAGATGTGCGCCCTCTTCGTCGAGCGCCTCGGTGACGATCGGCAGGCCCGTCTCGCGACGCGCGAGCTCGAGCAGCTCGAGTCCCTTCTTGCCGAGTCCCTGGAAGGAATAGGGCGAGCTGCGCGGCTTGAAGGCGCCCCCGCGCAGCGCATGCGCTCCGGCGGCCTTCACCTGCTGCGCCGCGAGCACGATCTGCTTCTCGCTCTCCACGGAGCAGGGGCCGGCGATGATCGGGATGTCCTTGCCGCCGAACACGACGCCGGCTCCGATGGTCACGAGCGTGTTCTCCGGGCGCCATTCGCGGGAGACCTGCTTGTATGGCCGCGAGACGTGGATCACCTCGGCCACGCCGGGGAGCGATTCCACGCGCGAGCCGTCCACGCGGCCATCGTTGCCCACGAGCCCCACCGTGGTGCGCTGCGCACCCGGCATGGGACGTCCCTCGTAGCCCATCTCCCGGATCACTTCGACGACGCGCGCGATCTGCGCGTCCGTCGCGTCGTTCTGCATGACGACCAGCATCAGCCTTCCTCGATCTCGTACGTGGATCCGTCGCCCGCGAGCGTCACGGGTCCGGCATAGTGTGCGGCAACCGCGGCCACCACGTCGACGCGCTCGACGGGGGGATAGAAATGCGTCAACACGAGGTGCTTCGGCAGCGCCGCCGCGGCCATCGCGCCGCACTGTTCCGGCGTCATGTGCTCGGGGATCGCCAGCTCCGTGGGCAGCGAGCACTCGCACACCAGCAGGTCGGCTCCGCGCGCCCATTCCGCGAACATCGGGTCGTAGCCCGTGTCCCCGGTGTAGACGACCCGGCGCGCGCCCCGCATAACGGAATATGCCACACTCTCGGGCGTATGTGGAACCTTCGTCGCAGACAGGGTCACGCCTTCACCCAGGTCGAGCTGCTGGCCCGGCTCGATCTCGAGGATCGTGAGCGGGAAGCCGGGGGCGCGCAGCCATTCCCCGAACGCATCCGCCATCTTGCCGAGCAGTGCCTGCGTGCCCACGGGCCCGATCACCGTGAGCGGCGCCGCGCGGCCCGGCCGGTCCGCGTACTTCCACGCGAACACCAGCGTCGGGAAGTCGCCGACATGATCGAGGTGAAA
>JBDSTA010000301.1:0-3454 GCA_039928475.1 Gemmatimonadaceae bacterium | reverse complement strand
CGCTGATCTCCTCCTCGAAGTGATCGATGAAGGTGACGTGGACGTCGGCGCTCGCGGAGTCGTTGGTGAACGAGAAGCGCACGGGCAGGCGGAGCGCATCCCACTCGCGGAATGCGGCGCGGACGTCGCTCGCGTACGCCGGCGACCAGCCGTCCACGTCGGACTGCGGTTGCACCCACACGACCAGCGCATCGCCGGCGCGCTCGGGCCAGCGGGCCAGGGAGCTATCGCGCTCCGCGAGCATCTCGCCGATGTACGTGCCGCGCGCGCCCTCCGTGAGGCGGCGCAGCACCTGCGCCTTCTCGAGCGCGGCGAGCGGACGCCCGACCGCACCGCTGCTCGCCACGCTCGTGTGCCCGCGCTGGAGGCGCGTGGTGGCGGAGAGCGGGAGAACTGCGAGGAGAAGGGCGGCGATGGAGCCGGCCGAGTGGCGGGAGAGGAAGCGGCGTCGAAGCGTCATCAGGGGCGTCGCGGCGGGCCCGTGGTGCCCGTCACGAGAAAGGTCTCGACCAGGTCGAAGAAGTGCGCGGGAGATTCCCAGAACGGCATGTGGCCGGCGTCGGGAATCAGGGCGAGCCGCGCATGGGGAAGGAGGGCAGCGAGCTGATGGGCAGCCGCGACTGGAAGCGCGTCCTGCTCACCGTGAAGGACGAGTGTCGGCGTCGAAAGGGCACGCAGTCGCTCGCGCCAGTCATACCCCTCGCGGCGCAAACGTGCCGCGACCGCGGCGCCCGTGATGCTCGTCGCATCGGGCGGTGCAAAGAAGGTCGCGAAGTCGGCGTCGGCGAACCACGCGGGATACGCCGCGCGCGCATGCGCACCGTGCACGGACGGATCGGGATCGTGGAGCCCGGCGGGAAAGATGGACTCGAGCGTCGCACGCTCGGCGTCGCCCACGCGCGCGAGCGTCGTCGCGTGCAGCTCCGGCATCCACGCGCTCGTGGGTCCAACGGCGTCGACGGTGACGAGGCGCCGCGTGCCGGCGAGGTCGCGTGCAACGCCGAGCATGGCGATGCCTCCGCCCCACGAGTGGCCAAGGACGTCCCACTGCCGGATGCCGAGTGCGCGGCGGAGGGCGCCGATGTCGTCGGCGTCGTCCTCGATGCGGGCGTCGAGTGGCGTGGGCGGCGACTGCGATTCGCCGCGCCCCCGCTGGTCGTAGAGGATGACCTGTCGCGCAGCGGCCAGCGGGGAGAGTGCGGGCCAGAGGAGCGCATGGTCGTACAGCATGCCGCCGTTCACGAGCACGAGCGGCGTGGCGCCGGCGACGGGCGGACTCGTCCACACGGCGAGGTCGAGGCCGCGGACACGCGCCGTCATGCGATCGAGCGCGGGAGTCCGGCCAAGTGATTTACGGAACGCGATGAAGGCGGCGCGGGACATTGGAGGAACGTAGCGGCGTTGACAACGATGCTGCCCGCCAATCGCTCAGAATGACAACGAGGCGAGGATCTCGTACGACCGCACGCGCGCCGCGTGTGAATGAATGTTCGCCGTGACGATCACCTCGTCGGCCTTCGTCTCGGCGATGAATGCCGCGAGGCGCTCGCGCACCGTATCCGGTCCGCCGACGATGGCGTACCGGAGCGTGTGCTCGATGCCCGCGCGCTCGAACGGCGTGAGGCGGGCGTCCATGTCCTCCACGGGCGGCTGGAGCTGGATCGGCTGCCCGCGCTGAAGCGCGACGAACTGCTGCTGGAGCGACGAGAAGAGCCACCTCGCCTCCGCATCGGTGTCGGCCGCGACGACGCTGATGGCGACCATCGCATACGGCGCCGCTAGTCGTGTGGAGGGCTGAAAGCCCGTGCGGTAGAGCTCGAGCGCCTGCTGGAGGTGCGTGGGCGCGAAGTGCGACGCGAAGGCGAAGGGCAGGCCGAACTGCGCCGCGAGCTGCGCACTGTAGGTACTTGAGCCGAGCAGCCAGACGGGCACGTCGAGTCCCGCGCCGGGAACGGCCTGCACGAGCTGCCCGGGAATCGCCTCGTCGAAGTACGACATGAGCTCCAGGACGTCCTGCGGAAAGAACTCGGCGCTGCGCGGATCGCGCCTGAGCGCCCGGGTGGTGGTCTGGTCGGTGCCCGGTGCGCGGCCGAGCGCGAGATCGATGCGGCCTGGGTGCAGTGAGGCCAGCGTGCCGAACTGCTCCGCGATGACGAGTGGCGCGTGGTTCGGCAGCATGATGCCGCCGGCGCCGACGCGGATGCGGGACGTCCCGGCCGCGACGTGGCCGATGACGACGCTCGTCGCCGCGCTGGCGATGCCCGGCATGTTGTGGTGTTCGGCGAGCCAGTAGCGGGCGTAACCGAGCCGCTCCGCGTGGCGCGCGAGGTCGAGCGTGTTGCGAAAGGCGTCGGTCGCGCTGGCTCCCGCCACGATGGGCGAGAGGTCGAGGACGGATAGCGGCGTCGTCGTCATGAAGGCATGCTAGTGGGCGGTGTGTGCGAACTGTCAGAAACCCCGACGGACCGGAAACCGTTCTTCCGCGCCCCGGTGTCGGATGAGAGCACGCTGCACAGGCCGGACCCATCCCACCCACTCCGTCACTCCGATGCGTCCTTCATTCATGATCGCGCTCGCGATTGCCGCCAGCAGCGGCGCCGCGAGCGCGCAGGATCTCTCCGCGCGGCTCGACTCGGTAATGCGCGTCGCGGAGGCGAAGGGCTTCAGTGGCGCCGTACGCGTGGAGCGCGAGGGCCGAGTGCTTCTCGAGAAAGGGTACGGCCAGGCCGATCGTGCGGCACACATCGCATTCACGCCCGCTACCGTGGTGCAGATCGGCTCGAACACGAAGGACTTCACGGCGGTGGCGATCCTGCAGTTGCACGCGGCGCACAAGCTGTCGCTCGGTGACTCGCTGTCGAGGTACATCCCGGACGCGCCGGCGGACAAGCGCAACATCACGATCCGCCAGCTGATGAATCATCGCGCGGGCTTCCCGCTCGGCATCGGCGGCGACTTCGATGCGTTCGATCGCAGGACGCTGGTGGACAGCGCGATGAAGACGCCGCTGCTGTTCACGCCGGGCACGCGGGAGAGCTATTCCAACACGGGGTTCAGCCTGCTCGCGGCGATCATCGAGCAGGTGACCGGCAAGACCTACGATCACTACGTGCAGGACGCGATCATCGCGCCCGCGGGGCTGACACGCACGGGCTTCCTGCTGCCGGGTTTCAAGCCTGCCGATCTCGCGCATGGCTACAATCCCGCGGGGCGCGACGCAGGGACGATGCTCGCCAAGCCGCATGCGGCGGACGGTCCGTACTGGAACCTGCGCGGCAACGGGGGAATGTTGTCCACCGTGGGCGAGATGGCCGCGTTCTACAAGGCGCTCTTCGAATCGGACAAGCTGCTCGACCCGGCGACGCGCGCGCTGCGCTTCAATCCCGACGAACCAGTCGGTCTCGCGGGATCGGATGGCGTGAACTTCTTCCTCTACGATCGCTTTCCGCCCGCG
>JBDSTA010000300.1:0-4680 GCA_039928475.1 Gemmatimonadaceae bacterium | reverse complement strand
AATTCGGTTCGAATTGGGGTCAGAGCTCACAATGCTCTGACCCCGATTATGTCAACCGCGGCAGTACGTGCAGCCCTTTTCCTGCCCGCGATTCACGGCCATCACGCCTGACGGCACGAGCGTGACGCCCGGCAGCAGGCCGGCGACCCACTCCGCCTTCGCGGCCTCCGGCGTGACGCCGGCATTCTTCGAGAGCGCGCCACTCAGCACCGTGAGCGCCACGTTGCACGCGGTGAACTGCACGCCGCGCGCGGCCAGCTTGTCGATGGACGCCGTGGGGAACATCATGTCGCCCGCGTGCGGGGTGTAGAGGAAGTTCCGCAGCGACGGGGCCTTCGTCGCGGGGTCCATCGCCTGGACGAACTCGCCGAGCTTGTACCGCGCCCAGATGCTGTCCTTCATCGCCGCGGCGATGGCGAAGTGGCGCAGCCCGACCACCGCGCTCAGCTGCGAGTCCGGGATCTTGAAGGTCTCGTTGTAGCTGTTGAGGAAGTTCATCGCGAACACGAGCGGCCACTGGTTCGGCTCGATCGCGTCGAAGAACTGCTTGTGCTTCCCGTTGATCTTCGCGAGCCAGTCTTCCGAGAAGCCTTCCGCACTCTCGAGCGGCTCGGCGCTGGCGGCCGGCGCGGTGACGTGCATGGCGACGCCGGTCATGGCAAGTGCCGCGGACCCCGTGGCAATGGTACCGAGGACTGCGCGACGATCAGTGGGCTGGGTTGGGCTGGACATACGGACCTCCATCTGGGGCGGTGGGACGAGGGGGCCAACCCTTCATCTTGCGACATTCCGGCGGGATTGCAAGCACTCCCCCGGTGACCCCCTGCGACATTCATGACCATGCCATTCATGCGCAGGATCTGCCTGGATCAAGACATGGCCCACCGCGGGACGGCCCGCGCTCCTACTTCTTGCCGTAGGTCGTCTCGTACCGCGCGACGGATTCCAGGATGATCCGCGCTGCCTCCACGCTCTTCCCCCACCCCGTGATTTCAACGCGCTTGCCCTCGAGATCCTTGTAGGTGCGGAAGAAGTGCTCCACCTCGTTCAGCATGTGCTGCGAGATGTCGGCGATGTCGAAGTACTCCTGCTGGAACGGGTCGTGGAGGGGGACGCCGAGGATCTTGTCGTCGGGCTCGCCGCGATCGAGCATCTTGAGCACGCCGATGGGGCGTACGTCGATCTGGCAGCCCGGGAACGTCTCCTCCTTCACCAGGACCAGGACATCGAGCGGATCGCCGTCCTCGTGCAGGGTGCGGGGGATGAATCCGTAGTCCCCCGGGTAGTGCACGGCGGAGAAGAGCACGCGGTCGAGCTTGAGCATGCCGCTCGCCTTGTCCAGTTCATACTTGTTGCGGCTTCCCGACGGGATCTCGATCACCGCGGTGACGCACTCCGGGATGTGCAGCCCGGCGGGAAGGTCGTGCCAGAGATTGAGCATTTTGAAAGGTAGCGAGGCGGCGCAAGGAGGTCTGGGAGGTATGGGGTCAGAGCTCACAGGGGTCAGAGCTGACAGGGGTCAGAGCTGGCAGGGGCCCGCCTCGAGGACGCACGAACGTCCAAGACCGTGGGCCGCACCCTCGGTAGCATCCGCTCGTGGCTCGCAGTACCATCACCCCCGAACCCTCGAGACGACAGCACGCGTGAGCGAAGTGCGCAACGGTCCGCCGCGGTGGACGCTGATTGGGCTGGCATGGATGGCCTTCGGGCTCGTCTGGGGCCTGCTCACGCGCGTCGGGCCCGGCGCCGTGGCCACCTGGCGCACGGCCATGCTGCCCACGATGGGCGCCGCCATCTTCTGGTTCGCCGCGTCGCCCGCGATCGCCGGCATCACTCGGCGCATCCGCGACAGCGGCCTTCCCTGGTTCGTACGCATCGCGCTGCACCTCGTGCCCTGCGCGATCATGGTGCTCGCCACCGCGGCGGTCATGTGGGGCATCCGCATCACGATGCCGCCGCCGGGCGCGCTGTACTGGGTGCGCGTGTTCATCAGCGGCGACCTCACGGTGTTCCAGTACATCGCGGTCGTCGTGCTCGTGCACGTGTGGGACCGGCACGTCGCACTCATGGAACACGAGCGCCGCTCGCTCGTGCTCGAGCAGCAGCTCATGGGCGCCCGCCTCCTGTACCTCGAGCGCCAGCTTCGCCCGCACTTCCTCTTCAACTGCCTCAACGCCATCGCGGAGATGGCGCACATCTCCACCGACGCCGCGGCGCACATGATGGCGTCGCTGCGGCAGCTCCTCACGTCGGCGGTGCAGACGGCCGGCCGCGCCGAGGTGCCGCTGCGCGAGGAGCTCGCGACGCTCGACGCCTACCTCGACCTCCAGCGCGCCCGCTTCATGGGCAGCATCGAGGTGGAGCAGGTGATCGCGCCGGATGCGCTCGACGCGGGGGTCCCTCCCCTGCTCCTCCAGCCGGTCGTGGAAAATGCCATCCAGCACGGCCTCGACCGCGTGGATGGACACGGCGTCGTGCGCATCGTGGTCTCGGTGCGGAGCGGCCGGCTCCTCATCGAGGTAGAGGACAACGGTTCCGCGGGGCCACCCACGGCGCCGCGCGGCTTCGGCATCGGGCTCCGCAACACGCGCGAGCGCATCGAGACGCTGTTCGGCGAGCACGGTTGCAGCCTCGAGCTGGAGCTGCGGCCCGCGGGCGGCGCACTCACGCGCATCGACATCCCGCTCTCGCGCATCGACGCCTCCGCGCGCGGCGCAGCGGTCGCGGGGCTGGTCGCGGGCGACGACGTGGACGACGTATCCGCCATGGTGCCCGAGCCGGTGCCCATCACGGCGCGGCTGCCCATCGTGCTGCTCGTCTGCGTGCTCGCGCCGATCATATGGTCCGTGCAGATCTGGGCGCTCTACGCGGCAGCGGGTGAGGCGAGCGCCTTCGAGTTCTCTGGCCCCGACATGGTCGCCGGCGCGGCGTGGATGCTCATCGCGCCCTGCGCGCTCTACCTCGGCGAACGGTTCCCCGTGCGCGGCGCGCATGCGCGGCGCAACGCGACGATACATCTCGCGCTCGCCGTATGCGCGTCGCTCCTCGAGGGACTGATCGTGACGTCCACCGGGTTGCAGGGAGACCGTCCCATCCTCGCGGCGGCGAATGCACCGCAGCGCATCATCGGCGTGCTGGCATACCTCGTCCTCGTGGGCTGGACGCAGGCCGACGTCTTCGCGCGCTGGTACCACGATCGTCGCGTGGTGAGCACGCGGCTGCGCACGGCCATCGAGCGTGCGCGGTGGCGCGCAGCGACGCTCGAGCTCCAGCCCGAGCTCGTGCTCTCCGCGCTGGACGCCGCGGAGCAGCAGGTCGCCGTCTCCGTGGATCGCGCGGAGAACACGTTGTACGAGCTATCGGATCTCCTGCGCTCGCAGCTCGCGCTCTCACGCGAGGCGCTCATTCCCCTCGACGCCGAGGTGCGACACATCGCGTCCACGCAGCGACTGCGCGCACATGTCGGTGGCGACGGCCCACGCATCACCGTCACCGTGCCGCGCCAGTTCACGAACGTGCGTGTGCCGAGTGGCGTGCTGCGCCGCCTCGCCGAGGCGAGCCTGGACGGCAGCGCAGAGGCCACCGACGTGGAGCTCCGGCTCGACGGCATCCGCTATCTCCGGCAGGAGATGGAGATGCGGCTCTTCGTCCTCCTCGACGGCGAGCCGCTGTCGCTCGCGGCCACCGAGCAGCTGCAGCGGCGCGTCCAGTTGCAGGACGTCGCGCCCGGCCACGCCGAGATCCGCGCTGCGGCGCCGGGCGAGGTCGTGGTGCTCACTGACCTCGCGGCGCTCCAGTCCACCGACGTGCCGGGCTCACCGCAGGATGCCCTGCGCTCCGGCGAGAGCGTCGCCGCCATCATCTCATCACGCTGACCGCGATGCGCGTACTGATCGTCGACGACGAAGCCATGGCGCGCCGCCGCGTGCGCCGCCTGCTCACGGAGGAGGCCGACGTGGTCGTGGTGGCCGAGTGCGCGAACGGCACCGATGCGCTCGAGGCGATCCGCACGCACGACGTGGACGTCGTCTTCCTCGACGTGCAGATGCCGGGCATGGACGGCTTTGCCGTCGCGCGCGCCATCGCGCCGGAGCACGCGCCCTTCATCGTGTTCGTCACCGCGTACAGCGAGCACGCGCTGCGCGCGTTCGAGATCCATGCGGTGGACTACGTCGTGAAGCCCGTGGTGCCGGACAAGTTCCGCGCGACGGTTGCGCACGTTCGTGCGATGCTCGCGAATCACGAGGCGGCGGAGTCGGGCCGGCAGATCCAGAAGCTGCTCGTGAAGGCGCTCCAGGATTCACCCGCGACGCCGGCGGCGCTCGACAACGCGCCGCGTCATGCCGACCGCCTGCGCATCCGCAGCGGCGACGGCGTGACCTTGGTGCCCGTGGCGGACGTGGACTGGATCGAGGCCGACGGCAACCAGCTGCGCGTTCACGCGGGCGGGGAGACGCACGTGATGCGCGAGACGCTGCAGGCCATCGAGAGCACGCTCGACCCGGGGCTCTTCGCCCGTGTGCACCGCTCGATGATCGTGAACATGACGCGCGTGCGCGAGGTGCAGCCCTGGTTCGGCGGCGACGCGATCCTCGTCATGCGCGACGGGCAGAAGGTGCGGCTGTCGCGCACCTATCGCGAGCGGGTGAAGGCGCGGTTCGGGGTGTAATTGTCACCCCG
>JBDSTA010000299.1:0-7513 GCA_039928475.1 Gemmatimonadaceae bacterium | reverse complement strand
CCAGCGCGGCCGCATGGGCCGGGTCGGGCGCCCAGCACACCACCGCCGTGGGCTCGTCGCGGGCCGTCTGCACGAGGCGCGAGCCAAGTGGCAGGCGGGCCGACGTGTCGAACACGACGCGCGTGGGGGGCACACGCGGAGCCGGCGCCCAGTCGCGCACGTTGAGCATCGGGTCGTCAGCGCGCGCGGTGCCGATTCCCACGGCCACGGCAGCCACGCCGGCGCGGAGGCGATGGACCTCGCGGCGTGCCTCCGGACCGGTGAGCCACCCGCGCATGCGCGTGTGATCCGTGAGCGCGCCGTCGAGTGACAGCGCCACCTTGAGGCTCACGAACGCGCGCGGAGACTGCTGCACGTGGAAGAATGGCGCATTCAGCGCGCGCGCGGCACGCGCCTCCACGCCCGTATCCACCTGCACCCCTGCCTCCGCGAGTCGTCGCGCGCCGCCGCCCGCGACCTCACTCGGGTCGGCCACGGCAATGACGACGCGCGCCACCCCGGCGGCAATCAGTGCGTCGGTACAGGGGGGCGTCTTGCCGTGATGATTGCACGGCTCGAGGGTGACGTACATCGTCGCCCCGCGCGCCTGCTCACCGGAAGCGCGCAATGCCTCGACTTCCGCGTGCGATTCACCGAAGCGGGTGTGCCAGCCTTCGCCGACGACGACACCATCGCGAACGACGACGGCGCCGACCATCGGGTTCGGCGCCGTCTGACCCCATCCGCGTTCAGCGAGGGAGAGCGCGCGGCGCATGAATGCGCCATCGTCCAGCGCCACCGGGCGCGCTCCCTCGGGCATGCGCTACAGACCGAGGCGGAGGCCCAGCGAGAAATACTGCTGGCTCTTGTCCGCACGGCCGCTCGCGAACGTGTTGAACGTGTTCACCGTGCCACCGCTCACCTGGCCGATTTCGCCGACGATCTTGAACAGCGGCAGGTTGAGCGCCGCGTCGAAGAAGACGTTCGTGCGATCGAGGTCCTGCGCCGCGCTCACCGTCGCCGACGCGTTGCCGATGATCGGCACGCCGGACACGGTGCCCGTGACCTGCGCGGCCTGCTCGTACGTATCGCGGCCAACGCCTGCGGCGAAGCTGAACAGGAGCAGGCTCTTGCTCGCAACGACGCGGATCGCCTTGGTCTTGACCGTCAGGTCAGAGACCTTGAGCGAGTTGTTGCCCGCCGTGCCGGCGAGCGTGGTCTTCGGCAGGTCGCGCTGGAGGTACGTGAGCGACACGCCGGGCAGCACGAGGGACTCGGAGATGAGGCCGAGGCGCGCGCCGTACCCGAATTGCCAGTTGGACGACGGCGTCACGGAGAACGCGCCTTCCGTGATCGTCGGAACGTATGCCGCGCTGACGATCGCGTCGATGCCGCCGACATTCGTGAGGCCGAGCGGGATGCCCTTGAAGATGCCGATCGCTGCATCAGCGGTGGGCAGGCCGAGGACCTGGTCCTTCGTCGGCAGGGAGCGCGACTGCGCGCCGGTGAAGCCCTGCTGGAACTTGTCCACTTCCGGCAGCGAGCCCTGGATCACGTTGGCGCGGACGCCGATGGAGAAGTGGCCGAGGCCACCGAGCGTCGTTCCCTGGCCGAGCGTGGCATTGCCACCGGCGAGGGAGATGCCGAGCTGCGGCGCCATGAACTGGTACAGGTCGTAGGCCTGCTGGCAGGCGTCCTGCGCCTGCACGGCCTGCCCGCTGCACTGGTTCGAGCCACCCTGTGCTCCAGACTTCGACATCGCCAACATCGAGAGGCCAGCAGCGACCAGAAGATGCTTCTTCATGCGTTCTCCATTAAATGCGCACCCGTCCGGTGCCGCGCTCGACGCGCCCGATCCGGTACGAGGCAATGTGGACCGACGCAGCGCTGGCCTCGATGGCAGGCACGCTCGCTTCGTCGGTGATGACGACCATCCCTACACCCATGTTGAACGTCCGGTACATCTCCGCCCGGTCGACCCCACCCGCCGTCTCGAGCTGCCGATAGACGTTGGGAATCTCCCAGCTCGACGGATCAATGACCGCGTCCAGCGTGTCCGGTAAGACGCGCACCACGTTCCCGGGTAACCCGCCGCCCGTGATGTGGGCCATGCCATGGATGCGATTGAGCACCGGCCGCAGCGCCGGCAGGTACGAGCGATGGATCCGCAGGAGGACGTCCGCCACCGTGCCCTCCTCGCCCGGGAACGGGTCGGACACGCGCAGCTTCATGCGCTCACTGACGATCCGGCGCGCCAGCGTATAGCCGTTCGTGTGCAGCCCGCTCGACGCGAGGCCGAGCAGGACGTCGCCCTCCTCGACGCGGTCGGCGCCCAGGATCGCGTCCTCCTCCACCATACCGACGATGAACCCCGCGAGGTCATAGTCGGGCGGCGTGTAGATGCCCGGCATCTCCGCGGTCTCGCCACCCACCAGCGAGCAGCCATTCTCGCGGCAGCCAGCCGCGATACCGGTGACGACCGCCTCCACTACCTCGGGCTCGAGCTTCCCCGCCGCGAAGTAGTCGAGGAAGAAGAGGGGCGAGGCACCCTGCACGAGAATGTCGTTCACGCAGTGGTTCACGAGGTCGTGGCCCACCGTCTCGTTGCGTCCCGCGTCGATTGCGACGCGCAGCTTCGTGCCCACGCCGTCCGCGCTCGCCACGAGCACCGGCCGGTGCGCCTCGGCGGGAATGCGGAACATGCCGCCGAAGCCGCCGAAGGCCCCGCGCGCGCCGGCCGTGAACGTTGACTCCACCACGGCCCTGATGCGACGCTTCACCGCATCCGAGCGTTCGATGTCCACGCCGGAGGATGCGTAGTCGAGGCCGTCCGGCTCGCCGCTCATTGAGCGCCGACTTCCCGTTCGAACGCCACGAGGCGGCGGAACTCCTCGACACGGGAGACGATATCCTCGCGTGTGATCTCGAGCAGGCGCTGCACGGAGAACTTCTCGACGGCGAAGGAACCCATGGCCGAGCCGATCACGACGGCGCGGCGGAGGTTCTCGTCGCTCAGGTCGCCGGTCTGCGCAACGTATCCCATGAAGCCGCCCGCGAAGGAATCCCCGGCGCCGGTGGGATCGAACACGTCCTCGAGCGGATACGCCGGCGCGAAGAAGATGCTGTTCTCCTTGAACATGAATGCGCCGTGCTCGCCCTTCTTGATGATGACGATCTTCGGGCCGTGCTTCATGATCCAGCGGGCAGCCTTCACGAGGTTGGCGCAGTCCGTGAGCTGGCGCGCCTCGCCATCGTTCAGCGTGATGAGGTCGACGTGCTTGATGAGCTCGAGGATGTCCGGGCGACGGCTCTCGATCCAGAAATTCATCGTGTCGCATGCCACGAGCTTCGGCTTCGCCACCTGCTGGAGGACGTCGAGCTGGAGGCGCGGGTCGATGTTGGCGAGGAACACGAAGTCCGCGTTGCGGAACTGCGGCGGGATCTTCGGGCTGAAGTGCGAGAACACGCCGAGGCGCGTCTCGAGGGTCTCGGCCGAGTTGAGGTCGTGACGATAGCGCCCGCGCCAGCGGAAGGACTCGCCGCTCACCTGCTCCAGGCCGGCCATGTCCACGCCGCGCTTCTTGAGCGGCTCGAGCTGCTCCATCGGATAGTCGTCGCCCACGACGCCCACGAGCTGCACGGGGGTGAGGAGGCTCGCGGAGGCGGAGAAGAAGGTCCCCGATCCACCGATGACATTGTCAGCCTTGCCGAACGGCGTTTCAACGGAGTCCAGCGCGACGGAACCGACGACGAGGAGGGACATGTGAGGAGTCAGGAGGTCAGGAGGCCGGGAAATCGGGGATTCTGGAAATCGACTGCGGGTCCTACGCTGCTTACATCCTTTCGGGCGCAGTCACGCCGAGGAGCGTGAGGCCATTCTTCACCACGATCTGCGACGCGCGCGCGAGCACCAGCCGCGCATTCATGATCGCCTCCGGCTCGTTGAGCACGTGCGCCTTGTGATACCACGAGTGGATGCGGCCCGCGAGATCGTGCAGGTACGCCGTCACGCGATGCGGCTCGAGCGCCTCCGCGGCGTTCACGACCGTCTTGGGGAAGTCCAGCAGCGCCTTCATCAGCTCCGCTTCCTCCGGCAGGCCGAGCTGCGCGAAGTCCACGCCGTCCGCGGTGATGCTCGCGGCGTCGATGCCGCCCACGCGGAAGATGCCCGCGAGGCGCGCGTGCGACATCTGGATGTAGTAGACCGGATTCTCCTCGCTCTGCGTGCGCGCGAGGTCCACGTCGAAGGAAAGCTGCGAGTCGCCCTTCCGCATGAGGAAGAAGTAGCGCACCGCGTCGCGGCCCACGTCGTCGACGAGGTCGCGCACCGTGACATAGCTGCCGGCGCGCTTGGAGATCTTCACCTCCTCACCGCCGCGGAGCACCGTCACCAGCTGGTGCAGCACGTACTCGGGATAGTCCTGCGGAATGCCGATGTTCAGCGCCTGCAGCCCTGCGCGCACGCGCGTGACGGTGCTGTGATGATCGGAGCCCTGCACGTTGATCGCGCGCGTGAAGCCACGCTCCCACTTGGTGACGTGATACGCGACATCCGGCACGAAGTACGTGTAGGTGGACCCCTTTTCCGCGCTCTTCCGCATCACGCGGTCCTGGTCGTCGCCGAAGTCCGTCGTGCGCAACCAGAGCGCGCCGTCCTTCTCGTACGTGTGCCCGCTCTTCTCCAGCGCTACCACCGTCTGCTCGACCTTGCCGTCCTCGTAGAGCGAGCTCTCGAGGTAGTACGTCTCGAAGCCGACGCCGAAGGCCTGAAGGTCGCGATCCTGTTCCTTGCGTAGCTCCTGCACCGCAAAGCGGCGCAGCGCATCCAGGTCCTTCCCGTCCGTGTCGCCGGGATGCTCCGCGACGTAGCGCTCGGCGATCTCGGCGATGTACGCGCCGTGGTAGCCACCCTCGGGGATGACGAGCGGTGCCCCACCGATCTCGCGCACGCGCGCCTGCGTGCTGAGCGCGAGGTTCTCGATCTGCGTGCCGGCGTCGTTGTAGTAGAACTCGCGCGACACCTTCCAGCCCGTCCACTCGAGCAGCGACGAGATGGCGTCGCCGAGCGCGGCCTGGCGCCCGTGACCCACATGGAGCGGACCGGTGGGATTCGCGCTCACGAACTCCACGTTCACCGGCTTGCCGGCTGCGGCACTCGAGCGGCCGTACGCATCGCCGGCGGCGAGGATCGCGACGATGCCGCCCGCGACGGTGCCCGCATCGAGGCGGAAGTTGATGAAGCCTGGGCCGGCGATCTCGGCGGACGAGATGCCGGCGGCCGCATGGTCGAGTGCCGCGATCAGGCGCTGCGCGAGGTCACGCGGCTTCTCGCCGAGCTGCTTCGCGAGGACCATGGCGGCGTTCGTGGCCCAGTCCCCGAACTTCGGGTCGCGCGGGCGCTCGAGCAGGGGCTCGACGTCGGCGGCCGCGCCGAGGGAGATCGCGGCGCGAGCGAGCTCGCGCCTCAGCGCATCCGTACCGGCGCTCACTCGCCTGCGCTCGGCTTCGCGGGTGCGGCAGGCTTCGTCTCGGCCTTGGGCTCAGCCTTCTTCTCCGGCTTTGCCGTTTCCGCAGCGGGTGCCGACGACGATTCCGTCTTCGGCGCGCTGGCATCACTCGAGGTCGTGGATGCAGCGTCCTTCGCGACGGCGGGCTTGTCGGTGCCCTTCTGCCGGTGGGCGTCCTTGCCGTAGTCTGTGAGGTAGAAGCCGGATCCCTTGAATGCGAACCCGGCCGCCGACATGATGCGTTCGGCGGGCTTTCCACAGACCGGGCAGGCCGCCTGTGACTCGGCGCCGCTGATGGTCCGGTAGAACTTTTCGAAGTCGTGCCCGCTGGGGCAGCGGAACTCGTAAGTTGGCATCGATGTGAGACTTAGGCGATTCCTATCCAGCCGCGAAATGTAGCCGCCGCGACGGGTGCCTACAAGGTCACAAAGATGATGCCGCCCGTTACCGGCGCACGGGACGCTAGTGCGTAAAGATCGAATAGCCGGCCAGGAGCTGCACGTGGCTGTTGCTGTGATCCGATGCCGCGTAGCCCGCCTCGAGCCGCCACTTGAACCGATCGGTAACGGGAATCTTCACGCCGAGACCTGCGCTGAGACCCTTACGCATTCGCTCACTTGGTTGGGAAAGAAGACGCACGAGACGTTGCGGCCCCCCCGCCAGGGGGACCGGGCATGCATCGAGTTGTATGACTCCCGCCGCGGAAAGATGGGTTACGCGGAGATGCCCGGGCGATACGCACCCCACACGCCGCTCAGCACGTCGCTGATCTCGCCGACGCTCGCCCGCGCGCGCACCGCGTCGATGATGAGCGGCATCAGCGGCGCGCGGTTCGTGACATCGCCGCCGGCGTATGCGGGCGCAGCACCGCGCAGCGCGGCGAGTGCAGCGGCATGTGCCGCCGCGTCCCGCTTCGTGCGCACGGCCTGGAGACGTCCCACCTGCTCGCGCTCGAGCGCCGAGTAGTCGGGCGACGCGATCACTGGCGGCTCTGCGCCGTCGGCAAACTTGTTGACGCCGACGATGGTCGTTGCGCCGCGCTCGACCGCGAGCTGGAACTCATACGCCGAGCGACCGATCTCCTCCTGGAAGAAGCCCGCCTCGATTGCCTTGGCGGCGCCGCCCAGCTCGTCGACGCGCACGAGCAGCGCTTCGGCCTCGCGCTCGAGCGTGTCGGTGAGCTGCTCGACGTAGTAGCTGCCGGCGAGCGGGTCCGCCGTGCTCGCGGCGCCACTCTCGTAGCCGATGATCTGCTGCGTGCGCAGCGCGAGTGTCGCCGCTTCGGCCGTGGGGAGCGAAAGCGCCTCGTCATAGCCGTTGGTGTGCAGTGACTGCGTACCACCGAGCACCGCCGAGAGCGCCTGCACGGCGACGCGCACGATGTTGTTGAGCGGTTGCTGTGCCTGGAGCGTGACGCCGCCGGTCTGCGTGTGAAAGCGCAGGCGACAGCTCGCGTCGCTCGCGCCGAAGCGGTCGCGCATGAGGCGCGCGTACATGCGGCGCGCGGCGCGGAACTTCGCGACCTCCTCGAAGAGGTCGTTGTGCGCGGCGAAGAAGAAGGAGAGCCGTGGGGCGAAGGCGTCGACGGGAAGTCCCGCGTCGATCGCGCTCGCGACGTAGGCCATCGCGTTGGCAAAGGTGAACGCGAGCTCCTGCACCGCCGTCGCACCGGCCTCACGGATGTGATAGCCCGAGATGGAGATGGGATTCCAGCTCGGCACCTCCGCCGCGCAGAAGCGGAAGATCTCGGCAATGAGGCCGAGCGAGGGCACGGGCGGATAGATGTACGTGCCGCGCGCGATGTACTCCTTGAGGATGTCGTTCTGGATCGTGCCGCTGATCTTCGTACGATCGATGCCGCGCTCCTCGGCGACGACGACGTACATCGCGAGCAGCGTCGCCGCCGTCGCGTTGATCGTCATGCTGGTGGAAACGGTGTCGAGCGGGATCTGGTCGAGGAGGACGTGCATGTCGTCGACCGTGTCGATCGCCACGCCCACCCGGCCGACCTCACCGAGGGCGCGCGG
>JBDSTA010000298.1:0-24103 GCA_039928475.1 Gemmatimonadaceae bacterium | reverse complement strand
GAGTACACCGTCGTCGGCTGGCACGAGCGCATCAAGCCCATCACGCGCACCGTGCGCGTCGTTGCCGGCGAGACCGCGAAGCTCGACTTCAACATCCCGATCCCGAACGTCAACGAAGATGGAAGCCGCTAGCGGCGGCGCCTGGCGGAATTTCCGGCGCATGCGACTCAGCGTGCGCCTCGCCGTCTTCAGCGCCCTGCTCGCGGCGGGCGTCACGCTCGGCACCTTCGCGGCGCTGTCGGTGGAAATCCGCCAGAAGACGGAAGTCCTCCTCGCCGATGAGCTGAGGCGGAACAGCAAGACGCTCGTCGCGCTCCAGCGCGACAACCGGCGACAGCTCGTGGTGTCCGCCGCGCTGCTCGGTGAGAGTCCGCCGCTCAAGTCCGCGCTCGAGACCTACCGGCTCGAGACACAATCGGGCGGCGAACCGTCGCCGTCACTCACGGAAACCGTCGAGCGCGAGTTGCGGCGCCAGGGCGAGACACTCAACGGCGGTACGCTGCTCGTCACGGACGAGCGCGGGAAGGTGTTCGCTGAGTACACCGAGGGATCGGACGCCACGATGCGTGGGACGGATCTCTCGGAGTTGCCCGCCGTACGGAACGCGCTCGACCCGTCGTTCGTCACTGATTCCGCGGAGGCGTACCTCTCGGCGCTGGAGATCGGGAAGGGTGTGTATCGCGCGGGCGTGGCGCCGCTGATTCTCGACGGCTTCACCATCGGCACCATCGTGTTCGGGCAGCGCGTCGACTCCGGGGTCGTCGCGTCACTGCGCCGGGACTTCGATGGCGACGTCGTGATCACCGCGGGCGACCGAATCGTGAGCAGCACGTTGTCGCCGGAGCGGTCGCGCCTGGCGGCGACCGCGGCGGCGCAGTCGTCGCAGGCGATCAAGCTCGGCGACGACGACTACCTGCCCGCGACGATTCCCCTTGGCACCACGCAGAACCGGCGTGCGGTGCAGATCACGCTGCTCCAGCCGCTGAGCCCCATGGTGCGCTCGCTCACGGCGGCGCTGCGCCCACCCTTCCTCCTCTATGGCGGACTGGGTGTGCTGCTCGCGGCGCTCGGCGCATCGCTACTGTCGCGGTCGCTGTTCCGGCCACTCGCGCGCTTCATCGGGTTCATGCGTCGCGGCGCGGAGCGCGAGCGCGTGGACGAGGCATTCGACGCGCAGGATGCGTCGCACGAGCTGCGCATGCTGAACGAGTCGTTCGACCAGCTCATGTCGTCGCTCGAGCGCAAGCGCGCAGAGTTGGAGCGGCGCGGCAATGAGCTGACGGCGGCGAACACGGTGCTCACGGACGAGATTCGCGAGCGCGAGCGCGTGGAGCAAGCGTTGCGCGAGAGCGAGGCACAGCTCCGCCAGTCGCAGAAGCTCGAGGCAATCGGCACGCTCGCCGGCGGCATCGCGCACGACTTCAATAACATGCTCACGGTCATCTCCGGCTTCACGCAGATGGCGATGAGCACGCTCGGCAAGGAGCACAAGGTCGTTCCCGACCTCAAGCAGGTGGCCGATGCGGCGAACAGTGCGGCAGGGCTCACGCACCAGCTGCTCGCGTTCAGCCGCAAGCAGGTGATGCAGCCGCGCGTGGTGGACCTCGACACGATCGTCTCCGGCATGGAGGGCATGCTGCGCAGGCTCATGGGTCCGCACATCGAGCTCGTGGTGGAGCCGGGCGATGATTTCGCGCGCATCAAGGCGGATCCGGGGCAGCTCGAGCAGGTGCTGCTGAACCTCGCGGTGAATGCGCGCGATGCGATGCCGAATGGCGGGAGGCTGGTCGTCAGCACGACGCAGCGGCGCAGCGCATCGGGGCGGAACGAGGTCGCGTTGCGCGTGCAGGACAACGGCGCCGGCATGAGCGACGAGGTGCGCGATCGCATCTTCGAACCCTTCTTCACCACGAAGGAAGTGGGCAAGGGAACGGGGCTCGGCCTTTCGACCGTGTATGGGATCGTCGCGCAGTCCGGTGGCACGATCGGGGTGGAGAGCACGCCGGGTGGCGGGACGACGTTCACCGTGGCGTTCCCCGTCGTCACGGACGCGATGCCCGCGGCGACCGCCGCCGAGGACGACGAGGAGATGCCACGCGGCAGCGAGACGATCCTCGTCGTGGACGACGAGAATGCCGTGCTGGACTTCGCGTGTCGCACGCTCGAGCGGTGTGGCTACACCGTGCTCTGTGCGCACAGCGGTGTGGAGGCGCTGACGCTGCCGGCGTCGCACGGCACCGTGGACGTCCTGCTCACCGATGTATTGATGCCGCAGCTGAGCGGGCCGCAGCTCGTGGAACGGTTTCTCGCGCGGTATCCGGCGCCGAGCATCATCTACATGACTGGATACGTGGATGATGCGAGCATGCAGCTCGAGCTCGATGAGGACATCATGCTGCTTCGCAAGCCATTCGGCGCCCTCGACCTCGCGCGCGCGGTGCGTGCGGTGATCGATGCGCGCATGTCCGTCGCTCCGGTGCCCAATGCGTAAGTGGCTCACGTGCCTGTGCCTGGTGGCGGCCCCAGTCGTCGCGGCGCGCGCGCAGGGTGGATTCCTCTTCCAGGGCGTATCGGACCTCGAGCTGTGGAAGACCGACGACAAGTCCACGCTGCTGCACCGCACGAACGGGCAGCCGGGCGTGATCGCGCGCGGGGACGTCTGGGCTGCCGTCGAGCCGATCCGCAACGTCGTGCTCTTCGGCGAGGTCTGGGCGGAAGGCGGCTCGGCGCGACTGGAGCAGGGCGGCGACATCTACACGAGGCAGTACGGCGTGCGATGGGCGCCGACGGACGCGTTCAGCGCTGAGGGTGGGCAGATCCGGAACATCGTGGGCACGTTCTCGTCGCGGCTGCTCTCGTTCCGGAACCCGCTGATCGCGATGCCGGACGGTTACGCGCCCAACTATCCGTACGGCGCGCGCGTGGACGGATCGGCAGGCAAGGTGGACTATCGCGCCGGCGTGCTGTCGCTGCCGCTGTATCGCGAGGGCTACACGCCGCCGCCCTCGCATGCCGTGCGGCCGGCCATCGGGGCCGGCATCACACCCACGATCGGCATGCGCTTCGGCGTCTCGGCGAGCGCCGGCCCGTACCTGAACGACTCGTTCTCCGCGAGCCAGTTGCACGCACAGGACTGGAAGAGCTTCCGGCAACGCGTGATTGCAGGCGACGCACAGTTCAGCCGCGGCTACTTCGAGGGCAACGCCGAGATCGCGCATGGCAGCTACGATGTGCCGGGTCGTGCGACGGCCATCAATGGGCTCAGCTTCTACGTCGAGCCGAAGTACACGTTCACGCCGCGGTTCTATGCGGCCGCGCGGTACGAGCGGAACGACTATCCGTTCATCAGCCCGCTGAACAGCACCATCTGGATCGCGAACGGCGTCATCGTGCAGGATGTGGAGCTCGGTGCCGGGTATCGCCCCACCGCGCGCACGCTGCTCAAGCTGAGCGGGCGGAAGGATCACTGGACGCCGAACGCGAACCCCAACGTGCCGAAGGACAACGGGTATGCCGTGGCGCTCCAGTGGTCGCAGACGTGGGACTTCGTGGAGCTTGCGACGCGGCGGCGGTGACAACACCCCACGTCGCGCCTAACTTCCGGCAATGCGATTGAAGCAGACCATCCTCCGCGTGGCGAAGGCCACCGGCGCGTTCGCGCTCGTGCGCGAGAGCGCGTGGCGCCGGAAGCGGCTGCTCATCCTGTGCTACCATGGTGTGTCCATGGACGACGAGCACGAGTGGTCGCCCACGCTGTACATCACCCAGGAGCGGCTGCGCGAACGGTTGCGCGCCCTGCGCGATGGCGGCTACAACATCCTGCCGCTGGACGAGGCGGTGCGGCGCGTGTACGACGGGACGCTGCCGCCGCGCAGCATCGCCCTCACGTTCGACGACGGCGCCACCGACTTCGGAGCGCGGGCGGTGCCGGTGCTGCGCGAGTTCAACGCCCCTGCCACGCTCTACCTCACCACGTACTACTGCGAGCACCGCCTGCCGGTGTTCGACACGATGCTGTCGTACGTGCTGTGGAAGGGGCGCGCGAGTGGTGGCGACGTCGCTGGTGTGTGTGGCTCGCCCACGCCGATGCTGGTGGCGTCGGCGTCGGAGCGCCAGCAGACGCTCAAGGCGTTGAAGGAAGTCGCGGCGCGCGAGCGCATGAGCGGCGACGACAAGGATGTGCTCATCGCGCGCGTCGCCGGCGTGCTCGGCGTGGACTACGCGGCGCTCCAGGCGCGCGGCACGTTGGGCATCATGTCGCCGGCGCGCGTGCGCGAACTGCCCGCGGATCTCGTGGACGTGCAGCTGCACACGCACCGTCACCGCACGCCGCGCGACCGCTCGATGTTCGTGCGCGAGCTTCGCGACAATACCGCGATGATCCAGGAGCTGCGCGGGCCGCGCGCACTCACGCATTTCTGCTACCCCAGCGGCGACTATCACGGCAGCTTCTTCGCCTGGCTGCGCGAAAGTGGCGTGCGCGTCGCGACAACGTGCGTGCCCGACCTGGTGAACAGGGCGACGGAGCCCATGCTGGTGCCTCGGTTCATCGACACGATGCACCAGACGCCCGTGGACTTCGAGTCCTGGACGAGCGGCTTTGCCGCGCTGCTCCCGAAGCGGCGTGCCTACCAGATCGACCAGACGCGCCTCGTCACGCCGCCAGTGGCGGCGAACGAGGCGCTCGCGTGATCCCTACGGCGTAAGTCCTTTCGGGCGCCCATCCGCGTCGAGGATGCGGATCTCGCCGAGGTTGAGCTCCTTGATGCCGGCCTCGATCTTCGCGCGGTCGCCGATCACGACCCACACCAGCTGGCCCGGCGTGACGAACTTCTTCGCCGCCGCGTTGACCTGCGCGTCGGTCGCGTTGCGCACCGCGTCCGCATACGTGGCGTAGTAGTCCTTCGGCAGGCCGTACGTCTCGATCTCGGCGAGCGCGCCCGCGACCGCGGAGCTCGTTTCCCACCGGCCCGCGAGCGTCTTCACCTGCCTGTCCTTCGCGTCGTTGATCTCGGCGCTGGTGAGCGGGCGGTCGGCGACCGCCGTGCGCAGCTCCTTCACCACCTCCGACAGCGACTCCTTCGTCTTGTCCGTCTGCACGGGCGCCATGACCATCCACATGCGCTGGCCGCGTGCGTCGATCGGGAAGCTGAACGCGCCGTAGCTCCAGTGCTTGTCCTCGCGCAGGTTCATGTTGATGCGCGAGACGAACGCGCCACCGAATGCATCGTTGAAGAGCTGGAAGGGGATCTCGTCCGCGTTCGCCTTCGGCGCGATGAGCTGGCCGGCGAGGACGTACGACTGGTCGGCGCCGGGCCGGTCCAGGATGAAGACGTTCCTGGTGTCCTTGCTCGCGACCGTCGGAACGTTGATCGCCGGCGTGGCGCCCGGCTTCCACGACGCGAACGCCTTCTCGAGCTTCGCCGTGAGCTCGGGCATCGTGATGTCGCCGACGGCGATGAGCGTGGCGTGATTGGGCTTGAACCACGTCTGGTGGAACTTCACCAGGTCGTCGCGCGTGACGCCGCGGACGGACGCCTCCGTCCCACTCCCCGTGAGCGGCTGGCCATACGCGTGGCTTGGCCCATAGAGCAGGAGTGGCAGCACGCGCAGCCCCATGGAGAACGGCTGTACCTGTTCCTGCTTGATGTTCGCGAGCGTGTTCTGCTTCACGCGATCGAGGTCGCCCTGCGGGAAGGCGGGGTGCAGCACGACATCCGAGTAGAGCGCGAGGCCGGCGTCGAGCTTGTCCTTGAGCGCGGACATCGACACGCGCACCTGGTCGAGGTCACCGCCGGCGTTGAGGTTGACGCCGAGCGCCGCGAGCTGGTCCGCGACCTCGAGGGCGCTGCGCGATGTGGTGCCCTCGGTGAGCATCTGCATCGTCATGCCGGCGACGCCGGGCTTCTTCGGGTCGTCGGCCGCGTAGCCGCCGTCGATGGACATGTTGAGCCGCACGACGGGCACCGCATTGCGGCGGGAGAGCACGACCTTCATCCCATTTGATAGCGTCGCCCGCTCGGCCACGGCGAGCGGCGCGGCAGGCGGCGCCGCGATGTCCGGCAGCTTCTTGCGATCGACCCCCGTCGCGACGGCTTCATACTCGGGGAAGGGACGCACCTCGAGGACGTACCGGCCCTCCGTCATCCAGCGCTGCATCGCACCCTGGAGATCGGCGACGGTCGCGTTCGCGATGCGCGCCTGGATAGTCTTGTACGCCTCGGGATCGCCGCGGAACACCGTGCCGCGCGCGAGGATGTCTGACTTGCCGCCAAAGCCGCCGATGCGCTCGATGCCGCGAATGAATGCGGCGCGCATCTGCGTCTTCACGCGGTTGAGCTCCTCCGTGGTGGGGCCGCTCGCGATGAGGCGACGAATCTCCTCGTTCTGCGCGCGCTCCACGACGGCGAGGTCGCCGCCCTGCTGCGCGGTGACGAGGAGCAGGAGCTGGCTCGCGATCTCGCGGTCGTCCATGTACGCGCTGACGTCGCTTGCGATGCGATCCTTGTACACCAGACGCTTGTACAGGCGCGACGACTTGCCGCTGCCGAGGATGTCGAACGCCATGGACAGGTACGTCTGGTCCGGTGCGCCGTACTCGGGCACGTTCCACGCGGTGTGCAGGCGCGCCTGTGGTACGCGGTCCTGCATCACCTGCCGATGCTCCCCGACCATCTTCGCGATCCACGCCTGGTGCTTGATGATGGGCGGGCCCGAAGGGATATCGCCGAAGTACTTCTCCACGCGCTGCCGGATGTCCTCGGCCTTCACGTCACCGGCGATGACGAGTACAGCATTCGCAGGGCCGTAGTACGTCCTGAACCATTCCTTCACGTCCTCGAGCGAAGCGGCGTTCAGGTCGTCGAGCGAGCCGATCACGGACCACGAGTACGGATGTCCCTTGGGAAACGTGTTCTCGGCGATGGTGAGCCACGCCTTTCCATAGGGCTCGTTCTCGCCCTGCCGCTTCTCGTTCTGCACCACGCCGCGCTGCTCGTTGAGGCGCGCGGTATCGATGACGCCGACGAGATGCCCCATGCGATCGGACTCGAGGAAGAGAATGCGGTCGAGGGCCGAGACAGGAACATTCTGGAAGTAGTTCGTGCGGTCTTCGTTGGTGGTGCCGTTCAGGTCCGTGGCGCCGAGCGGCTCGACGGCCTTGAAGTAGTCGTCGTTGTAGTTCTCGCTGCCGTTGAACATCAGGTGCTCGAACAGGTGCGCGAAGCCGGTCTTGCCGGGTCGCTCGTTCTTCGAGCCGACGTGATACCAGACGTTGACGGCGGCGATGGGCGCCTTGTGGTCCTCGTGGACGAGCAGCGTCAGGCCGTTCTGGAGCGTGTACTTCTTGTACGGGATGTCAGGGACAGGCGATTGCGCGCGGACTGGAAGCGCGAGCAACGCCGCAACAGCGGCGAGTCGAAGGGAGAGGTGCACGTGGGATGCTCCTGAGGAAGGGATGCTCTCCCAGAGCATACTCCATTCTGCGTGCGCCAACCAGAAGTGGCCCTCAGGAGCGCTTCGCCCCCGCGCGCAGCGCACCCTCCCTTGCGAGCCGCGCGATGTGCTCCGAGGCGCGGAAGGCGAGCGCCTGGATCGTCTCGGTTGGCTGGCCGCGCCCCGACGTGACGAAGCTGCTTCCATCCACCACGAACAGGTTCGGGACGTCGTGTGCTCGATGGTACTTGTCCACCACGGACTTCCTCGGGTCGTTGCCCATGCGACAAGTGCCGAGCAGGTGCACGACAGGAAAGAGTGGCTCGAGGGGGAACGGCCAGGTCTTCGTGGCGCCGGCCGCGTCGAGTAGCTCCATACCACGATCGAGCATGAAGCGATTGAGCTTCACGTCGTTCGCGTGATCCGAGAACGTCGTGCGGATCACCGGCTGTCCCCACGCGTCCTTGTACGTGGGGTCGAGTGAGATCGCGTTGGAGGGCACGGGCAGCTGCGTGGTATGCGCCAGCATGAACACGGAGCGCGTGTAGTAGTCACGCAGCATGTGCTTGTAATCCATGCCCCATGTCGGCGCGTCCATGGGAAGACCGAAATTCGCGAACGCGATGGGTGTGAGGTCATGCCGGAAGTCGATGCCGCCACCGCCGTCGATGCCGTGCTTCGCATCGAGCTCGTAGAAGTCCTGCACGATGCGCGAGTTCACGGTGCCGCGATAACCGTTGACCGGCTGCTCGAACAACCCACCCGCGAACGCGCCGCCGTTGAACATGAGGTGCGTGCCGACGACGCCGCTCGAGTTCGCGAGCCCGTTCGGGAAGCGCGCCGCCGTGGAGTTCAACAGCAACCGCGGCGACTCCGCACCATTGGCAGAGAGGACGACGGCCTTCGCGCGCTGGAGCACCTGACGGCGCGCGGCGTCGAGGTACGCGACGCCGGTGACGCGGCCCGCGGCATTCGACTCGATGCGCGTGACGTAGCTCAGCGGCCGGATCTCGCAGCGGCCCGTCGCCTCGGCCTCCGGGATCATCGTGACGAGCGTGCTCGACTTCGCGCGCATCTCGCAGCCGAACGTCTCGCAGAAACCGCAGTGCACGCATGCGGCGCGGCCGCGATATGGCCTGGAGAGGATCGCCATGGGCGACGGCGCGGCGTGAAGGCCGAGCTTGCGCGCCCCGCGCTCGAGCAGCACGCCGGTGGACTTCACGGGGAGCGGCGGCAGGGGATAGGGTCTGCTGCGCGGCGGATCGAACGGATTCTTCCCCGCTTCGCCAGACACGCCGATCTCCCACTCCACGCGCGAGTAGTACGGCTCCAGCTCCGCGTAGGTGATGGGCCAGTCGTCGCGATTCGCACCGGCGACAGCACCCTTGCGGCTGTGCTCCACGAAGTCGACTTCGTGAAAGCGCCAGTAGTTGCCGGTGAAGTGCACCGTGCCGCCACCGACCGCGCGTCCATACTGCACGGAGTTCTTCGGCTTCGCCGTCTCTTCAGGGCGCAGGCGAAAGGTGTTCGGCGAGCGCTTGAAGTCGTTCGTGAGCGCCGCGAGCTGCAGTACGGCCAGCTCATCGTGGTGAAAGTCGCTCTCGCGCAGGTAGGGACCCTGCTCGAGCACAACGACGGAGAATCCGCTGCGCGAAAGCTCGCGTGCGACCACACCGCCTGCCGCGCCCGCGCCGATGACGACGAAGTCCACCTCGTCGGCAGGCCGGTAGCGCACACCCGCCTGCTGCTCAGTCATGGCGCGCCGCCTCGGTGGGGGTGTCATAGAAGCCGAAGGGTGGCTTCCAGGAGAAGCGATCCTCGAAGCCGATGAGCTTCCACCCCGTCCTGTTGGCGTTCCCGCCGTAGCTCGGGTTCGCGAACATGCCGGCGAGCACCGGCGTGCGCAGCACTTCGAATGCGTCGTGATTCGACTTGTCGAGCGCGCGCATGGCCGCGACCTGCTGCGCCGGCGGCAATGACGCGAACCGGCGACCAAGGGAGGCGAGCGCCGAGGTGAATGCTGGTCGCTGGTCGCTGGCGAAGGAGGCGAGCGCATTGTCGGTGAAGCGGACGACGTTCGCCTCGCGTGCGCCACCTGAGCCGGGCTCGCTCGGGATCACCTGCGCCGCGAAGGCGTCGAAGGCCGCGACCTGGTCCGGCGTGAGCACCTTGTACGTGCCCTGATCGGGATTCGAAGCGGCGAGGAGGTCGGCAGGCGACGCGGCGAGCCACAGCGCGATGGTGCCCGCCGCGCCAACGAACGCCCGGCGACTGATGTCGTCGCTCATCGTGGCCACGCGTTGTTCGTACGATCGTAGTCGGGCATCACGCCACGTGGATCCACCTCGGCGCGGCGGAGACGCTTCTTCGCGGGGACGTGATAGGTGAACTTCGCGCCGAGATTCCACATCTCGACGGGGAGCTTCACTGTGTCCGTGCTGTTGTCGTCGTAGGTGAGCCGCAGCTCTGCCGGCATGACCATGGTGCCGCGGTTCTCGATGACGACCGTCGCGCGACTCGTGCTGTCGGCACCGATCAACGTCACCGCCTGGTCGAGGCGCGCGGTGGTGAAGACCCAGTCGCGCCAGAACCAGTCGAGCTCCATGCCGGATGCGTCGCGCATGAGGCGGAAGAAATCGGAAGGCGTAGGGTGCCTGTAGGCCCACGTGCGGATGTAGTCGCGGAAGGCCGCGTCGAAGCGATCGCGGCCCAGCACCTCGTTGCGGAGCGTCTGGAGCATGAGCGCCGGCTTCTGGTAGCCGATCCACTGGAGGTCGCGCACCTCCGTGGGATTCGTGATGAGCGGTTGCTCCTCACCGGCGCGCGAGTGCTCGGCGACCATGTGCAGCGGGTTCGCGTTGATGGTGTCGCCGTACGTGGTGCCCTTGAAGTATCCCGCTGCGTTGTCGAGGTCGATGAAGGTGTTGAAGCCTTCGTCCATCCACGGGTAGAGCCGTTCGTTCGAGCCGACAACCATGGGGAACCACTCGTGGCCGAACTCGTGGGCGAGGGCCCACTGCTGGATCTCACGCGTAGTGTTGTTGGAGACGAAGGTGAGCATGGGGTACTCCATGCCCCCGACCGGCCCTTCGATGGTCGTGGCGTGCGAGTAGGGATAGCGGTACCACTGCTCGCTGAAATGCTTGATGGCGCCGCGCGCCATGCGGTGCGCTTCGGGCCACTTGTCGGCGTTCGCGCGGTAGAGCGTCTCGATGCGGATGCCGTCGTAGTTGCTCGCTTCCCAGATCCAGTTGGGCGCCGCGGCCCACGCGAAGTCGCGCACGCTGTCCGCCGTGAAGCGCCATGTGTACGGGTGATTTCCGGGGCGGGTGCGTGCGGTGTGGCCCACTTCGTCGCGCGCGATGATCGCGACCGCCGTATCTGAGCGCTTCGCCAGCGCGAGACGCGAGCGCTGCGTCGCGGTGAGCACCTGGTCGGCGTTCTGCAGCTGGCCGGTGGCCGCGATGATGTAGCTCGCGGGCACCGTGAGGCTGACGTCGAACTTGCCGTACTCGAGGTAGAACTCACCCGCGCCGATGTATGGCTCGTGGTTCCAGCCGCGCACGTCGTCGTAGACGGCCATGCGCGGATACCACTGCGCGATGGCGTAGAGCGGGCCGTCGCGACCCATGCGCCCCGCGCCCTGCTCGGGGATGGTGAACTGCCAGGCGAACTCCAGCTCGAGCGATGCCTTCGAGGCGAGCGGCTTCGCGAGGTCGATGCGCATCGTCGTGCCGAAGCGCGCGCGCTTCGCGTCGACGCCGTTCACCTTCGCCAGCGTCATCGTCGGCTGGCCGGTGAAGGTGCCGCACGAGAAGTCGAACGCCGTCTCGCCGAACACGAGCGGCGGCTGGTTGAGGATGCTGGTGACGCTCGTGGGACCGCAGATGTTCTGCTCGACGTGCAGCCAGAGATACGGCAGCGCATCGGGCGAGTTGTTGACGTAGTGAATCACCTCGTGTCCGCGCAGCACGTTCGCGGCGGTGTCGAGCGTCGCGTCGATGCGGTAGTCCACGCGCTGCTGCCAGTAGTGCGAGCCCGGACGACCCGCGCCGTTGCGGACGTCGTTGGGCGCCGGCAACGCGAGCGGGCGAAAGTGCGACGTATCAGCGACCGTGAGCTCGCGGCCCTGCGCGTGCGCGGCTGCGGAGAGCGCGAGCGATGCGACGGCGGCGAGTCTCTTCATCAGCGACATCGAAGCTCCTGTGTGACGCATGTTCTGACATGATGCGGACAGAAAATGTCTTGTCCGCAACGCGTGGCGGTGATTGCGTATCATCGCACCCCACCACGCCCTCATTTCCACCGGGAGACTCCAGTGAAGACACGCTCGCGCCTCACCGCGCTCATCCTGCCGTTCGCGATCTCGGCCACGGCCCTTCACAGCGCCCGCGCGCAGGACGTGATGGACGCGAAGTCCACCGCTTACCTGCGCGATGAGTATAGGGCCGATCTGGACACCGTGCACGCCAAGATCATGGCGCTCGCCACCGCCATCCCGGAAGACAAGTACTCCTGGCGCCCCGCGCCCGGCGTGCGTTCCATCTCGGAGGCGCTCATGCACGTGGCGTCGGAGTACTACTTCTTCGTGCCGGGCTCCATCGGCGCCAAGCCGCCCGCGGACTTCGGGCCGCCGCGCGAGACGCTGCCGAAGATGGAGAAGATCACGGGCAAGGCGGCCGTGATCGCGGAACTCGAAAAGGGATGGGCACACTCGGCGGCGCAGTTCGCCGCGACCGACGCCGCGACGCTGACGGGCAAGTACAAGCCATGGGGCGGGTCACTGGCGCAGAATGCATTCGGCATGGCGGGTGACCTCCACGAGCACCTGGGCCAGCTGATCTCGTACGCGCGCGCGGTCGGGGTGAAGCCGCCGTGGAGCAAGTAGGGGGTCAGGAAGTCAGGATGTCAGGAGGTCGGGATGTCAGGACCTGACATCCTGACGCCCCGACAGCCTGACTTCCTGGTTACCGCCTCCGCGCCGTAATCAGCACGGCGATCTCGTCGGGCCGAGGATTCAGGAACTCCAGCCGCACCCGGCCGTCGGGCTGCGTGCTCACCGTGGCGGGGATGGAGCTGTTCGTCAGGACCCACCCCGCGGGGAGTACCACGATGTTCGACGGCCGCCCGAAGCTGCGATCCCACACCAGCTCGTCGCCCACGAGCTTGTAGCGCGCGGTGTCCGTGTAGGTCTCGAACATCCGGATGCGCACGCTCGCCCCCGCGACGACAGGCGGGAAGCGGAACACCACCACTTCCGTCTGCGGCGTGACGCCGGGGACGTCGAGCTTCGCCCGCGTGATCGCATCGCCCTTCAACACCTCGTGCGCGAGCGGCTCGCCGGTGTCGAGGTTCATCGCGCGCGGGCTCGCGACGGTGCTGCCCGCGCGCACGACATTGAGGTAGGTGCTCGTGCCGGGACGCGACTCGGTGTAGTCGTGATAGAGATCAAAGGCGCTCGTCTCTGGCTGGCGCAGGTAGTAGACGATCTCGCGGTTCTGGTGCGCGCGCTCGTCGAGTCGCGCGGCCGCGCTCGACCGCACCGCGGGCAACTCGCGCGAAGGCACGGCGCGCATCGTCACCGCAGCCTCGGAGGGCTTGCCGTTCCAGAGGCTGATGCCGACGCGCCCATCCGGCTCCTGGAGCACCTGCGCCGGAAAGGTGGACGACACGAGCTCGTACCCCTTCGGCAGCACCACCGCATTGCGCTTGATGCCCAGCGGGCGCGTGAAGACGATCGTGTCGCCGCGCTTGAAGTAGCTCGTCGTGTCCTCGTACGTCTTGAGGATCAGTACGCGTTGCTCGCCGCCATCCGGCGCGACGGGACGCGTGAGTTTCACGCGGATGTACGTCTGCGAAGTATCGCTCGAGCGCACGCCGCCGGCGCGCGCCTCATTGACGCCAACGACGTCGAACGCCAGCGGCTTGCCGGTCGCACGATCGACGACGCTCTCGTCGGTGGCGACACTGCCCTTCCGAATGGGGTTGTAGTAGTACGCGGCGCCGGCCGACGTGGCGGTGACTTCATAGATGATGCGGAACTTCGCGGAGCCGGGCGCGAGGAGCTCGTAGCGCGTATATGCGTCGGCTTCCGTCTGGCGCGCCGGTGCCTGCGCCGAGATCGAGGTGGCGAATGACATAGCGGCAAACACAGAGGGGAATACAGTCGACACCCGGCGTGCGTTGAAGCTCACGGTATCCCTCCACGAAGTATTACAGCCAGCTTCTCGCTATCGATGTTCCCGCCGCTCACGATGCACACCACGCGCTTCCCTGCGAACTCACCACCGAGAGCGCCCGCCAACGCGGCCGCACCCGCGCCTTCGGCAACGACGCGGCTCCGCTCCACCAGGAGCTTCACCGCCTCCGCCACCTGCGCGACGGAGACGACCACCGTGCCCGCCAGCAGCGACTTCACGAGCGGCCACATCTCCTCGAACACGGCGCCGCTCCCCATGCCGTCGATGAAAGTCGGAATGCGCGTGAACGCGACGGGCTCGCCCGCGGCCAGTGACGCCGTCAGCGGCGCGGCGGTGTCGGCCTCCACCGCATAGACCTTCGTGTGCGGACTCACCGCGCGCGCCACCGACGCAATCCCGCAGGCGAGGCCGCCGCCGCCATAGGGGACGATGATTGCGTCCACGTCCGCGAGATCCTCGAAAATTTCGAGCGCGATGGTCCCGTTGCCGGCCATGACGTCGTCGTCGGCGAACGGGTGCACGAAGAAGCCCGACATTCGCGGCGCTCCACGCTCCACGAGCACCTGCCACCACTCCGCGAAGGGAACGCGCATGACCTCGCCGCCGAGTCGCGTGATGGCATCGGTCTTCGCCGCGGGAGCGTGCTCGGGGACGATGACCTGGCAGCGCACGCCGCGCTCACGCGCGCACCACGCGACGCCCTGGGCCATGTTGCCCGCGCTCGCCGTGTACACGCCGCCGGCGATCGCCGCTGGGTCCGCGCAGGCCATCGCGTTCGCCGCACCGCGCAGCTTGAACGATCCGATGGGCTGGAGGTTCACCAGCTTGAGGTGGATGTCGCTCGCAGCGACGTATCGCACCAATGGAGTTCGAACCGCGACCCCGGCGAGACGCTCGCGTGCAGCCCGGACTGCAGCGAGCGTCACCGCCGAAGGCGCGGTTCGATTGGACATCACTCAGCAGGATGAGTGCCGCAAATGACGACTACGGTACGTAACGCGCCACGGACATCGCCGCGGCAGCACACGTGAGCAGCACCGCTGCCGCGAAACCTGCCTTGCCGAGTCGCATCTGAAGCCGAAGCATTTCCGCCTGCTGCTCCGCGTTCGGTGGGCCGCCGGCCGCCTTCATCGACGCGCCCAGCTCACCCAGCTTCTTCGCCGTCGGCGAGTTCACGGTCATGCCGAGGATCATCGTGACGATCGCGAACGCGGCGCCGAGTCCGAACGTGCGACCGGGGCCGGAGTTGCGCCACGCGGAACCGAAGCCCGCGGAATCGTTCCAGTAGAGCCCGAGGCCCGAGAGGATGGTAAAGATGGCGAAGAACATGATGTACATCGACATCTTCCGCTCCTGCAGCTGGCCGATCACCGCACCGCCCGCCGGTCCCGCGCCGCGGATGGCCGGCACGAGGAACCATGCGATGAACACCGCGCCGCCAACCCAGAACATTCCGACGACGATGTGGATGAGCCGGAGCAGCATCAGCACCGAGTTGGAGATCATCAGGAATTCTCCTCGTTGTACAATGAAGGTCTTGCCACCGGTGCGCCGCCGCCTCACCGTTTCGAGACGGTAAGCTGCACCGTGGCCCACGGTTCGCAAGGAAAGCGCGCATGAGAGACTGGATTGGCGAGATCGATTCCCTGATCAGCGAGATCGACAAGGGAGTGAAGGGCGTGGCGCGCGCCGTGCGCTCCGTGCTCGATGATGGCCCGTACCAGGTGCTGGCGTATCGCGGCTACGGCAACGCGACGTCGGGCCACTTCTACGGGCGCGCGCAGGAAAACCGCGGCGTCGGGCCGAGCGGGGAGGCCGATTCCACGCTGAAGAACCTCCTCAATACGTACCGGCGCGTCGACAGCAATCCGCTTCACTTCGCGAAGCTCACCGCGCGCTATGCCGGTGCGACGTGCGCGCTCAAGGCGGACGACGAGGGATACTTCAGCGGGCGATTCGACGTCAGCGAGACACTGCCGGGCGATGAATGGATCAAGTACGAAGCCGAGCTGCTGGAGCCCACGCGACCCGGCGCGGACCGCGCGAAGGGCGAGGGCGAGATTCTCGTCCCGCCGCCGAGCGCGCGCTTCGGCGTCATCAGCGACATCGACGACACTGTGATCCAGTCGCGCGTCTCCAACTTCCTCCAGGCCGCGCGCACGGTCATCCTCGGCAACGCCCGCACGCGGCTGCCCTTTCCCGGCGTCGCGGCGTTCTACGAGGCGCTGCGCAACGGCGCGACGGGCAGCGAGAAGAACCCGATCTTCTACGTGTCGAGCAGCCCGTGGAACATCTATGACGTGATCGCCGAGTTCATGGACATCCAGAAGATCCCGAAGGGGCCCATCCTGCTGCGCGACTGGGACATTGCCTTCGGCGCCCTCTCGGCGGACAGGCACTTCGATCACAAGGGCGTCGCCATCCGGAACATCATGACGCTCTATCCGGAGCTGAGCTTCATCCTCATCGGCGACACGAGCCAGCACGACCCCGAGATCTACCGGCAGATCGTCGCGGAGTTTCCCGAGCGGGTGCGCGCGATCTATATCCGCGACGTGACGCACAATCCTGAGCGCGCGACGTCGGTGCAGAAGCTCGCGGACGAGGTGCTGGCGGCGAAATCCACGCTGGTGCTCGCGGAGGATACGCTGGGGGCGGCGAAGCACGCGGTGGAACAGGGGTGGATCAGCGCTGACGCGCTCGAGCACGTACGGGAAGAGAAGCACGCCGACGAAGGAAGGACGGACGAGAAGGTCTCCACGCCCGATGGCGGGAAGCCCTCGTCCGGCGAGGCGCCCACCGTCATCGAGTAACGCCATGAAGAAGCTCGCATCGTTCGTCGTCGTCGCGGCCCTCGTCGCCGGTTGCGCGCCACCGCGCGTCTCGAATGGCGTCGCGAATCCGGTCGCCGGCCCGACTGTCGGGTCGCCGAGCGGCACGGTGGTCGTCGTGGGCGGCGGCGTGGTGGGTCCGGAGATCCTCACGCGCTTCATCGACGCGGCGGGCGGGCCCGATGCGCTCATCATCGACGTCCCCACGGCGGGTGGAGCCGCCATCTACCCGGGAAACTGGAGTGGGATGAATGCGCTCAAGGCCGCGGGTGCGCGGAACGTGATGATCCTGCACACGGTGAACAAGGCACTGGCGGACAGCGCCCGATTCGCCGAGCCGCTCACGCGCGCTGGCGGTGTGTGGTTCGAGGGCGGGCGGCAGTGGCATCTCGTGGACAGCTACGCGGGCACGAAGACCGAGGCCGGCTTTCACAGCGTGCTCGCGCGCGGCGGGGTGGTCGGCGGGTCGTCGGCGGGCGCATCGATCCTGTCGAGCTACATGCTGCGCGGCGCGCGCGAGGGCAACGAGGCCGTCATGGCGCCCGGCTACGAGGTGGGCTTCGGCTTCCTGCGCGGCGTGGCCATCGACCAGCACGTCGTCGCGCGCGAACGGCTACGCGACCTGGCCGACTCGCTCATCCCGCGCCACCCGGAGCTGCTCGGCATCTCCGAGGACGAGGGCACGGCCTGGTTCGTGAAGGGCGACGTCGCCGAGATCGTCGGCCGCAACAAGGCGTTCGTCTACAATGGCAAGACGAAGGACGAGCGGAAGCCGTTCCTCACGCTCTATCCCGGCGACCGGTACGACCTCGCCGAGCGGGACGTGGTGCACCGTGCGTCGTCGGAGACGCGGCTGACGAGCGCCTACGTCGACTCGCTGTTCAGCGGCGTGAGCGGGAAGGCGACGGTGCTCGTGGCGAAGAGCGGCAAGGTGCTCGTGGACCGGGGCTACAACATTCCCGAGCACCCGCGCTACATGCCGGCGACCACCGTGCCGAACTTCGCGCTCGGCGCAATGGCAGGTCCGCTCGACGCGCTCGTCGCGCAGCTCGCGCCACCCGCCACGCGCACGCCGGCGCAGTACCAGGCGCTCGTGAATCGCGTGGTGTTCACGCCGATCGGTGCGCACAAGACCGTCGTGGACACCACGGGTGCGTTCGCGTCGAACGTGGACGAGCTCTATCGCTACGAGCTGGGCATGCAGAGCGACCGCACGTTCGGGAGCGATTCGTCGCGCAGTGCGGGCGTCGTCGACTACTCGCGCGGGTGGACGATGGACTCGTACCGCGGCTTCCGCCGCTGGAGCGCATTCGCAACGCCGGCGGGCGAGCGCAACGCGTTCGTGAGGCTGCCGGAGATGGGCATCGCGGTAATAATCCTGAGCGACCAGGAGACGTTGGACGCCAAGGCGATCGCGGGGCGCATCATCGACCGGCTCATGCCCTAGGTCGGACAGTCATGGCACGTGGTGTACTCGATAACTGCCTGCCTTGGCACCGTCTCGAACAACCGCCCATCCCGGGCTCAGCGTCAGCGACCAGCCGTCGCCCTTGATGACGCGGTTGTCCGCCCCGGGCGGCGTTGGAGGCGCAGCGACTGTCAGCTGCCTGTAGTCATTGCTCACCAGGACACCCGCCGCAACCTCGAGCGTGCCCCACTCCGCCGAGAAGGTGCCGGTCGGGTACAGTGTGTTCAGCATGTCGAAGCCGATGAGCGACGACGGGTCGAAGTTGCGGTTGAGGCTCGACTGTTCGAACGTGAGCGCGGGCCCGTCAACCAGGCGCGCACGATACGCGGCCAGCATCGGGCGACGGACGCTGTCTCGCGCCGCCTCCTCGCGGTCGATACGCGCGACGTCATGGCGCGCCGCCGCGCGCTCGGCGGCGCGCGCGAGGTCCGCCGGAGGCGTGAAGGCGATGGCGCGAGCGAGGAGGCGTGCGGGATCCTTCGTCGTGCGGACCTGGATTCGCCAACCATCCGCAAATCGGTCGAGCAGGATTCCCAGCGCCGGCCCCGTCGCGTATGCGAAGGAGCGAACGTAGGTGGGCGACGACTGGAACGCACGAATGCGGCGCGCCCCGCGGCCCGGCGACTCGCCCGTCGCGCGCATGGCCAGCGTCACGCCGCTGTACTCGGCGAGGCCCTCCTGCATCTCGAGCATGGGCTCGAGCGAATCGGCAAGCGGGTAGAGCACGCGTCGCATCGCGCGGAAGACCAGCGCGTCCGCCGCATTGGCGCGAGCGCCCCGGTCGTCGCCAGGAAGTGCATCGAGCGCGGCAGCGAGCGCATGAAGCTCGAGACGGAGCCAGCGGCGTCCGTCGCGTTGGTCCAGCTGATTGTTGGGAGGGTCCTGGCCAGCGAGCAAGAGTGCTGCCTGCTCGCGATGAAACACCTCGTGCATCACGAGCGCGATGCGGTCGAACCGATCGGTGGGGAGCGGCAGCATGATCATCGCCCACTCGCGATCCGCCCACCTGAACGAGGTGTTCGCGAAGCCCGTACCCGGGGGCGCGGAGGTGACGAAGGCATCGCCATATGGGAGGAAGCCGCGCCGGAACGCCGAGTCGTTGGCGATGACGAGACGGGTCTGCCGGTCGGCGAGTGCGATTGGCCCGCAGAGCGAGCGTCCCCAGAGCGCGCCCGCGTCGGCCCGGCACGCGGCACCAGCCTCGCGCAGGGCGCCGAGCGTGGTCGCCGTATCGAGCGCCTGCGCCTGGACGGCGCTGGACGCGAGGAAGAGGAACAGGAACAGCACGAGCCGCATGGCAGTCTCCAAAGTACGATGTACGTCGTACATTGACAGTACGACGACCGTCGTACATCGTCAAGCCATGGCCAACACCCTTCCAACCGTTGCCGAGTTGTCGATCCTTCGCGTCCTGTGGATGCGCGGGCCAAGCTCGGTGCGCGACGTGCACGAGGAAGTTGGCGGGGAGACGAGCTACACCACGACGCTCAAGCTCCTCCAGATGATGCATGCGAAGCGGCTGGTGAAGCGCGACGACTCGCAGCGCCAGCACATCTACGAGGCGGGCATCGAGGAGCAGCGCACGATGGGCGGGCTGGTGAGCCGGTTCGTCACGAACGTCTTCGAGGGATCCGGCGGCGCGCTCGCGTTGCGCGCGCTGGGGGAAGGGTCGGCGACGCCCGAGGAGCTGAAGGAGCTCAAGCGGCTCATCCGCGCGCTGGAGCGCGGCGACGAGTGAACCTCGCAGCATACGTCGCCGTCCTGCTGTTGTGGGGCGCGATGCACGCGCTGTGGCAGGGCGCACTCGTCGCACTGCTTGTATCACCGCGCCGAGGCTCGCCCGCGTCGCGCTACCGCTCGGCCCTGTCCGGGCTCGCGGTCATCCTCCTGGCGTTCGTCATCGACATCGCCACCGCCCACCTCGCCCTTCGTGAGAACGCGACCCTCGGCGCACTCGGCGCGCTGGTGTCCGAGCTGCCGGCGCCGATCGCCAGCATGCCAGGGCCACTCGACTACGCACTAGGCGCGGCAGGAACCTTCGCCATCGTGTGGCTGTCGGGGGTCGCCTTCGGAGTCGCGGGGCTCGTACTGAGCGCATGGCGAATCGCGTCGATCCGCCGGGCCTCGCTGCCGGCCCCGCCGGCGCTCAGGCGGACCGTGCGCACGCTCGGCGAGAAGATGGGACTCGCCGTGATGCCGAACGCCGTCGTGTCGAATGTCGCGCGTGTTCCTTTCGTCGCGGGACGTATGCCCGGCCTCCTCGTCATTCCCGCCGCCGCCGCGCACGACAATGAGCTGGAGGCGCTCATCCTGCACGAGCTCGCGCACCTCAGGCGCCGCGACTGCGAGACGAACATGCTGCTGCGCGCAATGCACCTGATCCTGTGGTTCCACCCCGCCGCCTGGCTCCTGCACACGCGCGCGGCGATTGCGCGGGAGGAGGCCTGCGACGTGGACGCCCTCTCGCACACGAACGCGATCGTGCTCGCGCGAGCACTCGTGGGGCTCGAGGTACAACGGCATGCCCTCGCAGGCGCCATGCGTGCGAGCGACGGCTCACTCGCGACGCGCGTTCGCACCCTCATCGCGGGAGGTTATCGCGACCACCGCCCCGCGTCGTGGGTACCTGCACTCGGCATGATGCTCGTGTTCGCTGCCGGTGCTGCGACGTCGGCCAGGCTCTCGCCCGCGAGCGACGTGCTCGCGATTGCGGGCGCGCGCGCGAACGTCGTCGAACGGCACACGGTAGACATCACTGCTGCGGATCCAGCGGGGCGCTTCTCCATCGCGCTCCTCAACGGACGTGTCGCCGGTGCGACCGTTGCTGGCGTGCCCATAATGCGCTCGGCGATCCGCCGCCGTGCGGATCACGTGACCCTGCTCGACGCGCACGGTGCGAGTGTCGTCGCCGTGCAGCTCGACCCGCGCGGCTCCATTCACTGGATGCCGCGCGACCGGAGCGGCGTTACTTCTTCATCGCCGTAGAATCCGCCGCGCGCAGGTGCGCGCGCACGGCGGCGATCATCGCTTCCGGGTTGTCCCACGTCGTGAGGTGCGCCGCGTTCGGGATGACGACGACCTTGGCGCCCGGCGTCATGGCCGCATGCTTCCGCACCGTCACCGGATCGGCCTCGTCAACCTCGCCAACCGTGAACAGCGTTGGCACCTTCACGCTCTTCAGGAATGGCGTGCTGTCGTACTTCTTCAGCGTCCCGGTGATGGTGAACTCGCTCGGGCCCTGCATGTAGTTGTAGATCGTCATGTTCACCTGCTGCATCGTGCTGTCGAGGTCCGTCTTCACCGGCCGCAACCAGACGTACTTGCTGTAGAACGCCTCGATCGCCGCCTGATAATCCGGCGCATCGAACTTCTTCTCGGCCTCGCGCGTGCGGACGGCATTCTGCATCGAGTCGGGCAACGTCTTCAGCAACTCCCTGGCGTGCCGCTCCCACTGCGGGATGTCGAGTGCCTCACTCGCGAGCGTGAGGCTCACCACGTGCTCAGGATGCGCGCGGTAGTACTCGAGCCCGAGGATCGTGCCCCAGGAGTGGCCGACGATGTGGACCTTCTCGTAGCCGAGGTGAGCGCGGAGCGAGTCGAGCTCCCTCACGAAGTGCTCGATGGTGATCTTCGTCGTGTCGGTGAAGCCCGATGACTTGCCACTCCCGAGCTGGTCGTAGCGGACGACCTTGCGGTCGTCGCCGAGTGCCTCCAGCGGCTTGAAGTAGTAGCTGCTGAATCCGGGTCCGCCGTGCAGGAGGATGACGGGCGTGCCCGTCCCGGTGCCCGACTCCTTGTACCAGATCTCGCCGTCGGAGACAGGCAGCCGCGCCTCGCCTGGTCCGAGCGCAGGAATCGCCGAAACCCCGGTGGTGTCATTCTTCGCCGCCGGCTTCTCGGCGGAGCAGGCAGCAAGGACGAGGAGCGCGATCAGCGAGGTGGTGCGCATTGTGTGATTGCGTGAAGGGGGCGACGACAAGAGTGCTACCAGACCGAAGCGAAGATGCTGTTGAACAGGAACTTGAACGTGCCGTGCGGCTGCGCGCGCTGGAGAATCTCAGGGCCGAACATGAGCACTCGCCCCTGCCCCACGCGAGCCTCCGCGGCGACCACGCCGTTCTCGAGCACACCCTGTCCCCACGCCCAGCCAGAGCGCAGCGGCGTCTTGCTGTCGAACCACGCGATCGCGTGGACACCCTTCGCGGCGGCGTCCGCACCGAGCTTGAAGACGGGGCTGTCGTCGAAGAACATGTTCGTATGCTCGGCCATGCCCCACCCGATGGGGTCGTCGGTCTTCACGCGTGCCGACAGCACCGAGCCCGGCACATAGAACTTCGTGCGCGGCAGCGCGACGCCGTTCTCGGCGAGCTGGCTCTCGATGGGCAGCTTGAGGAACGCCGCGAGGTTCGTCGCCGACGAGCCGATCGTCACGACGGTGCCGCCCTTCTCGATGAACTCGCGAATCCTCGGCAGCGTACGGTCGATGCTCATGCGGCCGACCTGGTCGCGATACTCGGCGGGCAGGTAGGGAATGACTGTGTCATTCGCCGCGGCGCCACCGCCGCCGCCCCGACGGCTGCTGGTCCCGGGAATCGCGCCGTCGACGAACACGAGCACGTCGAACTTGTCATTGAGGCTGCCGCGATCGAGCGCCGGGGCGAACACGCGCTCGAAGGGAAACTCGAACTGCTCCAGGATCCAGCGCGTCCATCCCGCCGTCATCGATCCGCCATACGTATCCCACAGGCCAATGCGCGGCGCTCGCACATTCCTCGCGCCCTCGGGCATCGCGGGCACACCCTCGAAACTCACGCCGAGGGCGATGGCGTTCTCGCGCAGCGTGGGTACCTGACCGGGGGACGACGGGAGGAACCACGAGCCGTCCGCGAGGCGCGACACCTTGTCGCCGCGTCGCAGCGCGCGATTCACGACGATCACCGCGTCGTTCACCCGGCCACTCACCACGAAACCCGCGATCGGGCTGCCCTTCGACGACAGTGTCCCGGGCATCGGTGGGACGACCGATCCCTCGATGCGCTCGAAGGGACCGGCGAAGGCGTCCAGCACGCGATCGAACTGGATGCCCATCTGGTAGGCGAGCGTCCAGCCCGCGTTGTCGTACGGCGGCGTGGGGTTCGCACCTGGATATGGGATGACGTCGGGATGCACCTGCGGCTCGAACATGTCCATGATGTGCGGACGAAACGCCTGCGCGGTGCGCACGACGTACGAGCCGGCAGGATACTCCTTCCCGTTCACCGTGAAGGCGATGGTCGCGCGATCGACGGCGATGCCCGTCTCGAGCAGGGCGTTGATGAACTTCGTGGCCGTGGGGAAGTCAGCCTGGCTGGACGGGATGATGTAACCGCGCGGATCGCGCAGCGCCGGCGCCTTCATCGCCGCCCACTTCACCGAGTCCGACGCATCCCCCATGCGCCCCGCGATCTCCGCGTCGCGCCGCGGGTTCGCCGTCCACGTGTCGGAGCTGCCGCGCTCGATGGAGCTCCGGCCCATGCGATAGATGTTGAACAGCAGGTTCTCGCGCATGCGCGACGCATAGTCGAGCACCGCCCTGTCCAGGGACGTGGAGTATTCAATGGACTGCCGCATGTGCCATTCCTGCGGCGCGATGGGCATCGCGATGTCGCCCGAGGGAATCTGGCGCGCGAGCACGAGCGGGATGCGCATCGGCGTGGGGCTCCCGATGATCTCCGTCAGCATCGCGATGGTGTTGTGAAACGTCGCGGTGTTGCGGATGCCGCCATTCCACCAGCCATCATACGGCCCGCCGCCGCGCATCGTCGCGCCGCCCTTCCCCTCGCTCGCCAGCCGCGTGTGCATCGCGGCGCCGAGTGACTGGAGGCCGAGGATGAGCATGGGGTCGAGGTTGTAGTTGTACGGGTCGCGCAGCGGCGGCGAGTAGACGACGGTTCCCGCCGGGCCGCTCTGGTGATGGTTGTAGAGGATCTGCGGGAACCACTCGTTGTACAGCACGTGGTTCTCGTTCTCCGTCTCGGCCTGCGTCGACATGAAGAAGTCGCGGTTGTCGTCGTGGCCGATGTACTTCTGGTAGAGGCGCGGGAGCTGCGCGAGCGAGCGCTGCCTCGGGTCGGGGTTGCGCATGTACCAGTCGGCGACGAGGTCGTTGCCGTCGGGGTTCGCGTGGACGA
>JBDSTA010000297.1:0-3983 GCA_039928475.1 Gemmatimonadaceae bacterium | reverse complement strand
TTCAGCTTGTCGAAGTCCACCTCGCGCAGGCGGGCGCGCCAGGCGTCGTTGAACGCGCGCATGCGCTTGCGCTGATCGGGTGAATCGCTGGCGTCATACCGGCGGGTCACGGAGCTGAGGTCCGCCGAGAAGCGCTCGACGACCGTGGCGAGGTCGCTCTCCGGGCGGGCGACGAGCGGCCCGAGCTTTGGCACCGACGCAACGGGGTCCACCCTGAGCGGCTTCGCAGCCGGCACCGGCTTGTGCTGCGCGCCAGCAGGCGCCGAGAAGAGGGCGAGCGCGAGGAGCGTCTTCCGGATCATGGCATTCGTTGGGTCAGGGTCGCGCGGAGTTCAAAGGCGTGCTGATGACCGCGCAATTCTACGACGGCGGAGCCGCGCCGAATAGGGACGGCGCGGCGGGCGAAGCGTCGCCGCATATTTGACGGATGCGCGAAAACGCTGAAATCGTCGTTTGCGGTGCTGGCATGGCCGGCCTCTCCGCCGCCTACCACCTTGCCGTGCGCAACGGCGTGAGGAATGTGGTCGTGGTGGACGAGCGCGAGCCGCTCACGCTCACGAGCGACAAGGGGACGCAGGGCTACCGCAACTGGTGGCCCGGCCCCGACGACACGATGCTCCGCTACGTGTCGCGCAGCATCGACCTGCTCGAGGAGATCGCGGACGAGACGAACAACGTGTTCCGCCTGAACCGGCGGGGGTACCTGTTCGTCACCTCGAGCGACGAGGGCGTCGGAAAACTGCGCACGAATGCGGCAGCGGTGTCGGCCTACGGCATGGGCGACGTCCGTGAGCACACAGCGGCCGGCTCGTATCACCCCGCCGAGCCCGAGGGATACGAAGGCGCGCTCACTGGTGCGGACCTCCTGCTCGGCGACGAGGCGCGCCGCGTGTTCCCCTACCTTCGCGGCGACACTGCCGCCGCGCTCCACGTGCGCCGCGCGGGCTGGATGAACTCCGTTGCGCTCGGCGACCTGCTGATCCGTCGCTGCGTTGGCGCGGGCGTGCGCTTCGTGCGCGATCGCGTGAGCGGCATCGACGAGGCGAATGGGGAGGTGCGCAGCGTCCGGTTGTCGTCCGGTGCGACGATCGCGACGAATCGCGTGGTACTCGCGGCAGGGCCGATGTTGCCGGAGGCCGGCCGCATGCTCGGCATCGACCTGCCACTCGTGCACGAGCTCCACGCGAAGGTGACGTTCAACGACACGCGCGGCATCATCCCGCGGTGGTCGCCATTCACGATCTGGATCGACGAGATGTCGCTGACGCTGGACGGCAACGCGCGCGCATTCCCGGGCGGTGTGCATGCACGCCCGGTGGACGGCCCGCGCGGCGACGAGGTGTGGTTCATCTGGACGTACGACACCACACGCTGTGCGCCGGTGTGGCCACCGCGGTACGACGCTGAGTATGGCGATGCGTGCCTTCGCGGTCTCGCGCACATGATGCCGGCGATGGCGGGCTATCTCGCGTCGCCGGAGCGTGGTGTGACCGACGGCGGCTACTACTGCAAGACGACCGACAATCGTCCGCTCATCGGTGCATTGCCCGTGCAGGGCGCGTTCGTGTTCGGCGGACTGTCGGGGTCCGGCATCATGTCGTCACTGTCCGGCGGCGAGTTGGTCGCGGCGCACGTGCTCGGGAACGCGTTGCCGGCGTATGCGGGCGCGTTCGATCCCACGCGTTATGAAGATTCCGCCTATGCTGCGCTCGTCGCGCACTGGGGAGCGCTCGCGGGACAGCTCTGACGTGATGTGAAACAAGAAGGCCCCCGCACGAGGTGCGAGGGCCCTCCCAAGCCAGTAGCGAACGTCAGGGTGTCAGCGGCTTCCCCTTGAACGTCTCGTAGAGCTGCGTGTGCTTCGTGTCCAGCGGCACGAGGCGGCCATCGATGAACAGGTATCGCGTGTTCGTCCTCGCCTCGAGCATGTCACCATCCGTCACGACGACGTTCGCGATCTTCCCCACGTCGAGCGACCCGAGCCTGTCCGACACGCCGAAGATCTGCGCGGGGAACAGCGTCACCGCCTTGAGCGCATCCGCCTTCGACAGCCCGAACGCCGAGGCCATTCCCGCCACGCTCGGCAGGTTGCGCACCTCGGAGCAGCAGTCGCCGCTCGTGATCGAGAACCTCACTCCCGCCGCGGCGAGCTTGCCGGGCACGGCGTAGTTCACGTCGTAGGGATCGTCCTCGTTCGACGGCAGCGCGAGGATGCCGTCGTAGATCACCGCGACGTCGTGCTGCTTGAGGAACGACGCGACTTCCACCGCGTCCCGCCCGCCGACGATCACCGGCTTCAGCTTCATCTCCTCGGCGAACAGCACCGCGGCGCGAATGTCCGCGGCGCGCTCCGCCGGGAACATCACCATCTGCTGTCCGCGCACGGCCGGCACGAGCGACGCCAGCACCGCGTCGTGCTTCGGACGCGGGATGGACTTGTCCTTCTCGTACGCGTCGATCGCCTTCCCGTACGCTTCGGCATCGTGCAGCATCTGCTTGAGCGAGTCGAGCTGGCGCGTGCGCAGCTTCGCCTGGTCCGCCGGGTTGCCACCGCCGAACCCTCCGAAGCCGCCGCCACGACCACCACGCCCACCCGCCTTCGGCAGGTCGATCACCATCGCCATGCGCGGGACCACGGTCATCGTCGGCACCGTCCATCCCGAGAGGTTGATGAGCGCCGCCTGACCGGAGATGATGCCGCCCGAGGGGCGCGAGATGACGTTCGTGATGCCGACGACGCGCGCCACGCCGACATGCGCGCTATGCGGATTGATTCCGTAGATGGCCTGCGCGTTCGGGTTGAAGCTCCCGATCTCGGCGACGTCCACCGTGCTCGCCGCGCCCTGAGGGATCTCGGAGAGGCCAAGCGACGTGCCGGCGTCCATCATGCCGGGATATACGTTGAGGCCCGTCCCGTCGATGACCTGTGCGCCGGGCGGCACGGTGACGGTCGCGCCCACCGCCTGGATCTTGCCGCCGGAGATCACGACCGATCCACCGACGATGTCCGGCCCGCTCACCGGGAAGACGTGCGCGTTCTTGATGACGAACGTGCCCTGCGGGCCCGGCGCCGGGTTGTACGAGCCAAGCTGCGCCGAGGCGCGCGTGCCCGTTGACGCCGTGAGGAGCGCGGCGACGGTGACGACGCCGCGAATGTGCATGCGATGCATTAGTGGTTCTCCGGCGGAGTGTTGCCCGTGCCCGCGGGTGCGCCGCCACCGCGGCCCCCGCGCGACGGCGCCTGGTTCGGTTCGGCCTTCTCCAGCTCCGCGCGCTCCGCGGCGTGCTGTGCACGCAGGGCGAGGTCCGTCTCCTTGCTGAAGAACACCTCGCCGTCGATGATCGTGCGCTCGACGCTCGAGTACACGCTCAGCGGGTGCGCGTTGAAGATCGCGATGTCCGCATCCTTGCCGACCTCGATCGACCCCACCTTCTTGTCGATGCCGAGCTGCTTCGCACCGTTGATGGTGATGGTGCTGAGCGCCTCGTCCTCCGAGAGCCCGCCGTAGCGAATGAGCTTCGCCGCGTCGATGTTGAGCCGGCGCGCGCGACCGTCGTCGTCCGAGTTGATCGACGTCACCACGCCGTGGCGCATCAGGATCGCCGCGTTGTACGGAATCGCGTCGTACGCCTCGATCTTGTACGACCACTCATCGGCGAACGTGGAGAGGCCCGCGCCATGCTTCGCGATCTCGTCGGCGATCTTGTAGCCCTCGAGGCCGTGCTGGAGCGTCTTCACCTTGAACCCGAACTCGTCGGCGACGTTGAGCAGCATGAGCAGCTCGTCGGCGCGATAGCCGTGCGAGTGGACGTAGCGCTTGCCCTCGAGCACTTCCATCAAGGGCTCGAGCTCGAGGTCGCGGCGCGGCGGCATCAGCGACTTGTCTTTCGCCGACCTGGCGCGATAGTCGTCCCACGAGGCCTTGTAGTCGCGCGCGCGCGTGAGCGCGTCGCGGATGACTTCCTCCTGGCCCATGCGCGTG
>JBDSTA010000296.1:0-4707 GCA_039928475.1 Gemmatimonadaceae bacterium | reverse complement strand
GATCGACTTGCGTGTCGAAGTCCAGGCACGACTGGAGCGTCATCGCGCGGCAGCGTCTGGCAAACAGGTCATGCCGCTCACTCAGTTCGAAAACCTGTTGGGGAGGGAGCGAGCGTTCGCAGAGCGGCGCTCACCGCGTGCTCGGGCCTTCGGCCCGAGCAAAACGCGAACGTGACTCCGCGGAGCGAATGCGCGCGAACGACCCGCCACATTGAAGCGCGGATGTTCGCGCCCGAAGCGCCCCAATGCCGGCCCGACAGGCCCAGCTATTGACGAAACAGCCCCGAAGGCCCTATCGTGAGGACATCATGAGTCTCGCCGCGCGCTCGAATTACGTCCTTTTTGGCTACTACTACGGCTTTACCCTCGCGGGCCGTGGTTGGAGACGTACGCGCGAATAACGGAGCCAGACTCCTCGCCTACGAAACCCCAGCGGCCCGTGGAACTCCACGGGCCGCTTTTGCATGTCCTTCACCCGAGCACCGCCACCATGATCATCATCACCAGGCCGGACATCACCGACGAGGAGCTCGACCACCTTCGAGAACGCATCGAGGCCGCCGGGCTCCACACACACCTCTCGCGCGGGGAGCACCGCACCATCGTCGGCTGCATCGGCGACGAGACGCGCCTCCAGGAGCTGCCGCTCCGCTCCATCCCCGGCGTCGAGTCCGTGCTCCCCATCCTCAAGCCGTACAAGCTCGCGTCGCGCGAGTTCGTCGTGAATCGCACCATCGTGCGCGTGGGCGACGACGTGTCCATCGGCGGTGACGAGATCACGGTGATCGCAGGTCCCTGCTCCGTGGAGAACCGCGCGATGCTGCACGAGACGGCCTCCGCGGTGCGCGCGGCCGGCGCAACGGTCCTGCGCGGCGGCGCGTTCAAGCCACGGTCGTCGCCATACTCCTTCCAGGGACTCGGCAAGGATGCACTCAAGATGCTCGTGGACGTCCGCGCCGAGTTCGGGCTGCCGGTCGTGACGGAAGTGCTCGACACGCGCGACGTGGATCTCGTCGCCGAGCACGCGGACATGATGCAGGTGGGCGCGCGCAACATGCAGAACTACGCACTGCTCGCGGAGCTCGGGCGCGTGCAGCGGCCCGTCCTGCTCAAGCGCGGACTCTCGGGCACGATCAGCGAGCTGCTCATGTCGGCCGAATACATCATGGCGCATGGGAACCACAACGTCGTGCTCTGCGAACGCGGCATCCGCACGTTCGAACGCGCGACGCGCAACACGCTCGACGTCTCGGCGATCCCGGTGTTGCAGCGTGAGACGCACCTGCCGGTCATCGTCGACCCGAGCCACGCCGGTGGCGACGCGGCACTCGTCGCGCCGCTCGCATTCGCTGCCATTGCGGCGGGTGCAGATGGATTGATCATCGAGGTGCATCCGTCGCCGGAGGATGCGCTCTCCGACGGCGACCAGTCGCTCGACCCGGCGTCGTTCGTCGCCCTCATGAACCGGTTGCCGGCATTCGCCGCGGCCGCGGGTCGTTCCCTCTCCACCGTGGCGGCGGCATGAGCGCACAACAGCAGGACGAGGAGCCACTCGCCGCGCTCGCGCGATGGCGAGGGGAGATCGAGGAGATCGATCGTCGCATCGTGGCGCTGATCGCCGAGCGGCTCGCTGTGGCGAAGCAAACGGCGCGGGCGAAGCGCGCGGCGGGACTCGCCATACTGGACCCGCAGCGCGAGGCGGAAGTGATTCGTCGTGCAGGCGTGCTCGCGCGCGAACATGGGCTGCCGGCCGAGGCGGTGCGTGAGATCTACTGGCAGCTGGTGGGACTGTCGCGGCGCGTCCAGGAAAGCGACACGTGACGCAACCGATCGGACGCGTGGCGATCGTGGGGCTTGGCCTCATGGGTGGCTCGCTGGCGCGTGCGCTCGCGGCGCGCGACGTCACGGTGCTCGGCTACGACAGCGCGCCGGGGACGCTCGACGCGGCGGAAGGTGAGGGGATCGTGCACGAGCGGCTCGATGCGCGATTGACTGGCGTATCGAGCGCGGACGTCTTGGTGCTCGCACTGCCGGTGAATGCGACGATCGCGACGCTGGCTCGCATCGGCGGACAACTCGGCTCCGCGCGGCTGGTGATGGACGTCGGCAGCACGAAGGCGAGCATCGTCGGCGCGGCGGAGAGCGCGGGGCTCGGCGAGCGGTTCGTCGGCGCGCATCCGTTGACGGGGAGTCATCGCTCCGGGTGGCGCGCGTCGCGCGCAAACCTGTTCGACGAGGCGCGTGTGTTCCTCTGCCCGGCATCGGGTGCGTCGGGTGATGTCGTGCGCCTCGCGGAATCCTTCTGGCGCGGGTTGCGCGCGGGCGTCGAGATCCTCGATGCGAGCGAACACGACGGGCAGATGGCGTGGCGGTCGCACCTGCCGCATGTACTGTCGTCGGCACTCGCACTCACGCTGCGCGAGGCGGGCATTCATCGCTCGGCGCTCGGACCCGGCGGTCGCGACATGACGCGGCTCGCGGGCGGCGCACCGGGGATGTGGACGCCGATCGTCGAGGACAACGTCGCGGCATTGCTGAGCGCTCTCGACGGGATGGACGTGCAGCTCGCGGCGTTTCGCGCGGTGCTCGCGCGCGGCGCTAGTCGCGAGATCCACGAATACTTCGCGCGTGGAGTGGATTGGTTCGACGGAGCGCCGATCGAGGCCAGGCTGTAGTTTCTCCATTCGTCATGACAAACAACCCTCCGGCCCTGCGCGTGAGCGGGCTTCGCAAGGCGTACAAGGACGTCGTTGCCGTCGATGGACTCGACCTCGTCGTCGGCCGTGGCGAGTGCTTCGGCCTCCTCGGGCCCAATGGCGCCGGCAAGACGACCACGATCGAGATCTGTGAAGGCCTCACCGACCCCGACTCGGGCGAGGTCGAGGTGCTCGGCATGCGCTGGCGCGACAACGAGCGCGCGCTGCGCGAGCGACTCGGCATCCAGCTCCAGGAAACGCAGCTCGCCGACAAGCTCACGGTCGACGAGACGGTGAAGTTATTCCGCAGCTTCTACACGAATGGGCGCAACGTCGACGACGTGATCGACATCGTGCAGCTCGGGGAGAAGCGGCTTTCGCGCGTGGGCAAGCTGTCGGGCGGACAGAAGCAGCGCCTCGCGCTCGCCTGCGCGATCGTCGGCGATCCGGAGCTGCTCTTCCTCGACGAGCCGACGACCGGACTCGACCCGCAGTCGCGCCGCCAGATCTGGGACCTCATCATCGAGCTGCGCGCGAGCGGGCGAAGCATCGTGCTCACGACTCACTATATGGATGAGGCCGAGCGGTTGTGCGATCGCGTGGCGATCGTGGATCACGGCAAGGTCATCGCGCTCGGCTCACCGCGCGAGCTCATCGCGTCCCTTGGCGCGGAGCACGTGGTGGAGTTCACGGCGTCGGGCGCGCTGGAGGTCGAGTCGCTCGCGAAGCTCGACGGCGTGACGTCGGCGCGTGAGCATGAGGGGCGATGGACGCTCGAGGTGAGCGAGCTCGCGCGCGCCGTTCCGGCGCTGCTCGCCGAGCTGCGTGCGCGCAGCCTGGAGCTCGGCGAGCTCGCGACGCATTCGGCGACGCTCGAGGACGTGTTCGTCTCGCTCACCGGGAGGCAGCTGCGCGATGCCTGAGCGCACATGGAGGGACAGCGCGCTCGCTCAGCTCACGCTGGTGCGCTTCCGCGAGTTCATTCGCGAGCCCGAGGCGGTGTTCTGGACGTTCGCGTTCCCGATCATCCTCGCCATAGGGCTGGGCATCGCGTTCCGGAACAAGCCGGCGGACGTGATCGCGATCAGCGTGGTGAGCGGCGACCCGCTCGTCGCGAAGCTCGCGAATGCGAAGGGGCTCAAGGTGCAGGCGATGGACGACTCGTCGGCCGCGCGCGCGCTGCGGACGGGCGAGGTGGCGCTGCTGGCGAAGTCGCGCCCGGGGAATGCGGGCGTGGAGTACCGCTTCGACGACACGCGTCCTGAAGGTCGTGCCGCACGCGCGCTCGTGGACGACGCGCTGCAGCGTGCGTCGGGCCGAGTGGATCCGTTGCAGGTGACGGAGACGAAGGTGCAGGAAAAGGGCTCGCGCTACATCGACTTCGTCGTGCCCGGCCTGCTCGGCATGAACATCATGGGTGGCGGCATCTGGGGGCTCGGCTTCGCGATCGTGGAGGCGCGGCGAAAGAACCTGTTGAAGCGACTCGTGTCCACGCCGATGCCGAAGTCGCACTTCCTCGCGTCGTTCCTGCTGTCGCGATTCTTCTTCCTCGTGATCGAGATCGTCGTGGTGCTCGGCAGCACGGCGCTCTTGTTCGATGTGCCGGTGCGTGGGTCGGTGCTTCAGTTACTGGTGATCTGCGTGCTGGCGGCGCTGGCGTTCGGCGGCATCGGCCTGCTGATCGCGTCGCGTGCGCGGACGATGGAGGGTGTGTCGGGGCTGATGAACCTGGTGATGATGCCGATGTGGGTGCTGTCGGGGGTGTTCTTCTCGTCGAACAACTTCCCGGCGGTTGCCCAGCCGGTTATTCAGGCGCTGCCGCTCACGGCGACGATCAATGCGCTGCGTGCGACCATGCTGCAGGGGGCGGGGTGGTCGGTGGTGCTGCCGTCGCTTGCGATTATCGCGGCGTGGCTGGTGGTGAGTTTTGGGGTGGCGTTCAAGCTGTTCAGGTGGCGTTGAGTTGGGGTCAGAGCTGACAGGGGTCAGAGCTCACAGAGCTCTGACCCCT
>JBDSTA010000295.1:0-8086 GCA_039928475.1 Gemmatimonadaceae bacterium | reverse complement strand
CCCGCCGGCAGTCCGCGCGTGCCGTCGGCGCGCAGCACCACGCCGCGATGCGCGTCCACGTACACGCGCGAGCGGCCACCCGGCGTCCGGTCCTCCGGATAGCGCATCCCCACCGCCAACGGCTGGTCGTCCTTCGCGGGGAAGGAGACCAGCGTCGGCCGAGCGCCCGGAAGCGCCGCGCGCGCGAGCGACAGGGCCGAGTCCACCGACACAACGCCGAGCCCGCCGCCGCCCGTGACGACCGGCGACTTCACCCGCTCACCCTGGAGGACGCGGCCAAGCGACTCGTAGTGGATCATCGTCCCGCTCGCCGTGATGACGACGAGAATCACCGCCGCCACGATGCCGAGCAGGTGGTGCAGGTCGAAGACGACCCGCTTCCACGACGCGCCCCACCGCACGCGCGCGATGCGATCGGGCCACCACAGCACGATGCCCGTGAGCACGAGCAGCAGGCACGACACCGTCACCACGCCGACGATCGTGCCGCCGATCGAACCCCCCACCAGTGACACATGCAGCACATGCAGCCGCCTCGGCAGGCTGCTGTTGTAGTCGGCGAGCTGGCGCGTGCCGAGCACCGCGCCGGTGAACGGGTCGACGAACACCTGCCGCGCGCCGGCCTGCGCCACGAGCGCGCGGTCGTCCTCCCGAGGGAGCGTGAGCCCCGTCACGGGCGACGACACCGCACCGCGCGCCCGCGCGAGCAGCGTGTCGAGCGAGCGCGGCGCGCCCGACGGCGTGACGTGCCACAGCCGGGGGTTGAGCGCGCGGTCCATCGCGCCCTCGAACACCAGCGCGCTCCCCGTGAGCGCGAGCACCAGCACCACCACCGACACGATGAGCGCGAGCCAGCGATGAAAGAGGGTCAGGGCCTCGAGCATTCGTCATGCTACGCGCGCGAGGGTGCGGCGGACAGATCCCCGATGCATTTTCCATTGGAGTCTTCGCCTTCACATCGGACGTTTCGACATGCGCCGCTTCATCCTGCTCGCCGCCCTCCTCGCTGCCGCCGCACCCGCGGGCGCGCAGGCGCGAAAGTTCACGCGCGCCGATACACTGCGCGGCTCGTACACCACGCCCGCACGCAGCTGGTGGGACGTCACCTTCTACGACCTCGACGTCGCCGTCAGCCCGCGCGACAGCTCGGTGAGCGGCTCCAACGGCATCATGTACAAGGTGCTGAAGCCCGGCACGGAGCTGCAGGTGGACCTGATGCTGCCGCTCGTCGTCGACAGCATGATCCAGGACGGCCGCGCGCTGAAGTATCGCCGCGAGGGCGCCGCGTTCTTCGCCACGGTCTCGGCACAGAAGCCCGGCGAGCTGAAGAAGGTCGTCGTCTGGTATCACGGACGGCCGCAGGTCGCGAAGAATCCACCCTGGGACGGCGGCATCTCCTGGCAGAAGGACTCCCTCGGGCGCGACTGGATCGTGACCACCGACCAGGGCATGGGCGCGTCGGTGTGGTGGTCCAACAAGGACACGCAGGCGGACGAGCCCGACAGCCAGCGCGTGGCGCTCCGGGTGCCGAATCCGCTGATCAATGTGTCCAATGGACGGCTGCGTCGCATCACGCATCATCCCGACAACACGACGACGTACGAGTGGTTCGCCGTGAACCCGATCAACAACTATGCGATCGCCGTCGCGACGGGCAACTACGTGCACTACACCGAGCAGTACATGGGCGAGCGGGGCCTCCTCACGATGGATTTCTGGCCGCTCGATTACCACCTCGACGCGGCGAAGCGGCAGTGGCCGCAGGCCATCTCGATGATGCGCTGCTTCGAGCACTGGTTCGGCCCGTATCCCTGGTACGAGGACGGCTACAAGCTCCTCGAGGTGCCGAACACGGGCATGGAGCACCAGAGCGCGGTGAGCTACGGCAATCGCTTCGCGAACGGCTACCGCGGCCGCGACGGCTCCGGCACGGGACTCGGCATGGAGTGGGACTTCATCATCGTCCACGAGAGCGCGCACGAGTGGTTCGGCAACAACATCACGTCGAAGGACAACGCCGACATGTGGGTGCACGAGAGCTTCGCGAACTACGCGGAGGGCATCTACACGGAGTGCCTGAAGGGCAAGCAGGCGGGCGCGGACTACATCGTCGGCAACCGCCGCGGCATCCGGAATGACAAGCCCATCGTCCCGACGTATGGAGTGAACGACCAGGGGTCGGGCGACATGTATCCGAAGGGCGGCGAGATGCTGCACGCCATCCGGCAGATCGTCGGCGACGACGAGAAGTGGCGCGGCATCCTGCGCGGCCTCAACACGACGTTCTATCACCAGACGGTCACCGGGAGGCAGGTCGAGGACTACATCAGCCAGCAGGCCGGCGTGAACCTCTCGAAGGTGTTCGACCAGTACCTCCGCACGATCATGGTCCCCGTGCTCGAGTATCGCGTCGAGGGCACCACGCTGGGCTACCGGTGGACGAACGTCGTGCCGGGCTTCGACATGCAGGTCGGCGCGAAGACGTCCGCGAGCGGCATGACCATCCTGCATCCCACCGAGTCGTGGAAGACGACGACGCTCTCCATCCCCGAGTCGGAGTTCGCCGTGGACCGCAACTACTACGTCACCGCGAAGAAGGTCGGCTCGCCTTGAGGACACTCGCGCCATAGCTTGCCACTGCCTCGGTTCCACGGAGCGCCCATGCGTACCCCCGACCAAGCTGTCCTCTCGATAGGCCCGAAGCCCCACGACGACGAGATCGACGTCTTCGGTCTGTCGCACACGGGCAACGTGCGCGCGGAGAACGAGGATCACTTCCTCCTCGCGACGATCCACAAGCACGTGCATGTGGCGCAGTCGAATCTTTCCGAGCAGGCGCGCATGCCCATGGAGGACGAGCGGCTCGCCTTCATCGCCATGGTGGCCGACGGCGTGGGCGGCGGTGAGAGCGGGGAAGAGGCGAGCGAGAAGGCGCTCGAGGTGTGCATGCACTACCTCGCGCGCAGCACTGATTGCTACTACCGCGGTAACGGCAGCGACGAGTCGTTCATCAACGCGCTCCAGGCGGCGGCGATGGAGAGCCACGCCGCGGTCATCCGCCGCGCACAGGAAATGGGCGTGGAACGCACCATGGCGACGACGCTCACCATGTGGATGGGCGTGTGGCCCTGGTACTACCTCGTGCAGGTGGGCGACTCGCGCTACTACCTCTACCGTGAAGGCAAGCTCTCGCAGGTGACGCGCGACCAGACCATCGCGCAGGACCTGCTCGACCAGGGCGTGTTCACGCGCGCGATGGCCGCGCGCTCGCAGTACTCCAACGTCCTCTCCAGCGCGCTCGGCGGCGACTCCGCGATTCCCGTCGTCACGCGCATGCGCGCGGACTGGAACAACGTGCACCTCCTCTGCACGGACGGCCTCACCAAGCACGTGGCCGACGACCAGATCGCCGATCGCCTCGCGAACATGACGAGCGCGAAGGACGCAGCCGAGCGGTTGCTGCAGGATGCGCTCGATGCGGGCGGCTCGGACAACATCAGCATCATCGTCGGCCGCGCGGTGCCCCGCCGGCGCGACACAGCCGCGCACTGATGACCGCTGGGCCGGTCACGCTCCTGGTCATCGACGACGAGCCACAGATCCGCCGCGTCGTGCGCCACGCGCTCGAGGCGGACGATACGCGCGTGATCGAGGCCGCGTCCGGCCGCGAGGGCGTCGACCTCGCCGCCGCCGAGCGCCCCGACCTCATCGTGCTCGACCTCGGGCTGCCCGACATGAGCGGCGCCGACGTCTGCCGCGACGTGCGCGGCTGGTCGACAGCGCCCATCGTCGTGCTCTCCGCACGCCATTCGGATGTGGAGAAGGCCGCAATGCTCGACCTCGGTGCCGACGACTACATCACCAAGCCGTTCAGCACCATCGAGCTCCAGGCGCGCGTGCGCGCCCAACTGCGCCGCGCGCGCACCGTGCCCTCGGCCACGGGTGACACGGCGCTTCGCGCAGGCGACGTCGTGATCGACCTCGTGAAGCGAAGCGTGTCGCGCGGCGACGAGGCGATCCACCTCACGCCCATCGAGTGGGAGCTCGTGCGCGTGCTCGCGACGAACGCGGGCCGCACCATGACGCACGCGCAGCTCTTCGCGCAGGTGTGGGGGCGCTCGCACGGCGATGCGCAGCAGTACCTGCGTGTGCACATCGCCAGCCTCAGGCGCAAGCTCGAGCGCGACGTCGTGCGCCCGACGGTCATCCTCACGGAGCCGGGCGTGGGCTATCGCTTCGAGCTGGCGCGCTAGCGATGGAACGCAGGGCCGTGCTGCCCTGGCTCGGATGGCTCGGCGCGCTCACGCTCGTCACCGCGGGCATGATCGCGTTCCGCGGACAGCTCGACAAGGCGCACGTCGCGATCGCGTACCTGCTGCTCGTGCTGCTCTCGAGCTCGCGCACCGATCGCCGGCTCGGCCTCACGCTGTCGGTGGCGGCATTTCTCTGCTTCAACTTCTTCTTCGTCCCGCCGTACCACACGCTCACCGTCGCGCAGCCGCTCGACTGGCTCGTGCTCGCGACCTTCCTCCTCACGAGCCTCGTGGCGGCGCAGCTGCTCGCGCGCGCGCAGAGCGAGGCGCTCGCCGCCGGCCAGCGCGCGACGGAGATCGACCGCCTCTCGGCCGTGGGCGCCGAGGCGCTCAATGCGCCGCGCGCCGAGGATGCGCTGGCGGCGATCGCGGACGTCATCCGCACCACGCTTGCCGTGCGTCGCTGCGAGATCTACCTGCGCGACGAGCGGCACGACACCATCGCACTCGCCGCGTCGAGCGGCGTGGCGGACGCCGCGGAGGACGTGCACACGCCGCCCGACCTTCCCGACCCATCGGTGTTCGCGCTCCCCACGGGGCGGCGCCTCGTGGAGTGGGTCGCCGAAAGCGGGCAGACCGTGATCGAGCGCGTGGACGGCGCGGTTCGGCTGAGCGTCGATCCCACGGAGGATGACGCGGCGCCCACGGAGCTCGACGTGCAGCGCGCGCGCACGCTGCTCCTCCCGCTGCGCGTCCGCGCGCGCACCGTGGGCGTGCTGCGCATCGCACACGACCACTCGCTTGCGCTCGACATCCCGCGTCGTCGCTTCATCGAGGCGCTGTCGTACTACGCGGCGCTCGGCGTCGAGCGCGTGCGGCTTGTCGCCGACGCCGAGCATGCGGAGGCGTTGCGCCGGAAGGACGAGCTGAAGAACGCGCTGCTCGCATCGGTGTCGCATGACCTGCGCACACCGCTCACGACCATCAAGGCCCTCGCGCACGACATCCGCATGGAGGGCGACGAGCGCGCGGCGATCATCGAGGAGGAGTCGGATCGGCTCAGCCGCCTCGTCGCGGACCTGCTCGACCTGTCGCGCCTCGCCGGCGGCGCGTTCACGGTGAGCCTCGAGCTGAATGCCGCGGAGGATCTCGTGGGCGCGGCACTGCAGCAGTCGTCGGGCCGGCTCACGAATCACACGCTCGATGTGCACCTGGATGCGTCGGAGCCGCTGCTGATCGGCCGCTTCGACTTCGTGCATTCGCTGCGCGTGCTGGTGAACCTCATCGAGAATGCGGTGAAGTACGCGCCGGCGGGCTCGGCGATCGAGTTGGGTGTGTCGCGCCAGGGCGACCAGCTGGAGTTCGTGGTGTCGGATCGCGGGCCCGGCGTGATCACGGGGGAGGAGGAGCGGATCTTCGAGCCGTTCTACCGGCCGGCGGGGAGCACGCCGGACGCGGGCGGGGCAGGCTTGGGTCTCTCGATCGCACGCGGCATGGCGACGGCGCAGGGCGGCAGCGTGGAGTATTCGCCGAGGGACGGGGGAGGGAGTGTGTTTACCTTGCGCCTTCCCGCCGCGGACCTGCTGCCCTCATAGGACAAAAACAAAAGCCACGGCGCACGCAGAAGGACACAGGCTGCGCTGGCGCTGAAGGGGACGCAGTAACTGCAACAGCACTGCTTTTCCGTCGTTACTGCGTCCTTCTGCGCTCGCGAAGCCTGCGTCTTTCTGCGTGCGCAGTAAGGCTTTTGCCGGGCTTTTCTTTGTGAAATCTTTGTGCCGGCAGTGCCCCGCCTTTGTGCGCCCTTCACGCCAGCCCCGCTAGCGTCCAAGCATGTCCGCCAAAGACGACAATCCGACCGGCAAACGCCTCGGCGTCCTCGCCCTGACCGCCCTGGGCGTCGTCTACGGTGACATCGGCACGAGCCCGCTCTACACCATGCGCGAGGTCTTCTCGCCCGGCTACGGTCTCGCGCCCACCCCCGACGCCGTCTACGGCGTCCTCTCGCTCGTCTGCTGGTCGCTGGTCCTCGTCGTCGCCGTCAAGTATCTCGTCTTCATCCTGCGCGCCGACAACCGCGGTGAAGGTGGCGTGCTCGCCATGCTCGCGCTCATGATGCAGCGCCAGCACCGCGACGCCGACCAGCGACGACGTTCCATCCTCATCCTCCTCGCCGTCTTCGGCACGGCGCTCCTCTACGGCGACGGCATCATCACCCCGGCCATCTCCGTGCTCGGCGCCGTCGAGGGTCTCGAAGTCGCCACGCCGGCGATGAAGCCGTACGTCATTTCCGCGACCATCGCGATCCTCATCATCCTCTTCTCCTTCCAGCGCTTCGGGACAGCGAAGGTCGGCAAGGCGTTCGGGCCCATCACGCTCGCCTGGTTCGCGATCATCGGCGTGCTCGGCGGCGCGGAGATCGTGAAGGAGCCGCAGATCCTCGGCGCCGTGAATCCCTGGCATGCCATCCGCTTCCTCGCGCAGCACGGCTTCGTCGGCTTCAGTGCGCTCGGCGGCGTGTTCCTCGCCGTCACCGGTGCGGAGGCGCTCTACGCCGACATGGGGCACTTCGGGCGAAAGCCCATTCGCATTGCCTTCTTCTGGCTCGTGCTGCCCGCGCTCCTGTTGAACTATCTCGGCCAGGGCGCGCTGCTCATCCGCGATCCGTCGGCCATCTCCAACCCGTTCTATCTCCTCGCGCCGCGCTGGTTCCTCTACCCGCTGCTCGTCGTCGCCACGCTCGCCGCGATCGTCGCCTCGCAGGCGCTCATCTCCGGCGCGTTCTCGCTCGCGCAGCAGTCCGTGCAGCTCGGCTACAGCCCGCGCCTCACGATCGTCCACACCTCGGAGGAAGTGCACGGGCAGATCTACGTGCCCGAGGTGAACATCGCGCTCATGGCCGGCACGCTGCTCATCGTGCTCGGCTTCAAGTCCTCCAGCGCCCTCGGCGCCGCGTACGGCATTGCGGTGACGGGCACGATGGCGATCACGACGCTGCTGTTCTCCGTCATCGCGCGCACGCGGTGGAACTGGCCGCTGTGGCGCGTCGTCGGCCTCGCGCTGTTCTTCTTCACCTTCGACTTCGCCTTCCTCGGCGCGAACGCCCTCAAGATCGACGACGGCGGCTGGGTGCCGCTCGTCATCGCCGGCGTCGTGGCGATCCTCATGACGACGTGGAAGGCCGGGCGCGAGGCGCTGCAGGGCATCATGCGCCAGTCGAGCCTTCCCCTCACGCTGTTGATGGAGGAGATCGGCCGTCGCCCGCCACCGCGCGTGCCCGGCACGGCGGTATTCCTCACGTCGGACGCCGAGGGCGCGCCGGTCGTCCTGCTGCATCACCTCAAGCACAACAAGGCGCTGCACAAGCAGGTGCTGCTGCTGTCGATCACGGCCGACGAAGTCCCCTACGTGGACGATGCCGAGCGCGTGACCGTGACGGAGCTGGAGCACGGCTTCTATCGCGTGGCGGCGCGCGCCGGATTCATGGAGACCGCGAACGGCCCGCAGATCATCGCGCTGTGCGCCGCGCACGGCATCGTCACGCGTCCCATGGAGACCAGCTACTACCTCGGCCGCGAGCGGCTGATATCGACCGGCAACTCGAAGATGGTGCGGTGGCGCAAGAAGCTCTTCGTGCTCATGTCGCAGAACGCGTTGTCGGCCGCGCAGTTCTTCGGGCTTCCGCCCAATCGCGTGATCGAGCTCGGGGCGCAGATCGAATTCTGAGTTCGCCGCGAACGGGCGCGGAATGCATATTCGGCGGATGAACAGACCAACGCTCATCCTGGCGCTGCTTGCGACGTCGACGCTCGGCGCACAGGCGCAGACCGGCG
>JBDSTA010000294.1:0-11341 GCA_039928475.1 Gemmatimonadaceae bacterium | reverse complement strand
CCCCACGCAGCACGCGGATGTGCGTGGCGCCGAGCGCGTGCGCCGTCGCGTTGGCCTGCTCGGCGCCGACGAGGGCGATGAGCGCGTTCGTTGCGAGGTTGCTCGAGCGCACGATCATGCGCTCCATGAGCTCGCGGACGGGGACGCGCGTGCCCACGCGCGCGTACACCGACGAGTCGCTGTCGTCGTTGGCGTCGAGGGCGTATGGCGAGCCGTCCACGATCGAGTGGAACGTGTTGACGAGGAGGATCCCCTGGTCGAGGGAGAGACGACCCGCCTCGACGGAGCGCAGGACCTCGAGCATCACGGGGATCTTCATCGTGCTGGCGGCGTGGAAGTCCACGTCGGCGCCAAGGTCGAGCGAGTCGCCGGTGGCGAGGTCGCGATAGCTCACGGCCACTTCGGCCCCCGGCACGGCGGCAATGCGCTGTGCGAGCCGGTCGCGAAGCGCGGGGAGGCCCCGCTGCTGCGCATCCGCGCTGTACGCGAACGCACAGCACGTGAAGGCGGTGACCATGGTCACGGTTGAAAGGGTGCGCATGCGGGCGAATATAGACGGGAGCTGTCCGCGCTGTTAGCTGACGCGTTGCGTTTCCATGGTCTCACTCGTACTCAGCACGGGGCGATGCCGCTCCTTCATGTTTTAGGACGTCCGACTCCATCGAGATGGCCGCGATGACTTCTGACCAGCGTGCGGAAAAACCTGGCGCTGCCGCACCTGTCTCGAGGCAGGAGCGACTGCGCTTTCACAGCTTCTCGCTCGACCGGACCCGGGCCGGCCGGGTGACGTGCGCCGTGACGCTCGAATACGGGCCGGGTGAGCAGGTGACCGCCGAGGCCACGGGCCAGGCGAGTCCGGCCGGCGACACGCGGCTGGGCGCCGAGGCGGCCATCCGCGCCCTCGAGACGTTCACGGACGGCGCGATCAAGTTCGAGCTCATCGGCGTCAAGGTGGTCCGCGCCTTCGACGCCAATGTCGTGATCACGTCGCTGATGCAGAATGGCGATACTGGTCCCGAGCGTCTCCTCGGCTGCTACCTCGCCGAGGGCGACCTGGTTCGCGGTGCAGCACTCTCCGTGCTGAATGCGACGAACCGTGTGCTTGGTACGTATTTCCTGACCCGCTGACCAGTATCCGTGCCCTGCCCGCGCGCGGGGCAGGGTGCAGTTTCCCGGAGTAGCCGTTGAACGATTCGACTTCGACCGTGCGCGCCATCGCGCTGGTCCTCTGCGCATTTCCCGCCCTCGCCAGCGCACAGGTGCGGGACACGGCCAACCGGCATGTGGTCATCCCCGCCGGGGCGCCAAGCGTTCGTGCCGAGAGCGCCTCCGTGAGCTCCACGGACGTGAGCAGGAGCGCGCAGGACGTGTTCGGCGAGTCGGTCGGAGCGACGACGCCGGACTCTGCCGCCGAGCCGACCTGGGACATGGACGTGCGCAGCTACGCGACGCAGGACCGCGTGGCGCACTACGTCAGCATGTTCACCGGGCGAGCCAAGGACCGCATCACGGAGCGGCTCGAACGCGGGACGCGCTACGAGCCGATGATCCGCGCCAAGTTCCGCGAAGGCGGCGTGCCGGAGGACATGTACTACCTCGCGCTCGTCGAGAGCGGCTTCGACCCGCACGCATATTCGCGCGCGGCGGCCGTGGGCATGTGGCAGTTCATGACGGGCACGGCGCGTGACATGGGCATGCGCGTCGACTGGTGGGTGGACGAGCGTCGCGATCCGGTGAAGTCCACCGCTGCGGCGGTGCGCTTCATCCGCGAGCTTCGCAACCAGTTCGGGTCGCTCTACCTCGCCGCGGCCGCGTACAACGGCGGGCCGGGCCGCATCGCTCGCGGCATGACGAAATTCGCGGACGACATGGAGGGAACGCAGACGGAGGACGCCTTCTTCGTGCTCGCGGGCAAGGACTACCTGAAGAACGAGACGCGCGAGTACGTGCCGCAGCTGATCGCCGCGGCGCTCATCGCAAAGGAGCCGACGCGCTACGGGATGGAGCTCCATCCGCGCGCGGCGTTCGCGTACGACTCGGTGATGGTGCCCGCGAGCACGCCCCTGGCCGCGGTGGCCAAGGCGGCGGGCGTGCCGCTCGCGGCGATCGCGGACCTGAACACGCACTTCCTCCGCGGCATGACGCCGCCGAAAGATGCCTCGCAGGTGCGTCTCCCGGTTGGCGCGGCCGAGACCTTCGAATGTGCATTTGCCGAGCTGCCGCGCGAGGATCGCGTGGGCACGCACACGCTGGAGTCGAAGAAGGGCGACACGATCGAGGGCCTGGCGCGTGCAGCCGGAGTACGTGCGTCGTCGCTGGTGGGCTTCAACCCGAAGCTCCAGACGCTGAAGAGCGGGCGACTGGCGCCCGGTCAGCCGGTGCTGGTCCCCACGGCAGCGGTCGCAGCCGCGGCGCTGGACATCCCGGATCCGTCGATCGAGAAGTACCCGGGCAGCACGAAGCGCATGAAGGTGCACACCGTGAAGCGTGGCGAGTCGGTGGGGGTGATTGCCCGCAAGTACGGGATCACGAACGCCCAGCTCATGCGCCTCAACGGGATGAAGAAGCCGGTGATCTTCCCGGGGCAGAGCCTGATCGTGGGAGGAGCGGCCAGGGCGAGCGTGGGGAAGGGAGCGAAGGCGGGAAAGGCGAAGGACGGGAGCGTGAAGGAAACGACCTCGAAGAAGAAGATCACGAGGGCAAAGAGCTCCAAGGGAAAGACTTCGAAGTCAAAGACATCCGGGGCAAGGAAGAGTGGAAAGCGCACGAAGAAGTAGCAGGCGCGCTTAACCACAGAGGACACGGAGTACACACAGAGGACACAGAGGAAGAGCGGAACTACACTCGCTCCTTCGTAAGGCGGGGAGAGAATTCTTACCGCAGAGGTCGCCGAGGAACGCAGAGGACCGCAGTGAACGGCACCACTTCCCCAGGGCATTGGTCGAGTCGCTGTGTCCTCAGGGATGCTGGTGCTTACTTCACGTAGGTCTCCGTGTCCTCTGTGTGTACTCTGTGACCTCTGTGGTCAGCAGCGAAAAAGGCTGGGCCCGCTCGAGGAGCGAGTCCGGCCTCTATCCATTCAGTCATCTCGGTTACCAACGAAAAAGGCCGGACTCGCTCGATGAGCAAGTCCGGCCTTTATCCATTGAGTCAACCGGAAAGGATCAATCCACGACCCCGCGTCCCCGGTATCCCTTGAAGAGGATCCGGTCGTATCCATTGGACGGGTTGTCGCCGGCCGCGCGCGACTTTGCCACCGCCGCCGGACCGCGGTTATAGACCAGGAGCGCCAGCTTCATGTTGCCGTCGTACTCGTCCACCAGGCCACGGAGGTAGCGGAAGCCGATGCGGAGGTTGGTGTTCGGGTCGTACAGCTTCTGGACCGTGATGTTCTTCTGGTAGAACTTCGCCGTGGAGGGCATGAGCTGCGTGAGGCCCACCGCGCCGACCGGGCTGGTCGCGTGCGTGTTGAAATCGCTTTCGAGCTTCACGAGCCGGAACGCCAGGTCCGGATCGATCCCCTCGGCGCGCGCGACATCGACGATGTTGCCCGCGAGGCTCGCGTTGATGCCGTACTGCGTGGAATAGCCGATGACCCGGTTTGCCCGGTCCAGCTGAAGCCGGGCGAGCTCGAGCTCACCACGCGCCGAATCGAGCTGGTTGGCCAGCGTGCGGTCGGTGGAAAGGTCGATACGGAATGGCTTGCTCGTGACCGATGCTGCTTCCGCCTCAGTGGCGGCGGGTTCCCTGTTTCCGAGCAGAAAGGCAGTGGCGCTGAAGAAGGAGACTGCCAGTAGTGTCTGTTTAAGGCGCTTTCGCCGCCGGAGACCGTCTCCGCGGTGCACATACGTGCCTTGGAGTGTCTTCATAAGTCGAACCCCGGTAAAGGGTTAGGTCCTGATGTCCAGCTCGCTGCTCCAGAACGTTAAGGGGCAACCGACGTGCCATCAAGCCTTGCGTATCCGCCACCCACCCCACCCGTTTTCTCGGCCAACGATATATCGCCGATCGTCATCCCCCGATCAATCGCCTTGGCCATGTCGTAGACGGTCAGGAGCGCGACACTCACCGCCGTCAGCGCCTCCATCTCGACTCCGGTCTTGCCCACCGTCTTCGCGATGGCCACGGCACGCACACCGGGTAGGCCCGGGTCGGCGGTGAGCTCGACGGACACGTCCGTGAGCGCGATCGGGTGGCACAGGGGAATCAGGTCGGAGGTCCGCTTCGCCGCCATGATCCCCGCGAGGCGGGCGACACCGAGGACGTCGCCCTTGGCGATGGTGTTCTCGACGATGGCGGCGAGAGTGGACGCCTGCATGCGGATGGCCCCTGTCACGCGCGCCACGCGCACCGTGTCGGCCTTGCCGGAGACGTCCACCATCCGGGCACGGCCGTCCTCGGCCACGTGCGTCAGCCGGTCGCTCCTGTTCGTGGTCACGCGATGAACCGCTCCAGCTGCCGGAGCAGCTCGCTGGTGATCAACTGCGGATTGACGTTGCCCGTGGCGCGGACCTTCGCGGCTTCCACCGCGTCCATGGCTCGCGCGGCGCCGCTCGCGCCCGCGGCATTCCCACGCTCGGCGGAGGCGCGCGCGAGCTCGTGGAGGAGGGTCGTCAGCGCGTCCAGCGACGTGCTGAAGGCACCGCGAGACTTGCTCGAGCCCTGCATGAGCGACGTCTTCACCTGCTCGCGACGGTCGCGGTTGGACGCGGCGTCGAGCATGCGGCGCGCGCGCGCGATGGCGTCCGCCCATTCGGCCCCGGCCACGAGCGATCCGGGTGCGCCATTGGCCACGCGGAGCTGCTCGTCGAGCCGCTTCGGGCCACCCGCCTCGGCGATGGCCTGCTGCATGGCCGGTTCGTCGAGGACCGCCTGCACATCGGCCGCCGGCATCGCGGGAACGCGCACGGCCACGAGGCGCGAACGGATGGTGGGGATGAGGGCGCCGGGCTCGCTGCTGGTGAGGATGATGGTCGCCTTCGCGGGCGGTTCCTCGAGCAGCTTGAGGAATGCGCCGGCGGACTCCTCGGCGCCCTCGCGCAGCACCATGCGCTCCGCCTCACCAATGAGGTAGACCTTTCGCTGGGCCATTGCGGGCGCCATGGCGGCCGACTGGACGATGGCGCGGACGGTCGCGACGTAGATGCCCTCCGCGGGATCCGGTGGCGAGTAGACGCCCGTCTTCAGGCGCTCGCCGATCGCCTCGCGGAAATCGTCCACGATCTTCGACGGCGAGGCGTCCCCGTCCTTGAGCCGCGGACGCGGGAAGTACCAATGGATGTCGGGATGCGTACCGGCCAGTGCGTAGCGGCAGTGCTGGCACGTGCCACAGGGGCGTGGCTCGTCGCCGGAGCAGAGGAGCCGCTGGCCGAGCCAGAGTGCGAGGCGCTGCTTGCCGACTCCCGCAGGGCCGTGCAGCAGGAGCGAGCCCGGGAGGGCGTCGCGCCGGATGGCGTCGTCGAAGCGCGCGCGGAGCGCGGCATGACCATGAAGGGGAAGAAGCGGCACGACGAAGGTTGGCGGCCTGAAGGCCGGAAGGGTAGGGCCGCGGCGTGCGGCACGCTTGGTGCCGCGTTCTCACTGGATTTTCCTCGTGAGGTACCACATGACTTCCGGACTGAACGGACACAGGGTCGCCATCCTGGCGACTGACGGCGTCGAGCAGATCGAGCTCGAGCAGCCGCGCCGCGCGCTCGACGCGGCTGGCGCGATCACGCACCTGGTCTCGCCGAATCGCGAGTCCATCCAGGCGATGAATCACAACGAGAAGGGAGCACACCTCCCCGTCGACCGGGCGCTCGCGGACGTGAAGGCCAGCGACTACGACGCACTGGTGCTGCCGGGAGGCGTGGCGAATCCCGATGCGCTGCGCATGGAGCCTGCGGCTGTGCAGTTCGTGCGCGAGTTCATGTTGGCCGAGAAGCCGGTGGCGGCGATCTGTCACGGGCCGTGGATGCTCGTGGAGGCGGGGGCTGTCGCGGGGCGGACGCTGACGTCATGGCCCTCACTCCAGACGGACATCCGCAATGCGGGCGGCGCGTGGGTGGATGAAGTTGTGCGGGTGGACGACGGATTGATCACGAGTCGCAAGCCGGATGACCTGCCGCAGTTCTGTGAGGCCATGGTCAGGGAATTCTCGATTCGGATCTCTCGCGAAGTGTCCGGCAGGGTCGATAGCGCTGCCGCGAAGGGTGCTGACGAGGCGCGTCCCGCGTGACGCACTTTGTAGCGTAAAGCACTTGACAGAACGCGCTGGCCATGACATTCTCCAAGCCATGACGCGTGTACTCCCACTCAGGCCGTCCGAGCCGCCCGAGATGCAGGCGCGGGCGATGGACAACCTCCGTTTCATCCGCGAGACCATGGAGGCGGCGGCGACCTTTACCGCCGTCTCCGGATGGGGCATGGTGGTCACCGGCTTCACGGCCATCGGCGCCGCGCTGCTCTCCGCCGCCACCGACAGCCCCGCGCGCTGGCTCTTCATCTGGCTGTGCGAGTTGGGGCTCTCCGTAGGCATTTCGGTGTACACCATGGCGCTGAAGGCTCGTGCGGCCAAGTTGCCGCTCTGGTCGGAGCCCGCGCGCAAGATCGTGTTCAGCTTCGCACCGCCGATGCTCGTCGGCGCACTGCTCACTCTGGTGTTCTATGAGCGGGGATTGCTGCCGCTCCTGGCCGGCGTGTGGATGCTGCTGTACGGCGTCGGCGTGGTGGCGGCGGGCACGTTCTCCGTCCGCATCGTGCCGGTGATGGGTATCGCATTCATGGTCGTCGGCACGGTCGCGTTGTTTGCGCCGGCCGGATGGACGACGGGCTGCATGATCGCGGGCTTCGGCGGGCTTCACCTCTTTTTCGGGACCTTGATCGCACGGAGGCATGGTGGCTAAACACGGCGCTGTACCCAAGCGAAACCGCGACGTGGACGCCGCTGCGCCCCCGGCACTGCGCTCCGTGCCTGGTGCGGCCGAGGGCTCCGGCGAGGGCGCGCTCGCGCTCGATCGCCTCATCCACGAGCGCCTGCGGCTCGGCATCGTGAGTGCGCTGGCCGTGAATGGCTCGCTGACGTTCAACGAGCTGAAGGGCCTCATGAAGACGACGGACGGCAACCTCAGCGTGCACGCGCGCAAGCTGGAGGACGCCGGCTACGTCACCTGCACGAAATCGTTCGAGGGGCGCGTGCCGCGCACGCAGTACCGCATCACCGCCACCGGGCGCCGAGCGCTCGAGCGCTACCTGGATCACATGGAAGCGTTGATTCGCGCCACCCGGGAGCACTGACCGCACGATGCCTACACGACATTCCGGTTCGGTTTCCTACCCGAACTTCAGCGGGCCGCACCTCGCCGTCATCATGGATGGCAACGGACGCTGGGCCACCGCTCACGGACTCTCGCGCTCAGCGGGTCACGAGGCGGGGCTGCGCACGGCACGCAACATCGTCGAGGCGGCCGTGCGCGAGGGCGTCGGCACGCTCACGCTCTATGCGTTCTCGTCGGACAACTGGAAGCGGCCGTCGGCCGAAGTCACGGCGCTGATGCGCCTCTTCCGGCGCGCACTGATCGGCGAGGCCAAGCGCTGCCTCGAGAACGGGGTGCGGCTGACCATCCTGGGTCGTCGCGACCGCCTTCCCTCGTCGCTTCGCCACACGGTGGACCAGGTGGAATCGCTCACGGCCTCCGGCTCGCAGATGCACCTGCGCGTGGCCGTGGACTACTCGGCGCGCGATGCGATGGTGCGTGCGTCGGTGGCGATGCGCGGCGAGTCCGTCACGCGCGACGAATTCACGCAGCTGCTCGCACGCGTGGACCACGACCAGGTACCGGCGAGGGACGTGGACCTCGTGGTGCGCACCGGCGGCGAGCAGCGGCTCAGCGACTTCCTGCTCTGGGAGTGCGCGTACGCCGAGCTGCTGTTCGTGGACAAGATGTGGCCGGAGTTCAACGAGGACGATCTCGCTGACGCGATGGCGGATTTCCGGAGCCGCAACCGCCGCTTCGGCCTCGCGCCGGAACAGGTCGCCTCGTAGCGCGCGAGCGCTCAACCTCCGTCGTCCAGGCGCCGATACTGAACCGCGACCCTTTCCAGTCGCGGTTCGTTTCATGTCCATGTCACCGCGCGCGCTCATCGTCGACACGAACGCCGAGCGCGCGTCCGCCCTCCAGCAACTCCTGACGTCGTCGGGCTTCGACGTGCTGCGCGCCGCGGAAGTCGCGGAGGCGGTCGCGTTGCTCGGGAGCACGGGCGTGGACGTCGTGCTGGCCGCGTTGCGCGACACGGAATCGCAGGCGCGCCTCCAGTCGGCGATGGACACCGCGTGGCTCATCGTCTGCTGCGACGCGAAGCGGTGGGTCGAGTGGATCGAGCGCGCCTCCGGGTCGTACGACGTGCTGCCGTTCGACGCGGCGCCCGCCCGGGTGCTGCACGCGGTGGACCGCGCGGTGCGTGAAGTCGGGCACGTGCGGGAGCTCGCACAGCTGCGCGCGCGTCACGCGCCGAGCGTGGACGCGATGCTCGTGGGGCGCTCCAGTGCGATGGCGCAGCTGCGCGAGCTGATCGGCCGCGCCGCCGCGTCGCAGCGCACCGTGCTCGTCACCGGCGAGGCGGGGGTGGGGAAGGATCTCGTCGCGCGGCTCGTGCACGAGCTCTCACCGCGCGCCGCGCGCCCCTTCGTGGGCATTCGCTGCGCGGACGTGGATGCCGCCGCGCTCGAGGAGGAGCTGTTCGGCGTGGACCGCTCAGTGTTGCGCTCCGGCAGGACGGGGCTGTTCGAGACGGCGGGAGGCGGCACGATCGTGCTCGACGAATGCGATGCGCTCACGCCCGCGCTGCGTGCGCGCGTTGCCCAGGCGATCGTCGAGCGCACGGCGACGCGCGTCGGCGGCCAGATGCCAGTGTCACTCGATGTCCGCGTGGTACTGACGACGCGTGGCGCGTGGGATGACTCGCTGCCGGGCGTGTCCGTGCTGCCCATCGCCATCCCGGCCCTGCGCGACCGGCGCAGCGACATTCCACTGCTCGTGCAACACTTCCGCGCGCGCATCACGCGCGAGCAGGGCAGCGAGCCGCGTGCGCTCGCACCGGATGCGTTGATGTCGCTGCTCGCGCAGCAGTGGCCGGGCAATGTGCGCGAGCTCGAGCATCGCGTGCAGCGCGATGCCGCGGGCGGTGCCGACGTCGCCGCTCCGTCCCGCGCGGGCGGCCCGATGGCGGCGAGCATTCCGGCAGACGCGCGCATGACGCTCGATGAGCTCGAACGGAAGTACATCGAGCACGTGCTCGCGCAGGAGGGCGGGAACCAGAGCCGCGCGGCGGAGCGGCTCGGGATCGACCGGCGGACGCTCTATAGAAAGTTGAAGGAATATCGAGTCTGACAGTCCGACAGCCTGACAGTCCGACAGTCGAAGAACGCGGGTCGTTCGAGACTGGCAGACTGTCCCGACTGTCCCCGACTCCTAGACCTTCAGGAGCCGCACACTTCCCGAGCCCGACTCGATCTTGATGCGGCCCTTGCCGGAGCCGATCGTGCCGTGCAGCGCACGCCGCTCGATGCGGCGCAGCTTCACGTCGAAGTCGGTGTCGATGCCGCCACTGCCGGTCTCGATGTCCACCGTGGCTTCCGTGCTCGCGGGCATGCGCAACGTCACGCCGCCGCTGCCGGCTTCGATCGACACGTCATCGGGCGCAGACAGCATCTCGATCTCGGTCGAACCGCTGCCTGTCTCGAGATGCAGGCGCGGCGCCTTCACGCCGGACAGGCGAACACCGCCCGAGCCCACGTCCGCCGTGATCTCGCTCATCTCGATGGAGCGGCCACGCAGCGAGCCGGAGCCGACATCCATGGTCAGACGCCCGCCGCGCACGCCGTCGAGCGTCGCGCCACCGGAGCCGCTGTCGAGCGAGAGGTCGCCGGTCATGTCGGTGACTTCCACGCCGCCCGAGCCCGTGTCGAGCGACAACGAGCCGCGCACGCGTGAGACCTTCACGCTCGACGCCGCGACGTCGACCGAGAGCTGGCCGTCGACGTTGTCGATCGTCGTCTCGCCGATGCCCTGGCGGAGGAACAGCGTCTTCCCCTTCGGCACGATGACATGCAGGTCGGCGTGTGCGTCGAGGCCATCGCCGCGGCTGCTCACCTCGATGCGGCGGCCCCTGCGATCGTACCGATCGTTGTTCCCGTCGCCGAAGGTCCCGTCGTCCCCGATCGTGAACGTGCTGCGCCCGTTCCACCGCATGTCCGAGTAGTAGATGCGGTCCTCGGGATAGTCCACGCGCAGTGTCGCGCGGCCACGCACGTCGCCGGTCAGGAGCTTGAGGCGGCCCGCATCGCGGCCGGCACGCGTGACCTCCACGATCACCTTGTCCCCCGTGCCGCCGTCCACTCGCAGGCGCCCGACGAGGTTATAGACAGCGACTTCACGGCCGTCGAGCGAGATGCGCTCCGTCTGCTGGGCGGTGAGCAGGGAGGGAATGGCGAGGAGCAGCGTGGCGGTGATCGGGCGCATGGTGAGCTCTCGGTGGGCGGTGCACGTACGCGCGATGGGTGCGCTCAGGGTTGTGACACCGCCCCTGCCGCGGAGGTTTGAATCCCCGGCCACGTCACTTCGTAGGTGATCGCCATGACCGGCTGGACGGACGCGCCGGCATGTCGCATCCTATGGGCACCAAATCGGACAACAGGTGATCTCCATGAAGCTCTGGATGAAATGGGCAGGGTACGCGGCGGGCGGTGTCGTCGGCCTCGCCATCATCGTCGCCGCCGGGGTGTACGGCGTGTCGGAGTCGCACTACCGCAAGCAGTACTCGCTGGATGAGAAGGCCGTCGTCGTTCCCACGGACTCCGTCGCAATCGCACGCGGCGCTCACCTGGCCAACTCATTCGCGGGGTGTGCCGACTGCCACGGCGAGAACCTCGCGGGCAAGGCGATCTTCGACAACCCCGCCCTCGGCAGCGTGTACTCACTGAACCTCACGCGCGGGAAGGGAGGCGTCGGTGGGCAGCTGAGCGATGCCGATTTCGGCCGCGCCATCCGGCACGGCATCGCGCCCAATGGACGCGCGCTCAAGATCATGCCGTCATCCGACTACATGAACCTCAGTGACGAGGACCTCGGCGACGTGATCGCGTACATCAAGTCGCGCCCGCCGGTGGACCACGAGATTCCCGCAGCGCGCATCGGTCCCGTGGGCCGCGCGCTATACGTCGCGGGCAAGCTTCCCTTCCTGCATGCCGAACGCATCGATCACGCGCGGCTTCACGTCGCGAGCGTGACGCCGGCGAAGTCCGGCGCCTATGGCGAGTATCTCGCGAGCATCGGCTGCAAGGGCTGCCATGGACCGTCGCTGG
>JBDSTA010000293.1:0-44764 GCA_039928475.1 Gemmatimonadaceae bacterium | reverse complement strand
TCGCGCCGGGCACTGGGTCGAGATCGAAGTGCACGTAGTCGGGACGATTGACGTCGTCGCAGCGCCCGTACCACTGATTGAGGTCGATGCAGCCGAGGTTCACGACCCAGAGCAGCGACGCGAGATCCTGGATGACGGGAAAGTCGATGACGTTGCCGGACCCGTGCGAGATCGCACAGGTCTCGAGCCAATCCGGGTGCGGTTCGGGCACGCGCTTCATGAAGAAGCACTTTCCGGTCGCGCCGTTCGGATAGCGCTTCATCACCATTGCGCGGTCGGCGAGGTGCGGGAGCAGGTACGGCGAGACGTCGGCGTAGTACTGGAGGAGGTCGCGCTTCGTGATTCCCTCGTCGCTCCAGAACAGCTTGTCGAGGTTCGTCAGCCTGACGCTGTGCCCGCCGAGGTCGAGCGTGACCTCGGGGTCGTCGGGAATTCGTAGCGAGCTCTTTCGCGCGGGCATGGCTTCTCTCGGGGCAAGACGCGTGCGGCGCGTCAGCGGCTCAGGTCGCCGCGGCGTCGATCCACGTGCGCACGGGTGGCGGCTGCATCGACTCCATCGCGGCGATGAGCCGTTCGGGATCGGTGTCCACCGCGAGCATGCGCCGGTTCTCGACGCCGACGAAGCCTTCAGCGACCGCATGATCGAGGAACGCGAGCAACGGATCGAAGAAGCCGTTCACGTTGAGGAGTCCGTACGGCTTGCGATGGAGGCCGAGCTGGCCCCACGTCCAGATCTCGAAAAGCTCCTCGAGGGTGCCGAGGCCACCGGGCATCGCGACGAATCCGTCGGCGAGCGCGGAGAGCATCGTCTTTCGCTCGTGCATGGACGACACGACGCGCAGCTCCGTGAGGCCGGTGTGCGCGACATCGCGGTCCACGAGATGCTTCGGCATGACGCCGATGGCCTGGCCGCCGGCGCCGAGTACGCCTTCGGCGAGTGCGCCCATGAGCCCCGTGCGTCCGCCGCCGAAGACCACGCGTCGCCCGGATTCGGCGAGGAAGCGCCCCATGGCCATGGCGCCGTCGCGATACCACGGATGCGCGCCGGGGTTCGCCGCGCAGAACACGCAAACCGTCTCGAGGATCACGTGCGCTCGAGCAGCAGCTGACCTGACATGCGGAACATCTCGTTGCGACTCTTCGCCGGCATCAACCTGCCGATGAGGCTCCAGAGCCACATCATGCGCACGCCGCGCTTGAGGCGCTGTGCCTCGCTCATGGTCGAACGAAAGACGACCTCATGCCAGCCCAGCGGCTCGAAGAATTCCGTGCTACTCTCGGGTGCGAACTTGAATGGTGCGTTGCCCTTCTCGAGCGCCGGCTTCCAGTTCTTCTCGAGCATCTTCATGAGGCGCGGCGACGCGATGTCCGTGATCCACCAGCGCGCCGACGGCATGACGTGAATGGCGCGCGCGAGCGACGTGACCTGCTGCGCGTCGAGATAGATGAGCAGCCCCTCGGTGATGACGAGCATCGTCTTCGCCGACGCGCCGATCGTCGCGAAGAGCGCATCGCGAACGGCGTCGTTGGTGAGGTCTGCCGGGATGGCCTCGTAGCGACACGCGGGCGTCTCGCCGCGCATCTGCGTCGCCTTGTACTCGGACATCGCGGGCAGGTCCACGTCCACCCAGTGGAGCGACGGCGGCAACGGGAGACGCCACGCGCGCGCGTCGAGGCCGGCCGCGAGGTTGAGCACCGTGTCGACGCCGGCGCCCTTGATGCGGTCCATGATCATCTCGTCCATGACGGCCGTGCGGACGATCATCGCCCACGCGGTGGCGCGGCCCTCCTTCATCGTGTCGACGATGTCGCGCCCCTGTTGCCCGGCAAGGCGATCCGCGTAGGGATCGCGGAAGATCGCGTCGGGGCGCGCCGTCTCCATGGCGCGATACACGGCGACCCAGCGTGCGGTATCCGAAACGTTCTCGATGGCCATGCGCTCAACTCCTCGCGGTCAGCCGCATCTCGTTCGTGGGAATGAAACCAAGCGACTCGTACAGGGGGCGTCCTTCGTCGGACGCGTGAAGGACGATACCACCCGGGCACTTCGGGCGGCCGTGCCGGATGACGTGCTCCATGAGCAGCCGCGCGACGCCATGACGCCGATGCGCGGGTTCCGTGTAGACGTTGACGATGATACCCTGTGCGCCGTGCGCGATGGTCGTACTGCCATGATCCATGCGGATGGTCGGCATGGCAGCGCGCAGCTGGAGGCCGGCGCCAGCGACGATCGTCCCCGGATCCTCCGCCGGTGACGCGAGCCACGCGTGGTATTCGCCATCGGACATGGCGCGCGCGATGAAGAGGCTCGATGCGTCGGCCATCGCGGCGACCAGCACCTCCGGAAGCTTGCCCATGTCGTGGAACATCGCCGCGCGATGATGCGCGAGCACGTCGACGTCGCCGAGCGTCGCCTCGCGGACGACATACTCGCTGCTCATGGCGCCCCAGGGATGATGTGCTGGGCACGAAGAAACGCCGCGACCTCGCCGGTGATGAGCGCCTTCTGGTCGTCCACCCAGGCGACGGCACACCGCGCGTCCTGCACCGCCGCGGGCGCGCGGGCGACGTCCGAGAGGCGATAGTCCACCGACAGCACCGAAAATCCCAGTGCGACGAAGGCCTTGAAGCTGGACACGCTCTTCGGGCGCTCCCCCGTGGTCCATGAGCCGCCATGGAAATACACCAGCACGGCCGCGCGAGCCACCGACGAGTTCTGGTAGAGGTCGAGCTTCGACTCGATGCCGCTCGTCGTGCTGTAGGTAATGTCGCGAAACGTCCTTGGTGGCTGCTGCGCCACTGCGCAGGACGCGACGAGCACCGCGACAGGAATCGAGAGAAGACGCATCCGCAAAAGAATAACGACGTCGAGCCCTGTCCGCAGTTCGCGCGGGCCCGCAGCTTTGCGCCACATGACACCTGGTACGCACCTCCGCCGCAGCCTCGGCATCGCCTTCGGCGTGGCCGTGGCGGTGGGCAGCATGATCGGCGCCGGGATCCTCCGCTCGCCAGCGGACGTCGCGACGCAACTGCCAGTGGCGGGACTCTTCCTCGTGGCATGGCTGGTAGGCGGACTGTACGCGCTGCTCGGTGCGAACTCCCTCGCCGAGCTCGGGACGATGATCCCCCAGTCCGGCGGGCAATACGTCTTCGTCCGCCGCGCGCTCGGCCCCTACGCTGGATTCCTCGTGGGCTGGAACGACTGGATCTCGACGGGCGCTTCGCTCGCCGCCATCGCGCTCGTGGAGGCCGAGGCAATTGGCGCGGTGTTCCCCGCGCTCGCCGGCCAGACGTTGCTCGTTGCGGCGGTGACGCTCGTGATCGTGACGGTCATTCTCTGGCAGGGGATCCGCGAGAGTGACCGCACGCAGAGGGGAACGAGCCTCATCAAGTGCGTCGTGCTCCTCGCACTGGTTGCGGCGTGCCTCGTCGCGCGCGCGCGGGGAATCACGAGCTCCGGCGCCGGTGCCATGACGCCGCTCGTCGTCCCAGTGGGCGCAGCACTCGGCATCGCGTTCATCACGGCGCTGCAGGGGATCATCTACGCGTACGATGGATGGATGGGCATCCTCTACTTCTCCGAAGAGGTGCAGGACTCCGCGCGCCAGATCCCGCGCTCGCTCCTGTTCGGCGTCATATCGGTCATCGTCCTCTACCTGCTGCTCAACATCGCGTTCATCGCGGTGCTTCCGATGCCCGCGCTCGCGTCATCGCCACTCGCGGCGGCAAGCGCGGCGTCGGTGGTGTTCGGGCCACGCGGCGGCACGCTGGTACAGCTTCTCGTCGCGGTGGCGTTGCCGAGCGCGATCGTGGCGAATGCGCTGATGGGCTCGCGCGTGGGATTCGCGCTGGGGCGCGATCGCGCGGCGCCAGCCATTCTCTCGCGTGTGAATGCGGGCGGTACGCCGCACGCCTCCCTGCTCGCCGGAACGGCGATCGCGGGGCTCTTCCTGCTCACGGGCGCGTTCGAGCGCGTGATCGCGCTGTGCTCCTTCATGTTCGTGGCGGGCTATGCCATGTCGTTCCTGTCGGTGTTCGTGCTCAGGTACCGCGAGCCGGAGACGGCGCGGCCGTATCGCGCGTGGGGGCATCCGTGGACCACGGGCGTCGTACTGGCCGGTTCGATTGTGTTCCTGCTCGGATCGATCGTCGCGGACAAGCGCACCGCGCTGTTCGCGCTCGTGCTGGCGGCGGTGAGCTATCCCGCGTACCGATTGACAGTGCGGCGGCCCGCCTGACGTCAGTCGGCGGCGCGAGACGCCAGGACGGTGACCGACGCGAGGTGTCCCGTCACGTTCGCGAGCGTCTTGAACACGTCGGGAAGCAGGTCCACGGCGATGAGCACGCCGATCGCTTCTGGCGGAATGCCGACCGATGCGAGGAAGGGCGCGATGATGAACAGTGACGCGCTCGGGATGCCCGGCACGCTGAAGCTCATGAGTACGGAGGTCACCGCGATCGTCACGACCTGCGACGACGCGAGCTCCACACCGTAGAGCTTTCCCGCGAAGAGCGCGACGACGACCCACGTCACGGCCTGGTTGAAGCGGAAGATGGACGTGGCGAGCGGCAGCGCGAAGCTCGTCACCGTTCTCGGCAGACCGAGGGCCTGCTCCGCTGACGTGAGCATCGCAGGCAGCGCCGCCATGGATGACCGTGTCGTCATCGCCACCACCTGCGCCGGTAGCGCCGCGCGCGCGAACAGGCGCACCGGAGTCGGCGTGAAGAGCATGACCACAACGTAGAGGAGCACGACACTCACGAGCAGGAGTGCCGAGTGCGTGACGACATAGAACCCGACTGCGCCGACCACGCTGCTGCCGAGCTTCGCCGCGAGCACGAAGGCGAGCGCGAACACGCCGATGGGCGCCAGTGTCAGCACCCAGCGCACGAGAAGCGACATCGCCTCGGCGACGCCGCGGAAGAACGCGACGATCGGTCCGCGCAGTTCGGGCGCGAGCCTGCCGAGCGCGAGTCCGAATACGAGCGTGAAGACGACGAGCGGCAGCATTGCGCCGTCCGACGCCGCCTTGATGGGATTGGTGGGGAGCAGGCTCACGAGCCAGTTCGCGAACGTGGGCAGCTCGGGACGCGTCACGGGGGCGACACCCGCCCGAATCGCCGCGGCGGCGGATGGATCGATGGTGAGGCGCGAGAAGATGAGCGGCGCGACGAGCGCCGTGATTGCGGCCATCGCGCTGAGCAACAGGACGAAGATGAGGAACGCCCGCCCGCCCAGCTTGCCCACGGTGCCCGGCGCTGTTGCGGAGACGGCGACGAGGAGTGACGCGACAACGAGAGGAATCACCGTCATGCGAATGGCGTTGACCCACATGCTGCCAACGGGCTCGAGCCAGCTCGCGGCGCGAGCGGCGTTCAGGTCGCCAGTGGCAGAGGCGGCAATGCCGAGCGTGAGCCCGAGGCCCAGTGCCGCGAGGGTGTACCAAGCGGCACTGCGTCCCGCGGTCACTCGCGGCTCACGGTGCCGATGGGAGCGTGGCTTTCGCGGTGGCTGGATCGAAGCGGCCGCCGGCGGGGAGCACGTGCATCGTCATGCCGGAGGCGCCGAGCGTGGCACCGGTCGGCGTGATGGCGGCACGGCGCGCGTCGTAGATCACGGCGACGCTCTCGCCAGCGATGCGCCACATGCCGTCGGGCTGGACGATGAGCGCGGTGGATTCGTCGATGCCGACGCCCAGGTGCACGGGCGACTCGAGCACGAGGCTGATGAGCCGGTTGTGGCGCTTGCGCCGTAGGAAGTGCTGGTCGATGATCGCGATATCGATCAGGCCGAAGCCGGCGTCGGTGATCATGTTGTCGCGGGCGATGGTCATGTAAGCGCTCGCGCTCGAGCTGTCGCGCACGGGCCGCACGCCGCCGGGATGTCGTTCGTCGCCGGTGATCATCACGGCAGACATGACCGCCGCTCCGGCTGACGTGCCGCCGATGACGGCACCGGCGCGATAGCGCGCGTGAATGGCGGCTTCGGTCTTCGTGCCCTTGAGTGCCTTCGTGAGCAGCACCTGGTCGCCGCCGCCGAACCAGACGCCGGTGGCCCCGTCGAGGAGGTGCGCGACGGAATCCGTGTTGGCCTGGGCGGTGTTGACCCAGACGTTCGTCGCGGTCGCGCCGAGCTTTCGGAGGTCGGCCGCCTTTTCCTCGCCGCTCGTGAGCCCGCTTGCGCTGGCCATGCCGAAGACGATGATCTTCGCGCGCCCCCTGCCGCCAGCGAGGTCGACGAACTGCTGCACGAGCGATGGTGGCTGCGGTCCGCCTCCGACGATGAACAGCGTGCCGCGATTGGCCTGCGCGGCGGAGGCGCCACTGCAGGCGACGACGAGGAAGCAGCCGATGAGGAACGTCTCGAGTCGGTTCATGGGGAGAAGATGCATGCGCGAAGTCGCGCCGGACAGGCACACCGACGGGCAGTAGATTCTGCGCATGCGAAAGTTTTTTTTGGTGGCATGCGCGGCCATGGCGTGCGCGAGTCCCGCCGTGATGCGTGTGTCGCAGGACGAGGGAGCAAGGGAAGCGGCGCAGCCGACGACCTTCGGCAATCCGCTCGACCTCGACTACCGTTTCATGCCTGATACGCTGAGCTGGCGACAGGCTGCTGATCCGCTCGTCACGATCTACAACGACGAGTACTACCTGTTCGCGTCGAAGAGCGGCGGGTACTGGCATTCGCCGGACATGCGGCACTGGACGCTCGTCGTGCCGGATGGCGTGCCGCTCGAGGACTACGCGCCGTCGGTGGTGACGATCGGCGGCCGTATGTACTACACGGCGCACAAGCAGAAGGCCGTGTACACCACCGATGACCCCAGGATGGGTCACTGGCGGAAGGTCGCCGACATCGGCGAGTACGCGGACCCAGCATTCTTCCTGGACGGCGACGGTCGTCTCTACCTCTACCATGGCTCAGGGCTCAACGGCGCGATCTCGGTGGTGGAGCTCGATCCGGCGCACGCGTTCAAGCTCGTGAGCGGACCCGTCGCGCTCATGAAGGCGAACTACGTCGACCACGGCTGGGAGCGGTCGGGCGAGGACAACCTGGGTGCGGTGATGGCTGAGGGATTTCGCCTCGGGCCGTACGTGGAGGGATCGTGGATGACGAAGCACGACGGCGTGTACTACCTCCAGTACGCGGCGCCGGGCACCGTGTGGAAGACGTATGCGGATGGCGTGTACACGTCGCGGTCGCCGACGAGCGGGTTCACGTATGCGCCGTACAGCCCCTTCTCGTACAAGCCGGGTGGCTTCTCGGGGAGTGCGGGCCATTCGGGCACGTTCCAGGACAAGGCGGGCAACTGGTGGCGCGTAGTGACCACGGACATCTCGGTGCGGCACAAGTTCGAGCGCCGTCTCGCAATCATCCCTGCGGGGTTCGACGCGGATGGCGTGATGCGCGCGAACAACTACCTCGCGGACTACCCGCAGCTCCTGCCGGGCGTGTCGCGTTCGCCGCTCGACGGCAATCGTGCGCCGTGGATGCTGCTGTCGGCCGGGGCTGCGGCGTCCGCGTCGTCGTCGCTCCCGGCGCACGGCGCAGCGCTGGCGGCCGACGAGGACATCCGTACGGATTGGAGCGCCGGCACGGGCAGGCCGGGCGAGTGGCTGATGCTGGACCTCGGCGTCGAATCGTCGATTGCGGCGGTGCAGGTGAACCTTGCCGATGAGGGCGTGCGCTCGCGCGGGCGGGAGACGGTGACGCGCCAGCGGTACGTGGTCGAGTACTCGGGCGACGGGAGGCGGTGGTCGACGCTGGTGGACCGGCGACTGAACGAGCGCGATGCGCCGCACGCGTACGTGGAGCTCGAGCGCGCGGTGGGTGCGCGGTACGTGCGCATCACGAACGCGGACGTGGTTCCGGCCGGCGGGAGATTCGCCGTGCGGGACCTCCGTGTGTTCGGGACGTCGCCGATCGCGGCGCCGCCGCCGGTGGTGGGACTCAGCGTGGTGAGGAACGCGGCGGACGAGAGAACCGCGGTGCTACGGTGGAGCAAGTCTCCTCGCGCGTCCGGGTACATCGTGCGGTTCGGCGTCTCGGCGGAGAAGCTCTACACGGAGTACCAGGTGGGAGACGTCGATACGCTGACGATGAATGGGCTCAACAGCGGCGTGCCGTACTGGTTTGCCGTGGACGCGCTCGGGCCGGGCGGGGTCATGCGCGGAAGTGTGGTGGGGCCCAGATAGCTACTACCAGCATAGTTGAAATACGCCCTTTGGCGAACTACGCTACTAAGTACATAGTATCTGAGAGCCGCCAATGGGTGATATCGCAACGCTGGGCGAACGTGAGCTCGAGGTGATGACCGTGCTGTGGAAGCGGGGTTCCGGGACTGTGACCGAAGTGCAGGAGGGGCTGGATGCGTCGCTCGCCTACACCACCGTGCTCACGATCCTCCGCAACCTCGAGGGGAAGGCCTTCGTGCGCCGGGAGGAGGAGGGACGAGCGCATCGATACTTCCCGCGCGTGAAACAGCGTGCCGAGCAGCGAAGGGCAATCCAGCGTCTCGTCGACACGCTGTTCCTGGGGTCGCCGGAGGCGCTATTGGCGCAGCTTGTGGACGACTACGCGCTCACGCGGAAGCAGGTGAAGCGCATCGTGAAGGCCTGAGGCGGCGTCGCTCCGAGCGAAGCGAGGGCATGCACCGCAGGGTCGCGGATTCCTCGACTTCGCCCGGAATGGCAGCTAGTGGAACACCGAGAGACATGCACTCGCACCGCCTTCGTAGCCGGCGCGGAAATTCGACAGGCGCTGCTGACGGGTACCGTGGCCGAGCAGCTGCGCCCGCAGCGAGATCTGGCGGTCGATGCGGCGATTGCCTGTGTACTCGGGCGTCGGGTCGCCGGCGGCAGCGAGGCCGAAGAATGCCTCCTCCAGGTCGCCCTTCTCGAGCGTGCCATCCTTCGCCGCGCGCTGCGTGAACGCACCGGCGAGGCAGTCCGCCGCGGCCTCGTTCTCGTACGGGATGCGCGAATCCTCACCGAGCTGGATCGCGACCGCATGACCCATCTCGTGCGCGATGATGCCGATGCCGGCCATGTCGCCGTCGGTGCCCAGGTCCTCTGCGGCGGCCTTGGCCTGGCGCGCGACGAACACCTCGTCGAAGAAGATGGTGTTCCGCGCGGCGCAGTAGGCGGCGTTGTTCGCGCTCATGACGCCGCACGACGTTCGCACGTTTCCACGATAGCGCGCCACCTGCGGCGCGACGAAGCGTGCGCCGAGATCCTTGAAGTCGGCGGACCACATTGCCACGAGCGCGCCGTACGCCTGCTCGAGCTTTGCGTTGGATGCGGCGATGTCACTGGCGGTGACGTCGGCCGTGGGCGGATGGGGTGACCTGGGTGCGGGGCGCACTGGCGCCGCGACCGCGCTCGACGCTGCGACCGTGGCAAGGACGAGCGCGAGTCCGCTCTGACGGGCCCAGCGTGCGATGTGTGTACGCATGTCGTACCTCCGATGCCAGTTAGTACACGCAGGGCATCACATCGTTCACGACCCTCGCGATACCCTAGAAGCCGTACTCCTCCGGATTGTTGCCGATCCGAGCGGACGCGATGAGCTTGGGCACGTAGTCCTGCGTCTCCTTCGGCAGTGACGAGAGGATGCGGAAGAAGTCCTCGTCGGTGCCCGTGCTCTTGCCGGTCACCTTCTTCAGCGCCTTCGACACGGTACCTGCGCCGGAGTTGTACGCGGCCGCGGCGAGGTACCAGGAGCCGAAGCGCTCGTGCAGGTCGCCGAGATAGGCGAGGGCCGCATCCGTCGCCTCGGCCGGGTTCCTACGCTCGTCCGTCTTGCCGTGGACGGTGAGGCCAAGCTGTCGCGCAGTGGCGCTCATGAACTGCCACATGCCAACCGCGCCGACCTTCGAGCGAGCGTTCGGGTTGAAGTTGGACTCGATCATCGCGAGGTAGATCAACTCGCGCGGCATCTGCTTCTCGTCGAGCTTGGTGTTGATCATCGTGGCGTACTTGTCCATGCGATCGAGCGACTCGGCGAAGTCGCCGCGCAGGGACGTTGTCAGGCGCGCGACCCAGGAGTCGATGCGGCTGTGCGCCATGCCGACATCGAGTCTCGACGTCGTTGTCGAAGCAAAGGCAGAGTCCGCAAGGTGGGTGCTTTCGAGCTCTGCCGCAGCCGTCGCGATCGCGTGTCTGGTGCCGGTCGCGGACGTGATGTACGTACTGTGCTCGAGTCCGGCTATGAGCGTCGAGAGCCCCATCGCAACGGCCAGTGCACCATAAGCGACGCGCGGCTTCGCGCGGGAAAGCACGTGGCGAAGAGTCATGGCTGAACGCTCCCATCTCATTGATATGACTGAAGTTAGCCATATCTGGGCGCGATTGTAGGCTTGACGTTCGTTACATCCTCCCCACCAGCTCGCCAGCCTCTAGAGCACCAATCCGCTCACGCGCATCGCGATGAACAGGCCGATGAGGGCGGCGACGAAAAGCACGATGACGACCAGGCCGATGCGCTTCTGCGCCGTGCGGTGACGCAGCTCGCGCATGTCCACGTACGCGCGCTCGTCGAGGTACCAGCTGTCCGGCACCTTGCCGGGCTTGAGCACCCCCGCGACGCGCAGGTCATCGACCAGGTTGTTCGGCTCCACGCCCAACTCGTAGAGCGAACGCGCACCCTGGAGCGTCGTTGCGCCCGCGACGCGATAGTGGTCGAGCACGCGCTCCATCTCCCGCCTTCTCCTCGCCGCGACGGCGACGATGACTGCGCCTCCACCCATGGCTGCCTCCTCGTGACCTGCTGAATCTACGGTGTCGACAGGGATAGCTTCCCGCTTTCGTTGCCCAGACGATCGAGCGCCGTGACGACGACGCGCAACGGCCCGGCGTACGACGCCGGGGCAACGACGACGCGAAGCTGCTGCGACGGAAGCACTCGGGCCGTCCATCCGCCATCGGCGGACTGGACGCGCACCGCCCGCCATGCGATGCGGTTGGCAGGCACGGGCGCGATGAGGAGCACATGGTCGCTCGTCACGGGATCGACGACGAGCTTCGCCCGCGGCGACGCTGGAACTCGCTTGCCGAGCCACGGCGATGCGGGAATGAGCGCGGGCTCCGCGTACAACTCCGTGCGCAGATGCTCCGTGAGCACCGCGGCAGCGACCTGACGAGGTGGCTGGGTCGCGACGCCGACGAGCGACGAGTCGCGCCGCACCGTGTTCGCGGGCATGAGCGTGCGCATGCTGAACATGATGTCGCCGGTGGCGGCCGTCGCGCGCGTCGCGCGCACCTGCGCGTTGAGCTCGTCGGGGGTCCACAGCCCGCCGCCCGTGGCCGCCCGGCTCGCGTTGTGTCCGGGCCAGATGTGCCGGCCCTTCACGTTCTCGCCGAGCCACCAGTCGAGCAGCACGGGGTACGCCTGTGCGACTTGCGTGGTGGGCCAGTAGAGCTGTGGCGTGTAGTAGTCCACCCAGCCCTGACGCAGCCAGAGGCGAGAGTCGCCGTAGAGCTTCGCGTACGAATCGAACCCGCTGATGGACTGCGGGTTACCGGGACGCCAGATGCCGAAGGGGCTCACGCCGACCTTCACCCACGGCTTGATCGCCTTCGTCCGCAGGTAGATCTGCTGGATGAGGGTGTCCACGTTGTGGCGGCGCCAGTCGTCGCGCGCGAGCCTCCCGCCGGCCTTCGTGTAGTGTGCAAAGCTGGACGAGTCCGGGAAGGGCACGGGCTGGCTGTCCGCGCCGATCTCGGGATACGGATAGAAGTAGTCGTCGATGTGAATGCCGTCGACGTCGTACCGCTTCACGACGTCGAGCATCACGCGCAGCGTCTGCTGGATGACGGCGGGCTCGCCCGGATCCATCCACTCGTAGCGGCCGTAGGTGCGCACGAGCTCCGGATGCGTGACGCTCACGTGCGTGCTCGCATGCGGCCAGTGCGCGCTCGCATGCCTGGCGCGATACGGATTGAACCACGCATGGAGCTCGAGGCCGCGCGCGTGCGCCTCGTCCACGGCGAACTTCAGCGGATCGTAGTAGGGCTCGGGCGGCCGGCCCTCGACGCCCGTGAGGTATGCCGACCACGGCTCGTACGGCGAGTCGTACAACGCGTCGGCGGCGGGGCGCACCTGGAGCAGCACCGCATTGAAGTTCAGCTCGACGAGGCGGTCGAGGATCGCGATGAGCTCGGACTTCTGCTGGAACGACGACAGGCCGGGCTTCGACGGCCAATCAATGTTGGCGACACTCGCGACCCACGCGCCGCGAAACTCGCGGCGCATGGGAGGCGGGTCGCCGGCAGGAGACTGCGCGACTGCGGCCGGTGCGAACACAGCCGCGACGAGAACTGCCTTGAGGATCTGACGCATAGGGCACAGAAGAACGCTCCGTGCCGCGCTGCACACAAGTCGCCTGCCTAGCGCTCCCAGTGCGCGCGCTTGCGCCGCACTGCCCAGAGCACGGCCGTACGGTCGAACGCGAGCGACGGAGCGGAGTACCACGGAAGGGACTTCGCGAACGACCGTACAGGGTGGGCCAGATGCTGCGCGACCGGTGTCTCGTGCACGAACGAACCGTTTGGCCGCAGCACGCGCGCGATTTCCGCCAGCGCGGTTCGTGCGCCCTGCGCACCGCCGCTGACGTGATAACAGGTGCCGAAGTCGATGACGAGATCGATGGACCCGCTGTCGAATGGAAGGGCGCGCACATCGGCCTCGTACAGCGTTGCGCGCACACCCGCCCGCTTCACGCGCCGCTCGGCGAACTGGAGGAGCACGGGATCGATGTCCAACGCGAACAGCTCATACGGCGCGAGCCTCCTGGCCAGCAGCGGCAATGCGACTCCGCGCCCGCAGCCCACCTCGAGCACCCGCCCGCCCGTGGGCAAGCGCAAGGCGCGCAGCATCAGCGGAATCTCGAGTCGTTCCTGGAGCCCGTTGCGCGACTCCATGTTGCCGAAAGGCGCATACTCCCGCGCCGGCGGACGCGGCGCGCTCAGTGCGGGGATCTCGGTCGTGGGCGGTTCTTCCGTGAGTAGTGGCGACATGGGGCCTCCGTGGTCGGCTCTGTGTGCTAACGCGGCGGAACGGCGCGAACCGGCTCACGAGGCGCTAGGTTGGGGGCGATGACGAGGCCGTCCGATCCCCTGGGCCACGAGGGCGCCCCACAGGACGTCACGCCGCTGCTGCTCGCCTGGGGCGCCGGCGACGCGTCTGCTGGGGAGCAGCTGCTACCTGCGATCTATGCGGAGCTGCACGCCCAAGCGTCGCGCGCGATGCGCCGCGAGCGCGGCGAGCACACGCTCCAGGCCACGGCCCTCGTGCACGAGGCCTACCTTCGCCTCGTCGACCAGCGGCGCGTCGCGTGGAAGAACCGCGCGCAGTTCTTCGGTGTGGCGTCGCAGGTGATGCGGCGCATCCTCGTGGACCACGCGCGCGCGCACCACGCCGAGAAACGCGGTGGTACCATGCAGCCGATCTCGCTCGGCGCGGCTGACCAGGCGCAGGCGTACGATCGCGACGACACGGCGCTCGACGTCCTCATGTTGCACGACGCGCTCGAACGGCTCGCGTTGATCGACCCCGACCAGGCGCGGCTCGTCGAGCTGCGCTATTTCGGCGGCATGAACATCGAGGAGACCGCCGAGGCGCTCGGCGTGTCGCCAGCGACGATGAAGCGTGAGTGGGCCATCGCGCGCGCGTGGCTGCGGCGAGAGCTCACGGCGCCGTGACGCCGGAGCGCTGGCGGGAGATCAAGGCCGTGCTGGCGCAGGCGATGGAGCTTCCCGTCGCCGATCGCACAGCGTTCGTCGCGCGCGCGGCGACGGGCGACGACGAGCTGCGGCGCGAGGTGGACTCGCTGCTCGCCGCGTCCGACGGCGCGGACAGCCTGCCCACGGCGCGCGCGGCGATTGCGTCGGCCGCAGAGCAGTCCGTGCTGGAGAGTGCACTCGGGCAGCAGTACGAGATCGTGCGGTTGCTGGGCCGCGGCGGAATGGGTGCCGTATACCTCGCGCGCGAACGCGCGCTGGAGCGATTCGTCGCGATCAAGGTGCTGCGCCCCGACCTCGCAGACGCGCCTGATGCGCGGGAGCGATTCCGCCGCGAGGCGCGCATCGCCGCGCAGCTCTCGCATCCGGGAATCCTGCCGCTGCACACGTTCGGTGAAGTCGCGGGGCTCTGGTATTTCGTGATGGCGTACGTGCGCGGTGTGTCGCTCGCCGAGCGGTTGCGTGTGGAGGGGCGGCTGCCGCAGGAGGAGGCGGTGCGCATCCTCGTCGAGCTGAGCGATGCGCTGGAGTGCGCGCACCGGGAGGGCGTGATCCATCGCGACATCAAGCCGGCCAATGTGCTGCTCGATGGCGCGACGGGGCATGCGATGCTCGCGGACTTCGGCGTATCAAAGGTGCAGGGGATGGGTGACGCCCTGACGATCACCGGCATGGTGGTAGGCACGCCCAACTACATGTCGCCCGAGCAGGCGCTGGGGCTGCCGGACGTGGACGAGCGAAGCGACGTGTATTCGCTCGGCGGGGTTGCCTACACCATGCTGTCGGGTCGCGAGCCGTTCGCCGGTGTGGCGCCGGAGGAGCTGGTGCACTGGAGGGTGTCGCATGATCCGGTGCCGCTGTCGATGGTGGCGCCGCACCTGCCGCGGCAGTTGAGCGAGGTGGTGATGAAGGCGCTCGCGCGCGACAGAAAGGCACGATGGGCGCATGCCTCGGAGCTGAAGCAGGCGCTCGTGCGCGCGAGTGCCGCGGGCGGGATGGTGTTGCCCGATCCACTGCGCGACCTGCCGACGTTCGGGCCATACGCGTTGATCTGGGCGGTGTCGTGGGTCGTGGCAGCGATGCGCGACGGTGCGAGCCCGGTGGATCGCGCGCTGCTGGTGCTCGTCGCGCTCGTGGTGCCGCTGGGTTTCGTGCTGCACATCATGAACGTGGGTCGTCACGGGCTGCGGACGAGCGAGCTCGCGCGCGTGGCGTTCTGGCCGCCGGAATGGTGGGGCATGTGGTGGCCGACGTTGCTGCGTCGCCCGAATGACCTGTGGCCGAGGTTGCCGGCGCCGGCGCGCGTGTCGCGGATGGCGCTCAGTCTCTTCCTCATCGCGGTGCCGGGGATGATCCTGCTGCGTCGTCCATTCGAGACGGAGACGGGCGACCTCTCGCGATCGTTCTTCGTGACCGAGCTCTCGCTGCTCGGCGGAACGGCGCTCGTGCTCGCGGCGTGTGGCGTGTGGGCGCGCGCGCGCGGACTCGCGATGGCCGACGTGATGCGAGTGCTGTTCGGGGCGACGATGCCGTCCGAGGGATGGACGAGCACGGGCGTGGCGCGGCTGCTCAGGCCCGCGAAGGGAGGCGTGCGCGCGCCGGAGCGTGATTCCGCGGGCGATCACCTTCGTGCGATCGAGGAAGTCGCGGCGGACCTGCCGGCGATCGGGCCGCACGCTGTCGCGACGGCGCGCCGTCTCGTCGCTGACAGTGAGCAGTTCACGCGTGACATCGAGGCGCTGGCGCATGTGGCGAGCCCGGGTGAGGTGGACCGTCTCGCCGCGCAGCTCTCGACGCTCGGCGCCGTGTCACATGGTGAGCTGCATGGGCTCGTGGGGCGACAGCTCGAGGTCGTGAGGCAGATGCGGGACCAGATCGAAGGGCTGTCGCAGGAGCGTGCGCGGCGGCTCACCTTCCTGCACGGCCTGTGGACCAACCTGCGTGAGATGCATGCGGACGGCGCAAGTGGCGCTGCGGCGACGAGCGTTGCACCCGAGCGCCTGCGTGCGCTCATCGCGGAGATCGAGGCATGGTCCTGAGCAAGATCGCGAGCATGATGCGTCGCATGACGCGTGCACCGCAGGAGGCGAAGAGCATCCTGCGCACGCTGCCCGCGATCGTGCGCGCCTCGGAGTTCGCGCGCCGGTGGGAGGACCGCACGCCGACGGCAGGTGCAACGCGCGCAGCCCAGGCGAATCCGTTGCGCGACTTCTTCGATGCCCGCACGACGGGCGCCGGCGTCTGGAAGTGGCGTCATTACTTCGACATCTATCATCGCCACCTGGAGAAGTTCGTTGGCAGGGACGTGCACCTGCTGGAGATTGGCGTGTACAGTGGCGGGAGCCTGGAGATGTGGCGCGAGTACCTGGGCGCAAAGAGCGTGATACACGGCGTGGACATCGCGGCCGAGTGCACGGTCTACGAGAGCGCGAACGTGCACATCTCCATCGGCGACCAGCAGGATCCCGAGTTCTGGGCACGCTTTCGCGAGAAGACGCCGCAGCTCGACGTCGTGATCGACGACGGAGGCCACACGCCCGGCCAGCAGATCGTGACGCTGGAAGAGCTCCTGCCGCACCTGCGACCGGGCGGCGTGTTCCTCTGCGAGGACGTGCACGGCTTCCACCACGAGTTCGCCGCGTATGTGGGAGGGCTCGTGGGTCACCTGAACCGCATCGAGTCGGTGGAGGGCGCGGAGCTCGCAGCGACGCCGGTGCCGTTCCAGCGCGGAGTGTACGCAATCCACTTCTATCCGTACGTCGTCGTCATCGAGCGGACGGACGCGGCGCCCGTGGAGTTCGTGGCGCCGAAGCGCGGAACGGACTGGCAGCCGTTCAGCGTCTAGGCGACGGTCAGCGCGGTGGCGGCGATTGCCACATCACGCTGGAGATCATCCACCGGCCGTCGAACTTGCCGAGGAGCAGATAGTCGGTGCCCCACCATGCGGTGACCTTGGCGACAGCAGTCTGGTCGAGCACGTCGAGCAGCTCGACGGACCTGGGCGCCGTCGCGGGCGTGGTGCGATTGGCCGCCTTGAACTTGCGGGCATACTCGAGGATCTCCTCCCAGCTCATGCGCTCGCCCTCGTAGCTCGTCTTCCCGCGCGGGACGAAGAAGCCGTACTTGAGCACCTCCGGGCGGATGCTGCGCACGAGCTTCGCCGTGTCACCCTCGTAGAATCCCTCGAGGTAGTCGAGTGCCGCGGCCGTGACGGCGGCGCGCTGAGGCGCTGGCTGTGGTATCGCCTGCGCGTAGCTCGCCTGTGCGGCGACGACGGCGAACGCGATGGAGAGGAGTGGTCGTCTCATGCTGGCAGCATATGCGCGGACGGGCGGCGGCACAGCGGCGACTCGCCCAACTGGTGCCAGGAGGCGCTGAACTGGTGGATGTGACCATCCGGCCCATGCGAGAGGTTTGGCGGGCATGAGAATCAAATTCGCCTTCGCTGCCGTAGCCGCCATGACCCTGCTGGCGTGCTCGGACATCCTCATCGCCGGGCCGCAGGAGCAGGTCACCGTGGCTGGGCCGCTGACCTTCACCGTGACCGACACGCTCGGCTTCGGCGGTGTCCTCTTCGCCAAGCCGACCGTCACGGTGCAGCCGTCAGGCATCGTCGTCACCAACACACGTTACGGCAGCCTGTGCATCTACGACGTCAGCGGGCAGGCGGTGGTGTCTTCGAGCACCGTTTCCCTGCGCGTGAAATACGTGGAGCGCCTCACGAGCTGCACGGGCGAGATCCGGTTCCTCCGCTACCGAGCGGAAATCGGTGGGCTCACGGCGAAGAGCTACACGGTGTATGTCATCCACGAGGAGAACAACCACAGCGACACCCTCGTCACGCAGCCGGTCACGCTACCATGATGCGCCGAGCCGCTCGGCAAGCTGCTCGCGGCGCGTTCGCGTGAGCTTGAGTCGCGCGCCGGTGGTGAGCAGCACCGTGTAGTCGCCGTTGGTGAGGGGCTGCAGCTCCGCGATGCGCGAGACGTTGACCACCGCGGCGCGATGAATGCGCACGAAGTGCCGCCCGGGCAGCAGTGACGTGAACGCCGAGATCGTCGCGTGGTGCAGGTAGGTGTTGCGGCCCGCGAAAATGCGCACGTAGTCGCCATCGCTCTGCACCCAGTCGATGGACGACGGCTCGAGCGCGACGACCCGGCCGCGATCCTTGATCATCACGCGCTCCACGGCGCTACCGCGCCGCTCGGCAAGCCGTTCGCGCGCGCGCTCGACGGCGCGGGCGAGGCGAAGGTCGTCGATGGGCTTGAGCACGTAGTCCAGCGCCTGCACGCCGAACGCGTCGAGCGCGCGATCGTCGTGCGCCGTGACGAAGATCGCGAGCGGCCGCTCTCCCTCCGCGATTGCAGCGAGTACGCTGAATCCGTCGGCCCCTGGCATCTCGACGTCGAGGAAGACGAGGTCCGGCTTCAGTTGGCGAAGCACCGAGAGGCCGGCCTCCGAGTCAGCCGCTTCACCGACGATCTCGATATCCGGCCACGCTGCGAGGCGCGCGCGAATGCCGCGGCGCGCCAACTCCTCGTCGTCCACGATGACGACGCGCATCACGAGCGCGCCACGAATGGCATGTCGATGCTGACGCGAAAGCCGCCGTCCTCGAGCGGTCCTGCCTGAACTGACTGGCGCACGCCGTAGAGCAGGGCGAGTCGCTCACGCACGTTCGAGAGGCCGATGCCTGTGGTTGCCGCCAAGCTCGCGGGCGCGCCGCTGTTTTCCACGGCGAGCTGAAGACGCGCCTCGTGCACGCGTGCGGAGACGCATATGGTGCCGCCGGCGGCAAGCGGCGCGATGCCGTGGCGCGTGGCGTTCTCGATGAGCGGCTGCAGGAGCATCACCGGGACGAGCGCGCGGTATGCGTCCTCGTCGATGTCGTATGTGACGCGCAGGCGATCACCGAATCGCACCTGTTCGATATCGAGATACTGCGTCGCCAGCGCGAGCTCTTCCGCGAGCGGTACCTCTGACGCCTGGTCGTCGCGCAGGGTGGCGCGGAGGAAGTCGCCCAGGCGCGCGATCATCGCGGTGGCGTCGTCGTTCCGGCGCTCGGCGACGAGCGTCGAGATCGCGTTCAGCGTATTGAACACGAGATGTGGATTGAGCTGATACCGGAGCGCACGAAGCTTCGCGTCGGCAGCCATCGTCTCGGCGCGCAGTGCGCGTGCGTAGTGCTGTAGCCCCAGGTAAAGGAAGCCCCACGCGACGAGGGTGAAGGAGTTGTAGACCGTACCGCTGAAGAGCGTGCCGATGGAGTCGTACTCCATCGTGCGGCCGAGGAAGGCCTTATCGATGGGAACGGTGGCGAGGTTCGCGGCGGCGGTCCACACCGCCGCGAGCCCGTACGACGCGACGACGCATGTGACGACGACTGCCGCCATCGCACGACCCGCCGCGAGCTCTCGCCGCAGGATGGCGCGAAGCGCGAGTGAGATGACTACGCCGAGGAGGGTGAGCAGCGCCTTCTGGGCGAACATGTACGTGAGCGGGAAGCTGCCCACGCGAGAGAAGGCCATCGCGACGAAGTAGCCGGCCCAGCCAAGGAGCTGGAGTGTCCAGAAGGCGGGGAGCAGGCGGGTCCGGTTCACGATCGAATATTGCACAGGTTCGCTCCGCTTGCCGATGGCCCGCCCTCAACCCATTCTACCGATCTGCACCGCGTCGTAACCGCAACAGGAGTCGCATCATGATCGCACCACGCCGCAAGCGCCGCGTTCCACCTCCCGTGTACGAGCGCCTGACCCAGCCACTCGTGCGCGAGAATGGCGTCCTTCGTCCCGCGAGCTGGGACGAGGCGCTGGATCGCGCCGCCGAGGGGTTCAAGCGAAACATCGAGGCACGCGGTCCCAACTCGATCGGGATCTTCAGCTGCTCCAAGTCCACCAATGAGGTGAATTTCCTGGCGCAGAAGCTGGCGCGCTCGGTGTTCGGCACGAACAACATCGACAGCTGCAACCGAACGTGACACGCACCTAGCGTCGTCGGTCTGGCGACGGTCTTTGGTGCCGGTGGCGGCACCAGCTCATATGAGGAGGTGGAGGACACCGACGTGGTGTTCCTCTGGGGCTCGAACGCGCGTGAAGCCCATCCGATCTGGTTCCACCATCTATTGAAGGGGATCCGTAGCGGCACGCGGCTGTACGTCATGGACCCGCGGCGCACGACGTCGGCACAGTGGGCGGACGTGTGGCTCGGGCTGAACGTGGGAAGCGACGTTGCGCTGTCGAATACGATGGCGCGCGAGATGATTCACTCGGGTCTGATCGACGTGGCGTTCATCGCGAATGCGACGTCGGGGTTCGAGGCGTACCGGGAGAACGTGGAGTCGTACACGCTCGAGCGTGGCGAGGAGCTCACCGGTGTGCCGGCGGACGCGATTCGCGAAGCCGCGCACGCATTCGCGTCGGCCGACAAGGCGATGGTGTGCTGGACGCTGGGTATCACGGAGCACCACAACGCGGTCGACAACGTCCTCTCCCTGATCAACCTGTGCCTCCTCACGGGACACGTGGGCAAGTGGGGGTCGGGGTGCAACCCGCTGCGCGGGCAGAACAACGTGCAGGGCGGCGGCGACATGGGCGCCATCCCGAACAAGCTGCCTGGGTTCCAGGACATTCTCGACGCGGACGTGCGTGCGCGGCTCGAGCCCTTTTACGGGAAAGCGATCCAAGCGCAGTATGGATGGAACCTCACGGAGATGCTGCAGGCGATGGGTCGCGGGGAGATGACGTCGCTCTTCGTGATCGGTGAGAACCCTGCACAGTCCGATGCGGATGCGACGCACGTCGAGCACCTGCTCGATGGCCTGGATCACCTCGTCGTACAGGAGATCTTCCTGACGAAGACGGCGCAGCTCGCCGACGTCGTGCTTCCTGCCGCGGCGTCGTGGTGCGAGGGTGAGGGAACGGTGACGAACAGCGAGCGTCGCGTGCAGCGATGCCGGAAGGCGATGGATCCGCCGGATGGCGCGCGAGACGAGCTGTGGATCATCGCGGAGATCGCGCGTCGTCTCGGGTACGACTGGCACACGCCGTCGGCCGAGGAGGTGTGGGACGAGTTCAGGGCGGTGGCGCCGGAGTTCGCGGGCGGGATGTCGTATGCGCGGCTCGAGGCGATGGGCGGCATCCAGTGGCCGTGTCCTGACGAGTCGCATCCCGGTTCGAAGTTCCTGCATGCGCGGTTGCAGGAGACACCGCGGGAGGGGCCCGCGGCGCCGTTCTCGGTGGTGCATCATTCGCCGCCGGTGGAGATGCCGGATGCGGACTATCCCTACCTGCTCACAACGGGGCGTCGACTCGAGTCGTACAACACCGGCGTGATGACGGGAGGCTATGACTCCGCGCTGCACCGCGGCGAGTCACTGGACCTGTCGCCCGAGGACGCGGGGCTGCTCGGCGTGGTGACGGGCGACGAGGTGCGTGTGTCGTCGCGCCGCGGTACGCTGGTGGCGCCCGTGTGGGTGGATCCCGGACTGCGAAAGGGGCTGGTGTTCATGACCTTGCATTTTCCCGACGAGGTGAACACGAACGCATTGACGATCGACGTCTCGGATCCGCGATCGGGCACGGCGGAGTTCAAGGCGTGCGCGGTGAAGGTGGAGCCAGTCGAGGCAGGGGTGGCACGGTGATGACGGGTAGATCGGAAAATGCCTGAATGGACCTGAAGCTCATCACGGCCGAGCCGACGACCGAGGAGCGGGTGGCGGTGGACGCGCTGCTTGGCGCCACGGACGCGCGCTCGTCGCACGTGGGTTTCAGCGCGCGCGAGCTGGGCATCGGCCGTCACATGCTGCTGCCAGCGCTCGAGGCGGTGCAGGCGCGCGTGGGGTGGATCAGCGAAGGTGCGCTCGGCTACGTGTGCGAGCGCCTGGACGTGCCGCCGGCGGACGCGTGGGGGGTGGCGACGTTCTACGCGCTGCTCGCGACGACGCCGCGGCCGAGAAAGGTGCTGCACGTGTGCGACGACATCGCGTGTCGCGTGCGCGGCGCGAAAGCGATGATCGAGGCGCTGGAGCACGAGACGTCGTCGGTGAAGCACGGGCCGGAGGGCGATCACGTGGTCGTCGACCGGGACAGCACGGCGTGGATGCACTCGCCATGTCTCGGCATGTGCGACATGGCGCCGGCGGCGCTGATGATCGAGGCGGGTGAGATGCCGGTGGAGTACTCGCTGGGTGGTGTCACGCTCGAGTCGTTGCGGGCGCTGTTGCGGGCGGGTGCGGACTCCTCGCATTCGCTCGGCATGACTGATAGCAATCCGCCAATACCGCAGCAGGGCGATGCGTCGCTCTCGCTGTTGAAGCGCGCTGGTGTCGTCGATCCGTCGAGTCTCGAGGCGTATCGCGCAGCGGGCGGCTACAAGGCACTCGCACGCGCGCGCGCGCTCGGCGCAGACGGCGTGATCGCCGAGGTGAGTGCAGCGAAGCTCGTGGGGCGCGGAGGGGCGGCGTTTCCGACGGCGCGGAAGTGGGAGTCCGTGCGACAGCAGGGGATCGCGCCGCGCTATCTCGTCTGCAACGCCGACGAGTCCGAGCCGGGCACGTTCAAGGATCGCCTGTTGATGACGCACGACCCCTTCGCGGTGATCGAGTCGATGACCATCGCGGGATTCGCGACGGGATGTACGAAGGGCTTCATCTACCTCCGCGCGGAGTATCCGCTGGCGTTCGAGCGGTTGTCACATGCGATCGTGGCGGCGCGCGAGGCCGGACTCCTGGGCCGCGAGTTCGATATCGAGATTCGTCGGGGCGCGGGCGCCTACATCTGCGGTGAGGAGACGGCGATCTTCGAGTCGATCGAGGGCAAGCGCGGCGAGCCGCGCAACAAGCCGCCGTTCCCGGCGCAGTTCGGGCTGTTCGGCAAGCCGACGGTCGTGAACAACGTCGAGACGCTGGTGAACGTGCTGCCCATCCTGTTGAATGGTGGCGCGGCATACGCGCGCATGGGCACGCCGCAATCCACGGGCACGCGGCTCTTCTGTCTCTCGGGCGCGGTGGCGAAGCCCGGCGTGTACGAGGTGCCGTGCGGTACGACACTGCGCGCGCTGTTCGAGCTCGCGGGCGGCGTGCCCGATCGATTGGCGGCGGTGTTGCTCGGTGGCGCCGCGGGAAACTTCATCCGTGCCGACGAGATCGACCTGCCGCTCACCATGGAAGACACGCGTGCCGCCGGGGTCACGCTGGGTTCCGGGGTGGTGATGGCGTTCGACGACTCGGCCGACATGCACGACATCGTGCGCCGCATCGCGGCGTTCTTCCGCGACGAGTCGTGCGGGCAGTGCGTGCCGTGCCGAGTGGGCACGGTGCGGCAGGAGGAGTCGCTGCATCGCATCGCGGCCGGGAAGACGATCGGCGGTGTCGGGCGCGAGCTGGCGCTGCTCGAGGAAATTGGCGCGGGCATGAAGGACGGGTCGATCTGCGGGCTCGGGCAGACGGCGTACAGCGCGGTGGAATCGGCGGTCAAGCGGCTTGGACTCTATGGGGCAGCGACGCCGGCGCCCAGCGAGACGATCGACGCTCCGGCGCCACGGTACATGTCATGACAGCCGCCACCTTCGTCACGCTCGAGCGCCGGAGCCGCACGCCACGACCGATGGTGGAGCTCACCATCGACGGGAAGGCAGTGTCTGTCCCGCAGGGTACCAGCATCCTCGGCGCCTGCAACACGATCGGTGAGTCGATCCCCACGCTCTGCTATCTCGAGACGCTCAAGCCGGTGAATGTGTGCCGCGTGTGCGTCGTCGAAGTCGAAGGCGCACGGGTGCTCGTGCCGAGCTGCTCGCGCGCGGCGGAACCGGGCATGGTGGTGAAGACGCGCTCGCCGCGGGTGGACCACACGCGCAAGGTGGTGCTCGAGCTGCTCGCGTCGTCAGTGGATCTCTCGACGACGCCGGGCATGCCGGAGATGCTCGCCGAATACGGATGCGAGCCGGAGCGGTTCGGGCCACCAGCGCCGCCAACACCCAGTGGTTTGCGCGACGCTGCAATCCCGGGTCACCACGCCATGCCCGATCCCGGGTATGCCGCGACCGTGGCGCAGCCGGTGAAGGTGGACAACGACCTCTACATCCGCGACTACGCCAAGTGCGTGCTGTGCTACAAGTGCGTCGAGGCGTGCGGGCCCGATCACCAGAACACGTTCGCCATCGCGGTGGCCGGCCGCGGGTTCGATGCGCGCATCTCCACGGAGCTCGCGGTGCCGCTGCCGGACAGCGCGTGCGTCTACTGCGGGAATTGCATCGCGGTGTGCCCGACGGGGGCGCTCATGGCGAAGAGCGAGTTCGACATGCGCGCCGACGGATCGTGGGACGAATCGAAGCAGGCGCAGACGGATACGATCTGCCCATACTGTGGCGTGGGCTGCACGCTCACGCTGCACGTGCAGGACGAGAAGATCATCAAGGCAACGTCACCGCTCGACAACGACATCACGCTGGGCAATCTCTGCATCAAGGGGCGGTTCGGCTGGCAGTTCGTGCAGAATCGCGGCAAGTCTTCATGACAAGTGACACGTTCCTCGCCACGCTCGGAATGACAACGCAATGAAATCCCCGTTCCTCTCCGACATCGAGATCGCGCAGGCCGCGCACATGCGTCCCATCGTGGACGTCGCGGCCGACGTCGGCCTTGGACCGGACGACCTCGACCTCTACGGCAAGTACAAGGCGAAGATCCCGCTCGAGATCTCAAATCGTCCCGTGAAGGGGCGACTCGTGCTCGTCACCGCGATCAGCCCCACGCCCGCCGGTGAAGGCAAGAGCACGGTGAGCGTCGGGCTCGCGCAGGCAATGCGACGCATCGGCACCAACGCCGTGCTCTGCATCCGCGAGCCGAGCCTCGGCCCCGTGTTCGGCGTGAAGGGCGGCGCCGCTGGCGGTGGCTACTCGCAGGTCGTGCCCATGGAGGACATCAACCTCCACTTCACCGGTGACTTCCACGCGATCTCCAGCGCCCATGCGCTGCTGAGCGCGATGATGGACAATCACCTGCAGCAGGGCAACGACCTCCGCCTCGATCCGCGCCGCATCACGTGGCCGCGCACCATCGACATGAACGACCGCGCGCTCCGCAACTGCATCATCGGTATGGGCGGCGCAGCGGACGGGATCGTGCGCGAGGAGCACTTCGTCATCATCCCCGCCAGCGAGGTGATGGCGATCGTCGCGCTCTCCACGAGCCGCGCGGACCTGGAGCAGCGCCTCGGCAACATCATCGTCGGCGCGACGGCCGGGAAGGCGAAGGGCCCGGTGCACGCGCGCGACCTCAAGGCCGCGGGTGCGATGACGATGCTGCTCAAGGACGCAATTCGCCCCAACCTCGTGCAGACGCTCGAGGGTGGACCGTGCCTCGTGCACGCGGGGCCGTTCGGCAACATTGCCACGGGCACCAACTCCATCATCGCGACGAAGTCCGCGCTCGCGCTCGGGGACGTCGTCATCACCGAGGCGGGATTCGGCTCGGACCTCGGCGCGGAGAAGTTCTTCGACATCAAGTGTCGCGTGGGCGGGCTGAATCCCGAGGCGGCGGTGCTCGTCGCAACCGTGCGCTCGCTGAAGATGCAGGGCGGCCTCGACAAGGCGTCACTCGTCAAGGAGGATCTCGGCGCGCTCCAGCGCGGGCTGCCACATCTCGACCATCACGTGAAGAACGTGCAGCAGTTCGGTGTGCCGGTCGTCGTCGCGCTCAACCGCATCATGACGGACACCGAGGCGGAGCTGCAGATGGTGCTGGATCACGCCGCGCATCTTGGCGTGAAGGTCGTGTTCACGGATGTGTGGGCGAAGGGCGGCGAAGGCGGCGAAGAGCTCGCGCGCGAGACGCTCGCCCTGCTGGATGGCCGGACCGCGGCGTACAAGCCGATCTATGACGTCAATCTTCCCATCAAGGAGAAGATCACGACGATCGTGCAGAAGGTGTACGGCGGCGATGGCGTCGACTATTCGTCGTCCGCCGACAAGTCGATCGTCTACCTGACATCGATCGGCATGGCGAACACACCGGTGTGCATCGCGAAGACGCAGTACTCGCTGACGGACGACGCAACGCGCCTCGGCAAGCCAACGGGGTTCCGCATCACCATCAACGAGGTGTACGGATCGGCCGGTGCAGGGTTCGTCGTCGCGAAGGCCGGTGACATCATGACGATGCCGGGGCTGCCGAAGGTGCCGGCTGCGGAAGGCATGTCGATCGCGGCCAACGGGGAGATCGTCGGGCTTTCCTAGCCGAGCTCTCCTGGACGAACGTGGCGCATGGCGTAAACCTCATGGTGTAAAGAAAACTGCCTCATACGGCCTCAGGCATTCTACTGCTTGCGGACTCGTCGAGCGCCGGGCAGACTCTCCTCGTGACGATCCCGCGCGAGCCCGACTTCGACCAGGAAGCAACGAGCGAGCTGTTTCCGCTCGTGTACGATGAGCTCAAGCGGCTCGCGCGGCACCACCGTCATGCCAATGACGGCTCGGTCACGCTCTGCACCACGGAGCTCGTGCACGAGGCCTACCTCAAGCTCGCGGGCGATCGAGGCGCGGCATGGGACGGCCGCAATCATTTCTTCGGCGCGGCCTCGCGCGCCATGCGGCAGGTGCTCGTCGACTTCGCGCGTCGCCGGAAGGCGGAGAAGCGCGGCGGCGACCAGACACCCGTCTCGCTCGGCGACGCCACCGCGGCGGTGGAGTTCGAGCTCGATCGCATCCTCGAGCTCGACGAGGCCCTCGACCGCCTGGACGAGGTCGACCCGCGCCTCCGCAAGATCGTGGAGCTGCGGTTCTTCGCCGGCCTCACGGAGAACGACGTCGCCGGCCTGCTCGGCGTGTCCGTGCGCACGGTGGGACGCGACTGGCTGAAGGCGCGCATGTTCCTGCTGCGCGAGCTGGACATTGCACGGGCAACGATGACCGACTGAGGGACCATGAAGGACCCCGAACGCTGGCGGCGCGTGGAGCACGTCCTCGACGCAGTGCTCACGAGCCAGCCCGATCGCCGACGCGAGATCCTGGACGAGGAATGCGCCGGCGACGCCGCGCTGCGACAGGAGGTCGAGTCCCTGCTCGACAGCGCCGACCGCGCCGAGAAGTTCCTGAACATTCCGCCATCGGCGGCGGCTGCGGCGGCGATCGCGGAGGCAGGATCAGGCAACCACGTGGGCCGGCGTGTCGGCGCCTATCGCCTCGTCCGCGAGATCGGGCACGGCGGGATGTCCCGCGTCTACCGCGCCGAGCGCGACGACGGCGCATTCGTGCAGCAGGTGGCGGTGAAGCTGCTGCGCTCCAACCTCGACTCGGATGCCGACCAGCATCGCTTCCGCGCCGAGCGGCAGATCCTGGCCACGCTGAATCACCCGAACATCGCGCGATTGATCGACGGCGGCGTCACCGACGACGGACTGCCGTTCCTCGTGCTCGAGCTCGTGAACGGAAAGCCGATCGACGCATGGTGCAACGAACACGCGCTCGGCATCGCCGAGCGACTGGAGCTGTTCCAGACGGTAGCGCGCGCGACGCAACACGCCCACAACAATCTCGTGGTGCATCGCGACCTCAAGCCGTCGAACATCTTCGTGGACGACGATGGCGTCGTGAAGCTGCTCGACTTCGGCATCGCGAAGCTGCTCGACCCGAGCGCCGCACCATCCGCACCGCAGACGCGTGCAGGCCATCACTGGATGACGCCGGAGTACGCCGCGCCCGAGCAGATTCGCAGTGAGCCGGTGAATACGCTCACGGACGTCTACCAGCTCGCCGCCGTGCTGTATCAACTCGCGAGCGGCAAGCTGCCGTTCGGCGTGGTGGAGTCGAGCCAGCGTGAGTTCGAGGACCGGGTGCTGTTGCGCGACGCCCCGTCGCCATCGTCAGTCGCCACGCCCGCGTCGCCGATGGCGGCCATGAGTGGCTCCGCGCGTCGCGAGCTCGACGCCATCGTCATGAAGGGGCTCAGCAAGGAGCCGAACGAGCGCTATGCGTCCGCGACGGCGATGGTGGACGACATCCAGCGGTTTCGCGACGGACGTCCCGTCCTGGCCGCCGCGGGCACCACGACGTACCGCATCCGGAAGTTCGTCCGCCGGCACAGGAAGAGCGTCGCGGTCGCCGCGGGTGTGGTGCTCGTCCTCGCGGCCGCGGCGTTCCGCGAGCGCGGACTGCGTTCGGAGGCGGAAGGCGAGGCGCACAAGGCGACGGCGGTGGAGCAGTATCTCGTCAACGTGTTCGACGTCGCCGATCCGTTCGCGCCACCCGATCCCAAGCTCGGCGAGACATCGGCGCGCGCGATCCTCGACCGCGGCGCGGGGCGCATCGACTCCGTCCTTGCCGACGAGCCGGAGGTACAGGCCGAGCTCCGCGGTGTCATCGGCCGCGTATACGGCAGCCTCGGGATGTTCGATCGCGCGGCGCCGATGTTCCAGCGCGCGCTCGACCAGCAGCGCGCGCTGCATGGCAACTCACACGCGGACGTCGCGACCGCAGAAGATCACCTGGGCGAAGTGCTCTTCAGGCAGGACCAGTTCGACAAGGCGGAGCCACTGCTGCTCGATGCGCTCGCGCAGCGTCGCGCGCTGCTCGGCAGTCGCGACACGGCGACGGCGATCTCGCTCGACCACCTCGGCGCGCTCTACCAGGAGCGCAACGACTACGACAAGGCGATTCTCTTCTTTCGTGAAGCGCTCGACATCCGTCGTGCCGTGCTGGGTGACAGCGACGTCGCCGTGGCGAACAGCACCAACCAGCTCGGGCTCGCGTACTGGTCGAAGGGAGAGTACGACAAGGCCGAGCCCTTCTACCGCTCCGCGCTTGCGATCATGCAGCGGAGGCTTGGCGAGAACCACCCGACGACGGCATCGGTCATCCACAACCTGGCACAGCTGAAGCAGATGCAGGGCGGGCAGGTGGACGAGGCCATCGCGCTCTACCGGCGTGCGCTCGCCGCAAAGCAGAAGTCGCTCGGCAAGGCGCACCCGAGCGTGACGGTCAACATGAACAACCTCGCCAGCCTCATCGCACGCGAACGCGGTCAGCTGGACGAGGCGGAGCAACTCGTGCGCGAGGCGCTCGCGATGGATCGCCAGACGTTCGGCGAGCAGCACAGCTATGTCGCGGCGAGCCTCGACAACCTCGCGACCATCCTGCGCATGAAGGGCAACTTTACCGAGGCGGAGCAGACGTACCGGCAGGCGTTCGGCATCAATCGCGCGATGTTCGGCAGCGAGCACACCGCCGTCGCCTTCAACCTCAACAACCTCGCCAACGTGCGCCAGTTGAGCGGCGATCCCGCAGGAGCCGTGGTGCTCTTCCGCGAGTCGGTCGCCATGTACGGCAAGCTCCTGGGCGAGCAGCATCCCAACTACACGACGGTGCGAGTCAACCTCGCGCGGGCACTGCGCGAGGCCGGCAACACGGCAGAAGCAGAGAAAACGTTCCGGGACCTCGAGGCGCACATCGACTCGGGTAAGCAGCGCCTCGCGTACATCAATACGGAGATCGGCCTCGCGCGCATCCTGCTCGCGCGTGGCGAGACGGACAAGGCGCAGCCGATGCTCGAGCGCGCACTCGCCTCGGCGCGAAAGGGCTATGGCGAGGAGAGCTGGCGCACGGCCGAGGCGAAGCTCGTGCTGGGAACGTGCCTCGCGGCGTCTGGAAAGCGCGCTGCCGCGGATTCGTTGTTCCAGGCCTCGTACGAGGTGCTGCGGAAGGAACGCGGTCAACCGCTGCTCGGGCGGGAGGCGCAAGCAGCGGTTGCACGGGGGAGCTAGTGCGGACGCAGCACGGCAAGCTTGCTCGGCAGGTGCTGTGGAATCGTCTTGTCGAGATCCTTGACCGCGGGATCCGTGAGCGCGCCCATGTAGTCCATGAGCTTGTCCACGAGGTCGTCCGTGAGCACCACGCCGACGATGATCGGGTCGCGCCCTGCGATGACCGGCGCCGCGTTGACGAGCAGCGTGTTGCGTAGCGCCGGCTCGATCTCGAAGGGATTGAAGTCGGTGAGCTTGAGGTCGGACTCGCTGTAGTGCTCCACGAACCGGCGGAGCGAGACGATCGATCCGTCGTGACCATACGGGCCAGTGACCGCGACGTTGCGCAGCGGCGTCGTGCGGAACTTGTAGATGTCGTTCGGGTCGCCACTCACGTTCATGCGACCGAAGTCGTCACGCAGCGACACGCCGTTGCCCTGGCCCGGCCCGATCTGCGCAATGGCGACGTTGTGAAACTGGTCGTCGCTCAGCGTGGCCGTGCTGTGGCAGATGGAGCACTTGAGCGTGAGGAAGGTCTTCGCGCCCTCGAGCTGCTTCGGCGTGAGCGCGTCGTCGCGACCCGCGAGGAACTGGTCCCACGGAGAATTCGCGAGTGAATAGCTGTCGACGATGAAGCCGGCGATCGCGTTGGACGCATGCGCGAACGTCATGTCCTCGAACTTCGTGCCCGGATACGAATTCTCGAACATGGCCCGGTACTCGGGGATCGCGCCGAGCCGCTTCATGAGCCCAGTCCAGATAGCCTGCATGTCGGCGTCGGGAATGTCTGCGAGCTCATTGCCGGTACCCGCGCGCATCTCCGCGCGGTTGGTGACGGGAAACATGCCGAGTGCGGAGATGGGCCCGAACTCGAACACGTGCTGCATCGCGGGCGTGACGAGGGCACCGGCCGGCGTGCTGACGCCGCCCGCGCCGTTGTCCGCGACGCGTCCGTCCCAGAACAGGTGCTTCATGGCGCCGAGGTTGAACAGCGGCGGCGCGTTGCGCGCGATGAATACGCCCTGCGGGTGCGAGCGCGCTGGACCGACGTTCGATCCGCCCTGTCCGATGGACAGGCTCTTCCCGTCGCCGGTGCCGAGCGTGGGGAAGTGGCAGGTCGCGCACGAGATGTCGCGATTGCCACTGAGGATGGGATCGAACGTGAGCGCCTGCCCAAGCCGCACGAGCTGCGGACGCACGCGTGGCGGTGTCGGCAAAGATGTGATGCCGCGGCCAGCGGCCAACTGGCGGACGAGCGCGGCCTCGGCGTTCGGCGCACCGCCCTTGGAGGCAGACGACGTGACCGACGCGAGCTCGGGAGCCGTGAGCGAGGGGGCCGAGGCTGGGAGGTCCGAGCATGCGGCGAGGGACAGGATCGCGAGGATCCTGCCGGCGAGGGGCAGTGGGGCATTCCGGTTCATGACATCATCCGGTCCGGGGGGGAACAGACGCGAGGCATCAGGCGCCCCGCTACTAGAACATGCGGAAAAGGGGGGGAAAGTCGGACACCGCCCCCCTCAGCGCGTGCGCTCCTGGCTGTGCCGCCACATCGCGAAAGTCCCGGACCCGCCCCCACTGCTGAAGGACGTCGCCGTCCACGTGCCCGAGGCGCTGTCGAGGCGCAGTATGCCGGATAGTCGTACGATGATGCGCGTGCCCTCGGGATCGAGGACGACATAGAGCGAATCGACGCCGGCGGCGGTCTTCGCAGCGACGCGCGCGACAGCGACGGGCGACGCCTCCGGGTCCCTCGTCGCGAAGCCGAGTGGAAGGAAGTCGAGATCGTAGACACCCTGGTCCGTGATGCCCTCCAGCTCGCGCATGTCGCGCGGGCCGAACCGGTTCTCGGCAAAGGCGAGCGATCCCGCGACGGAGTCGGCGCGGCCATGCATCACGCCCGGGTTCGCGTGAAAGACCACGTCCCACGACCCGACCAGCCGGTTCGCACCTTCCGCCATGTGAGGGGCGTCATCGCCGTCGCAGGCCGATGCGACCAGCAGTGATGCGCAAGCGATGGCGAGCACTGAAGATCGGATCATGCGGCAGCTCCGTCGATGTCGTCGATGTCGTCGAACACTTCACGCACGCGCATCGTGCTTCCCACGTGATACGGGATCGCCGTCACAACGACATTCGGCTTGAAGAGGAAGGCGGTGCGGATGTAGAGCGCGGTCTTGTTGTGCAGCAGGTGCTCCCACCATCGGTGCGGGACGACCTCGGGCACGACGACGGTGACCAGCTCGCCGGGCGCGTGCATGCGCAAGTCGTCCACATACGCGACGAGCGGCTTGAGGATGGAGCGATACGGGGACGGCACGACGACGAGCGGAACGCCGATGTCCCACTGCGCCCACTCCTCGAGCAGCTGCGCCGTATCCCGCGCATCGACCTCGACGTAGACCGCGCGCACCTCGTGCGAGATGGTCGTCGCGTACACGAGCGCGCCGGACGTCGCCATCGTGATCCCGTTCACCGGTACGATGACGCTGTGATGGAGCGGATTGACCGGACTGTGGCCCCGGAACGCGATCTCCTCGCCGAACTCCGCGTAGTGGCGATGGATCGCGCGAAGCATCGCGATGATGAAGGGAATGATGAGCGCGATGATCCAGCCACCGCCCGTGAACTTCGTGACGACCTGGACGATCGACACCAGGCCCGTGGCCACGGCGCCGACACCGTTGAGCCACGCCTTCCACTGCCAACCCGGCGAGCGCACTGAGCGCCAATGCACGACCATGCCCGCCTGCGACAGCGTGAAGCAGACGAACACACCAATCGCATAGAGCGGCACGAGCGCGTTCGTGTCGCCGCGAAAGAGCCACACCAGGATCCACGCCACCAGCGCCAGCATCAGGATGCCATTCGAGAACGCCAGCCGGTCCCCGCGTGCCGCCAGTTGTCTCGGCATGTAGCGATCGTGAGCCAGGATGCCGGCGAGTCGCGGGAAGTCGGCGAATGCGGTGTTCGCGGCGAGCACCAGCACGGCGAACGTGGTGAACTGCAGCGCGTAGTACAGGGCGCCGCCGCCGAAGATGTGATGGCCGAGGATGGAGAGGACGGTCTGGTCGGCCGTCGGCATCACCTGGTAGTGTTGCGCGAGAAAGGACACGCCAAGGAAGAACAGCGCCAGGATCGCGATCATCCATCCGAGCGTGGTTGCGGCATTGCGTTGCGCCGGCGCCTTGAAGGCCATGACGCCATTCGAGATCGCCTCGGTCCCCGTCATCGCCGCGCAGCCCTCGGCGAACCCCCGCATGAGCAGGTATGCCAGCGCGATGCTCGTCATGGGCGACGCAACGGCTCGCGCGGTGGGTGCATCCGTCCTGAACGTGGCGAGCACGGCGAGCTCGTGCCCGCTCCAGTATCGAAAGGCGCCCATTCCCAGTAGCGTGAGCATCATGACGATGAAGGCGTACGTCGGCAGGCTGAATGCCGCGCCTGACTCGCGCACGCCGCGGAGGTTCACCGTCGCGAGCAGGAGGATGCACAGCGAGCAGATGAGGACCCGATGCGGGACGAGCGACGGGTAGGCCGACGTCATCGCCGCCACGCCGCCCGAGATGGACACCGCGACCGTGAGGATGTAGTCGGTGAGCAGTGCCGCCGCGGCAATGAGCCCCGGCATCGCGCCAAGGTTCTCTCGCGCCACGGTGTATGACCCGCCACCGCCGGGATAGGCGAACACGGTCTGGCGATACGAGAGACCGACGAGGACAAGCAGGCCCACGATCACCGCGGAGATCGGGAGCACGTAGTTCACGGCGGCGAGGCCGATGGCGCCGCCGAGCACGAAGAGGATCTGGTCCGTGGCGTACGCCACCGACGAGATGGCGTCGGACGAGAGGACGGCGAGCGCCGTCTTCTTGTTCAGTCGCTCGTGCTCGAGTCGTTCACTGGGGAGCGGACGTCCGAAGAGCAGCTGCTTGAGCTGTCGGTACGCGGTGGCCATGCACGGACGTTACCGGCACAGGCATTAGGGAGGCACAAAGAGCGGTGCACTCCCCACAAGGATTTCACAAAGAAACCCCTACTCGGCCTTCTTCGACACGAGCGTCCAGTCGTCATCAGACCGACCGCGCCCGATCCACTCATCCATACGCTCGGCGATACCCGGCAGGGCCATGAGCTCGACGTTGCCGTCGCGCGCCGCCTCCTGCATCAGGCGCACATCCTTGCGCGCCATCGCGAGCGTCCACGACGGGTTCTCGTAGTCCTCCGCCTGGAGGCGCGCCATGCGCGCCGGCAGCTGCAGGCCGGGATTGAAGAACTCGAGCAGCTCGCCGAGTGCGTTGCGCGTGAGGCCGAGCGACTCCGCGAGCGCGAGCGAATCGCTGACGCCAACGGTGAGGACGACGATGAGGTGATTGCCGAGCAGCTTCATCGACGCCGCGCGCGACGGGTCGTCGCCGAGCTCCACGACCTTGCCCGTCATCTTCGCCAGCTCGGGCTTCACCGCGGCAATCAGGTCGGGTTCGCCCGACACGAGCATCGTACCCGTGGCGGCAAGCGCGTTGGGCGGGCCCATGAACACCGGCGCGTGCAGGAAGCGCACGGCACTCCTCGCGACGCGCTGCGCGGTGAGCGCGGGCGCGGTCGTCGTGTGGTCGACGACGATCGTGTCCTTCGAGAAACCGGACGACGCGCGAGAGAGAATGTCGTCGACGGTCTCGTCGTCCTTGAGCGTGATGTGCACGCGAGACGCACCGCGCACGGCATCCGCCGGGTCGTCGAAGGCCCTCGCGCCGGCCTCCTCGAGCGCGCGCGCCTTCGCGGGTGAGCGGTTCCACACGTGCACGGTCTTGCCGCGCGCGGTGAGGGCGCGAACGAAGTTCGCACCAAGGAGTCCGGTACCGAGCCAGGCGATCATTGGCCGGCCTCGCGTTGCTTCTGTTGCATGCTGTCGCTCTTCAGGGTTGTCACCAATACGCTCGTTGAATCTTGCCTCTCGCGGCGCAGCGAGGCAACGTTGGCGAGTGGACACCACATTCATATCGAGCACAACAATGCCTTCGTTCCGTCGTCTCGTCGCAGCCTCGCTCCTGGTCGTCGCCGCGATACCGGCCGGCGCCCAGAAGAGCGCCATCGACTCGGTGGTCCTCTCTTCCTATAGATGGCGCAACATCGGCCCGGATCGCGGCGGGCGGTCCATCGCCGTGTCCGGTGTGCGGAACCGTCCGAAGGAGGGCTACTTCGGCGCGACGGGGGGCGGGCTGTGGAAGACGACCGACGGCGGGGACAACTGGGCGGCCGTCACCGACGGGCAGCTCAAGTCGGCGAGCGTCGGCGCCGTCGCCGTGTCGGAGTCGAACCCCGACATCGTGTTCATCGGCATGGGCGAGACCTGCATTCGCGGGAACATCATGCCTGGCGATGGCGTGTACAAATCCTCCGACGCCGGCAAGACCTGGACGCACGTGGGCTTCAGCAACTCGGATGGCATCTCGAAGATCCGCATCCACCCCACGAACCCCGACATCGTCTACGTCGCGAGCTTCGGGAAGTACTCCGTCCCGAGCGCCGAGCGCGGCGTGTTCAAGTCGGTGGACGGCGGCAAGTCGTGGAAGAAGGTGCTCTATCGCAATGACATGACCGGCGCGATCGACATTTCCATCGACCGCACGAATCCCAACGTCATCTACGCCGCGCTGTGGGAGGCGTATCGCAAGGAGTACCAGATGTCGTCGGGCGGGCCCGGGTCCGGCCTCTTCAAGAGCACCGACGGCGGCGAGACGTGGACGGAGATCACGCGCGCCAAGGGCCTGCCCGCGGCGGGCGTCGTGGGCCGCATCGGCGTCGCCGTCTCGAGCGCGAATGCGAACCGCGTCTACGCGCTCGTCGAGCACGACAGCGGTGGACTGTTCAAGTCCGACGACGCGGGCGCGACGTGGGCGCTCGTCAACTCGAACCGCGACATCCGCCAGCGCGCGTTCTACTACACGCACGTCTACGCGGACCCGAAGGACCAGGACGTCGTGTACATGCAGAACACGTCCATGTTCCGCTCGAAGGACGGCGGCAAGACGACGACGAACATCGGCAACGGCACCCACGGCGACATGCACGACCTGTGGATCGATCCCGACAACACGACGCACCTCGTCGTCGGCAACGACGGTGGCGGCGCGGTATCCACGAACACCGGTGGCCGCTGGACGGCGCAGGATTATCCCACGGAGCAGTTCTATCACGCGATCACGACGAAGCACATTCCGTATCACGTGTGCGGCTCGCAGCAGGACAACTCCACGCTGTGCACGCCCTTCAACTGGAACATCGCGCAGTTCACGGCAGCGCAGACGGCAGGTGCACGCGGCGGGCGTGGCGGCGGCCGAGGCGGCGCTGCCGCGAACACCGACAGCACCCCACCGGCACTCGGCGCCACGGACATCACGCTCGGCGGCATGGCGCAGTCGTACCAGGCCGGAGGCGGTGAACCCGGGTACATCGGGCCCGACCCGCGCGACCCGGACCTCTTCTACTCCGGTACGAACAACGGCGGGTACCTCGACAAGTTCAACCGGCGCACGGGCATTTCGCGCGAGGTGAATCCGTATCCGTGGTTCTATTCGGGCGAGCCCTCGAAGGACATCAAGGACCGTTGGCAGTGGACGTATCCCATCGTGTTCTCGCAAGTGGACACGCGCGCGCTGTACGTGTCGTCGCAGCGCCTGTGGCGCACGATGGACGGCGGCCGCACGTGGAACCTGCTGTCCGGCGACCTGACGCGTCATGCGCCCGAGACGATGGAGAAGTCCGGTGGTCCGATCACCGGTGACATGAACGGCCCCGAGGTGTACGGCGTCATCTTCTCCGTCGGTCCGTCGAAGAAGAACCTCAATACCATCTGGACCGGTTCGGACGACGGTCTCGTGCACGTCACGCGCGACAACGGCAAGACGTGGGCGAACGTCACGCCGAAGGACATGCCCGACTTCGGCCGCGTGTCGCAGATCGATGCGTCGGCGTTCAACGACGGCGGCGCGTACATCGCCGTTCGTCGCCCGCTGCTCAACGACTTCGCGCCGTACATCTGGAAGACGAGTGACTACGGCCGCACGTGGACGAAGATCGTCAACGGCATTCGCGCCGACGACTACATCCACGCGGTGCGCGAAGATCCAACGCGCCGTGGTGTGCTGTATGCCGCGGGCCAGCACGGCACCTACATCTCGCTCGACGACGGCGCGAACTGGGAATCGCTCCGGCTCAACATGCCCGACGTGCCCGTCGCGGACCTCGTCGTCGAAGGCAACGAGCTCGTGATCGCGACGCACGGCCGCGGCTTCTGGGTCCTGGACAACATCGCGCCGCTGCGCCAGGCGAGTCCGACGACGCTCGCGAAGGCCGTGCACGTGTTCACGCCGCCGCCCGCAGTGCGCTCGGGCGCGGGGACGACCCTGAGCTGGTACCTCAAGAGCGCGCCGACAACGGCGAAGCTCGAGATCCTCGACTCCACGGGCACGGTGCTTCGCACCTTCGAGCCCGACACGACGCGCCCCGACTCGACGGGCCGCGCGGCAGCGGCGCCGACGGGTGGTCGTCGTGGTGGCGGCGGCGGTTTCCTCCCGAAGACGGCGGGCATCAACCGCCTCGCCTGGGATCTCCGCACGAAGCCGATCGCGAGCTTCCCCGGGATGATCCTCTGGGGCGCGGGCACGAACGGCCCGGCCGTACCGCCGGGCAAGTACACCGCGCGCCTCACGGCAGATGGCGTGAGCGCCGATGCGCCGGTCGTGGTGGTGCGCAACCCACGCATTCCCGATGTGAGCGACGCGGACCTCCGCGCGCAGTTCGCGTTCGGCAAGAAGGTGCGCGACAAGGCGAACGAGGCGAACGAATCGGTGATCGGCATCCGCCGCGTGAAGGCGCAGCTCGCGGACCGCTACAAGAAGTCGGACGACGCGACACTCAAGACGACCGGCGAGAAGCTCAAGACGAATGTCTCGGCCGTGGAAGAGAACATCTACCAGGTGCGGAACCAGAGCGGGCAGGATCCGCTCAACTTCCCGATCAAGGTGAACAACCGCCTGGCGAACCTGCTCTCGATGTCGGAGCGCGGCGACGGACCGCCGACGAACAACATGCCGGAGATCTTCGACATCCTCGTGTCGGAGCTGAAGGGCTACACGACGAAGCTCGCGGACGTGTACCGGATCGACCTGGTGGCGGTGAACAAGGAACTCGCTCGCCTCAAGCTCGCACCGCTGGATCCGCAGTGCACGAAGGTGGAGGGGTGCCAGGCCATTCCCTGACCTATCGCGCCCGGGCTGGCTCCCGCCCTCGACTTAACGGAATCAGCACGGCCTTGGCAGCAAGCGCCATCTGGCCGCACGTTTCAGATTCGTCTGGGAGCCGCTAACGGCGGTGAGGCCGGGCACCGGAGTAAGACGGACTTCCACGCTGGCCGTGCGAGGATGCCCACAAGCGTCCTCTTTCACCACGATGTTGCTCTGGGCCCGTTCCACGTAACCTGCGTGCCGAACCGTCAAGCTGAACGTCCCGCCGTGGCAACAGGCAAGGAAAGCGTCTGCGGCAGGGCCAGTCTGGATAACGGTGGAATCCCGCCTCGCTCCGTCAACGACGATGATCGTCGACCCATTCGTGAGAGACGCGCCGGAGCGATCATCGATCACGCTGACGCGCAACGCGAACACGCCAATGTCGACGCAATCGAGCGGCCCATTGCAGCCGAGGGCGCCCAATGCCAGCACGACTCCCACGCGAACGAAGCCTGTCCGGCCGCAACCGATACGCGCACGCGGCATTGGTATCAAGTGATTCGAGGAGCGGACATACGCCAGAACGCCAGCCGTGGAACCGATCCGCGCGGATCGCCTTACAGATCCGCGCGAATCCCGTCACCTAGAAGGTGACGGACAACAGCGAATGATTCCCACGCAATCCCAGCCCCGCGAACGCCAACCCCTCGGGCGTCACGCGCACATCCACGCCGCCCGTGCGCCGCGTTTCTGCCTTGCGCGCATCGCCGAAACCGCTCTTTACGCGATGGGGCTGGATCATCTGCTCCGTCAACACCATGCCGAGCATTCCACCGATGGCCCCGGCGCCAAATGCCAGATGGTTGTTCGACTTCGCGAGCACCGGCACCGCGAGCGCGACCAACGCACCGGCAGCCGTCCCGTACTCCACCAGGCGCGCCTCCGCCTCCGTGTGATCGAAGGGACGCACGAGCATCCGATCGCCGGCCACAGCGCCGAGCGCGAAGCCCGCGGCGAGCGTGCCATACACCGCCTGCGGCGACGCACGGTCCGGCAGGAACGCCGACACGGCGGCCATGCCGATGTACTCCGCCGGCAGGAGCGCGCCGATGTCGCCCGACGTGACCGAGTACGGCGCGCTGCGCACATAGCGCAGGCCAAGCGGATAGCCCAACGCACCCATGCCGACGATCGCCGCCGACGCGGCGCGCGCGCTGCCTTCGTTCTTGTAGGCACCCAAGCCGCCGAGCAGCCCGGCGGTCACCAGCCCCGTAACGGACGACCCATGTGAGGTACCATGCGCCTCCGCGTCCGTCATCGGCTCGCCGAGCCTGAAACCGATGACGTCGCCCGCGATGCCGCCGACGAGTCCCGCCGTTGCGAAGCCGACGCGGTCGGGACCATCACCGGCGATGGCGTACGTAAGCAGGCCGCTCGCGATGGCACCGCGACGCGCGCTGTGCCACGAGAGATGATTCTGCGCGCGCGACACCGGCGTCGTCTGGGTGAGGTTCGCCGCCAGGAAGAACGTCGTGCCGGTGACGGCGAGGTAGGCGGCGCTCGCGGCCGCGCCTTGGTCGAACAGCAACGCGGCGGCAGGGCCGAAGACGAGGCCGCCGAGCAGCGTCTGGTGCACGACGAACGACCCGCGCACTGGCTCGGAGACGATCGTCGACGACGCATCGTGACCGGGGCGCATCGCGAACAGCGCGTTGCCACGATCGATGGCCATGGCGAGCTCGCGCCGCTGCACGAGCGTCAGCGCATAGCGATCGAGAACGTCCTGCGGGCGTCGCGCGACGAGCACGAACGCCGTACCGGTGGAGTCGATGACGTACAGCTTCGCGTCGATGAAGTCACCCGTGACCGGCCACACCGGTGCCGACAGACCCAGCCGCGCCGCAAGGGGCGGCGTGATGGTCGCCACGCGTCCCGCACTGTCGAAAGCGACGGGACGTTCGCGGGTCTGTGCGGTAAGGCTGGTCGGAAGGGTGAAAGCGATTGCGACGGTGAACACGAGACTGCGAACGACTCTGACGAGTGAACGATGCATGTGGGTCGGGTTGAAGTGAGCGAGCTACATGAACAGGTCGGTGATGGCGCCCTCGATGACGAGCATCCGTCGCTTTGTTTCTACACCGCCATTGGCCGAGAAGCCGACGAGCCGACCGTTGGTGCCGAGAATACGGTGGCAGGGCACGATGATCGGGAACGGATTCTTGCCCAACGCCTGCCCAACCACGCGAGCCTGCGTTGCGTCACCGAGCTGCGTCGCGATCGTGCCGTACGTTGCCGTACGTCCTGGCAGCACGCGACGCGCAAGTTCGTATACGCGGCGATTGAAGTCCGTCACGCTGCGCATGTCCAGCGGCGCAGTTGCAAGGTCGCGCGGCTCGCCGCGCAGCAGCGCGCCAACCTCCTCGATCACGGACGCGATCACCTGCGGCGGAGCAGCCTCGCTCGCATTTGGATACGAGCGCAGCAGCCGCGTGCGCGTCGCCTGCACACTCTCCTCGGGAAGCCGCGTTGCGAGAATACCCTCGGCGCCCCAGACGATCCCGCACACGCCAATGGGCGTATCGAACAACGCGAACGACGTCACGCGCTATTGAATCCAGACATCGAGCTTCACGGTCGGCGTCGTCGCCGCGAGGTAGCTCAGGCCGTTCGTGCCGCTGCGCAGCAGGTAATAGCCGAACGGCACGTTGTGGTAGAGCTTCACGGTCGCGCCCGCCACCACCGAGGTGCCCATGGTCAACATGCGACCCGACACCGCAGCGAAGCCAAGCGGGAGGTAGTGCCTCATGGGAAAGCCCCGGCGGAGAAGTGTCCATGAATAGTTCGGTGACTCCCCCGCCGGCGCAAGAACAATCTTGCTTCGGCAGGTGTGGCAGCAGATGACAGGAGCGGACACGGATGCGCATACTTCTCGCACTCGCGCTCCACGCCAATGTCCGACGATCCGCTCGACGCCTTCCATCCTCTCGTCCGCGAGTGGTTCACCGAGACCCTCGGTGCGCCCTCCGCGCCCCAGCGCGCGGGGTGGCCGGCCATCGCGAGCGGGGCCGATACGCTCATCCTGGCCCCGACGGGGACGGGCAAGACGCTCGCGGCGTTCCTCTGGGAGCTTAATGCGCTGATCACGGAGGGGCTCGAGGCGCCGCTCGCGAACGCGGTGCACCTCCTCTATGTGTCGCCGCTCAAGGCGCTCAACAACGATGTGCAGCGGAATCTCGAGACGCCGCTTCGTCAGTTGAAGGAGCGGTTCGAGTCGCTCGGAATGGCAGCGGGGAAGTTTCCCGAAATCCGCGTCGCGGTGCGGACGGGAGACACGTCGTCATCCGAGCGGGCGAAGATGCTGCGCAAGACACCGCACATCCTCATCACGACACCGGAGTCGTTGCACATCCTGCTGACGAGCGTGCGCGGACGCACTATCTTCAGCTCGTTGCGCGCGGTGATCATCGACGAGATCCATGCCGTGGCGGGGACGAAGCGCGGTGCGCACATGGCGCTCACGCTCGAGCGGCTCGCGCGCGTCGCGCCCGACGCCCCGCAGCGCATCGGCCTCTCGGCGACACAGAAGCCGCTTGACGAGGTCGCAAGGTTCCTTGCGGGAAACCGCCCGGTCACGATCGTCGATTGCGGGCTCGTGAAGCAGATGGAGACGAAGGTCGTCTCCCCCGTGGACGACCTCGCGCACGTGGACGGCACCGTGTGGACCGCCGTCGCACCGCTCGTGCTCGACCGCATCCGCGGTGCGCGGACGACGCTCATCTTCGTCAACAACCGCGCGCAGTCCGAGAAGATCGCCGCGCGCGTGAATGCACTTGCGGAGGAGGAGATCGCGCAGCCGTACCACGGCTCGCTCTCGCGCGAGCGGCGCTTCATGCTGGAGGAGCGCCTCAAGGCGGGCGAGCTGCGCGCGCTGGTCACCACGAGCTCACTGGAGCTCGGCATCGACGTCGGCTCCGTGGACCTCGTCATCCTGCTCCAGAGCCCGAAGCGCGTCGCCGCGGCATTGCAGCGCGTGGGCCGCGCCGGCCACACGCTCGATGCGGTGAGCCGCGGCATCTTCGTGCCCACGTTTCGCGACGATGCGATCGAGCAGCTCGCGATCCTCGAGGCCATGCGCTCCGGCGACGTCGAGCCGACGCGCGTCGTGCAGAATGCGCTCGACGTGCTCGCGCAGATCATCGTCGCGATCGTCGCGTCGGAGCAGGACTGGACCGCGACGGATCTCTACGACTTCGTGCGCCGCGCCTATCCGTATCACGAGCTCACGCGCGCGGCGTTCGATGAGACACTGGCGATGCTGGCCGGAAAATATCCGAGCGACATCGCCGCCGAGCTGGAGGCGCGCGTCTCGTGGGATCGCGTGACGGACCTGCTCACGCCCGCGCGGTCGTCGCGCATGGTCGCGACGATCTCGGGCGGCACGATTCCTGATCGCGGCCTCTACACCGTGAACCTCGCCGACAAGACGCGGCTCGGTGAGCTCGACGAGGAGTTCGTCCACGAGTCGCGCGTGGGCGACGCCTTCCAGCTCGGCAGCTCGACCTGGCGCATTCGCTCCATCGAGCACGATCGCGTGGTCGTGGTGCCCGCGCCGGGTGCGCCGGCGCGCATGCCCTTCTGGCACGGCGAGTTCATGGCACGCTCGAGTCACCTCACCGCGCGCGTGGGCGTGCTGCGCCGCCGGCTCGACGACGCGCGCACGCTCGAGGACATGAAGGACATCCAGGAGCACTACAGCGCGGACGAGCCCACCGTGCGCTCGCTCGTGGAGTACGTGCAGTCGCAGCGCGCCGCGACGGACATCGTCCCGGACGACACGCATCTCGTGCTCGAGCACTTTCGCGACGAGGTGGGTTCGATCCGCATGGTGCTGCACGCACCCTTCGGCGGACGTGTCAACGCGCCATGGGGCATGGCGCTCGGCAGGCGCGTTCGCGAGCGGCTCGGCATCGAGGTGCAGGTGCAGACGACCGACGACGGCCTCATGCTCCGCCTGCCGGACATGGGTGCGGCACCGCCGCTCGACGTCATTCGGTCCATCTCGGTGGAGGAGGCTGAGCGGCTGGTGCTGGAGGAGGTTGGCGCGTCGTCGCTGTTCGGCGCGCGCTTCCGCATGAATGCCGCGCGTGCGCTGTTGCTGCCGCGCGGGAATCCTCGTCGACGGATGCCACTGTGGCTGCAACGCCTGAAGGCGGGCGACCTGCTGCAGGCGGTGAACGAGTATCCGTCGTTCCCGATATTGATCGAGACGTATCGCGACGTCCTCCAGGACGCGTTCGACATGGCGGGGCTGCGCGATGTCCTCGCACGCATCGCGTCGGGCGCGATCACGATCCGCACCGTGGAGACGCAGATTCCGTCGCCCTTCGCGGCGTCGCTCCAGTTCGGCTTCGTGATCGACCACATGTACGGCGACGATGCGCCGCGCGCGGAGCAGCGTGCGGCGCTGTTGTCGCTCGATCGGGCACTGCTCGATGAGTTGATGGGCGGCGAGGGTGCGGACGACGCGACGCTCGTGGTGCTGAATGAGCTGCTCGATCGCCGGCGCGGCACGGCGGCCGGGCGTCAGGCACGCGATGTGGACGAGCTCGCGCTGCTGGTGGATCGTGCGGGCGACGTGACGCGTGAGGAGCTGGAGGCACGCGTGGCGCCGGCTGCGCTGTGGGCTCGCGGGAATCCCCTCGAGGCGCTGCTGGCGAGCGGGCGGCTGGTGGAGGTCGGCATCGCGCACCCACCTCATGAAACACGACATATCCTCGTCGACGCCTACCCGCGCTACCTCGCCGCCTTCGGCCGCGACGTGCTCGGCGACGCTAAAGTCCCCGACGCACTGAGCACTGCAGTGCTCACCGAAAAGGCAGCGCGCCGCGAAATCCTCGCGCGCTGGGTGGCGCTCGCGGGGCCTGTGTCCGTCGAGGATGCGAGGGCGCGTTACGACTTCGACCCGAAGTGGATCGAGCGGCGCTTCGAGGACTGGGAGCGCAAGCGCATCCTCGTGCGCGGCGTGTTCGGCGGCGATCGCGACACCATTCGCTGGACCTCGCGCCGGTTGCTCGAGCAGGCCAGGCGCCGGGAGCTCGCGCAGGCACGCAAGCAGATCGAGGCGGTGGGCATCGACGTCTTCCAGCGCTTCCTCCAGCGCTGGCAGCACCTCACGCCCGCCACGCGCCTCACCGGGAACGACGCTACCGCGCTCGCGCTCTCGCAGATGTACGGGCTCGCGCGACCAGCGGAGGGTTGGGAGCGTGAATACCTGCCGTCGCGCGTCGAGCAGTTCGACGCACACACACTCGGCCGCCTTGCCGCGAGCGGCTCGCTCGTGTGGGCCGCGGAGCCGCGGCCGGAAGCGGGCGCGAAGATCGGGCGGGTGCGCTTCTTCGAGCGGGGGACGGGGCGGCTCTGGGTCGGCACGCCCGCCGACGAAAGCACACTCGGCGAGAACGCGGGGAAGGTGCTGGGTGTGCTCCGTTCTTGTGGAGCGTCCTTCACCGCGGACGTGATCGCCGCGAGCGGGCTCGGGTCGCAGGCGTCGAAGGACGCCCTCAAAGAATTGGTCGCGAACGGCCTCGTCACGAACGACACCTTCGAGGCGCTGCGCGATGTGGTGCGCTGGAAGTCGGTGCTTCCAGTGAAGCGCGCCGACGAACCGGATCCGGCGCGCTGGCTGCCGGCGGACTTCAAGCCTTCGCAGAACCGGCCGGTGGTGCAGCGGCGGGTGAACCTGCGTCGCCTCCCGAAATGGCGCCGCCCCGACCTTCCCGAGCACGGAACGGGCGCGTGGGGCGGCCGCTGGTCGCTCGTGCACATGCCCGGCACGCTCGGCGCTGAGAACCTAGACGAACCAGAGCAAGTGGCGCGCAAGTGGCTCGAGAGATACGGTATAGTGTCGCGAGATTGGTGGAAGCGGGAGCACCCGGCCATGGAGTGGCGGACAATTTACCACGAGCTCAAGCGACTCGAGTTCCGCGGGGAGGTGCAGCGTGGTTACTTCGTCGCCGGCCTCGCCGGGGCGCAGTTCGCGCTGCCGGAGGCGGTGGAGATGCTGCGCGCGAC
>JBDSTA010000292.1:0-5042 GCA_039928475.1 Gemmatimonadaceae bacterium | reverse complement strand
GTGCCACGTCGTCGCTCACGCGCGTGGTGGGCCGAGGGTATCGCGCGTACTCCGACCAGCGCGCGACGCGCGGCGCCGTGCGCATGTCGCTGGCACCCGTGACGCTCGCGGTGCGCGTGTCGGATGTATCGCGCGCCGAGAGTCCCGGTGCGCTCACGCGCGCGCAGTTCGACGCCGATCCCACGCAGGCCGACGCGCTCTCCGTGCGGAAGGGCGCGGGCAAGACTGTGCGACAGGGCGACGTCTCGCTCGTCGCCGCGCATGCACTCGGCGGCGCGACGATCGACGCGCTCGCCTACGGAAGTGCGCGCACGCTCGCCAACCCGCTCACGTTCGCGATCGTGGACGTGAAGCGTGCGAGCGGCGGCGCATCGGCACGCGTGAGCGGCATGGCGTCGCGCATCCGCTACGCCGCCGGCGCGGACGCACAGTGGCAGAACGACGACCGGCAGGAATACGAGAACTGCGTCAACGCCGTGTGTCCGGGCGGCGCCACCGAGCGCGGCGCGCTGCGGAAGGACCAGCGCGAGCTCGTGTCGTCGGTGGGGCCGTTCGTGCGCGGTGAGATCGGCGTCGGCTCGAGCGTGCTTGCGTCGGCGGGCATTCGCGGCGACGCCGTGAAGTTCCGCGTGCGCGACCGGCTCGTGTCGTCCACCAACCCCGACGACTCCGGCGATCGCACGCTGCACGCGGTGAGTCCGTCGCTCGGGCTCGTGTGGCGCGCGACGCCGCTCGCGTCGCTCTACGCGAACGTGTCCACGAGCTTCGAGACGCCCACCACCACGGAGCTCGGCAACAAGCCCGACGGCTCGGCGGGCATCAACCCCGAGCTGCAGCCGCAGCGCACGCTCAACTTCGAGCTCGGCACCAAGGGATTGCTCGCGGGCACCGCGCTGCGCTGGGACGTCGCCGCGTTCGAGGCGCACGCGCGCGACGAGCTCGTGCCCTTCGACATTCCGAACGGCGCGGGGCGACGCTTCTATCGCAACGCGGGCCGCACGGTGCGCCGCGGCGGCGAGGTGGGGATCGAGACGACGCTCGGCCCCGTCGCGCTGCGGTCGGCGTACGAGTATTCGCACTACCGCTACGAGAGCTACGTCGTCGGCACGACGTCGTATGCGGGCAAGCGCATTCCCGGCGTGCCCGACCACGCGCTCATGACAACCGCCGCGCTGCGCCTCGGCGCCGCATTGCTCTCGGCGACGGCCGACCTCGCGGGCACCGTGGATGTGGACGACGCGAACAGCGCGCAGGCGCCCGGCCGCGCCATCTTCGGCGTCGCCGCGGGTGGCGACGTTCGGCTCGGCGGCGCGCGGCTTTCGCCGATGGTCGCGCTCCAGAACGTCGGCGGCGTACGGTCGGTGGGCAGCGTGAGCGTCAACGCGACGGGTGGGAAGTTCTTCGAGCCCGCGCCCGGCCGCACGCTGGTCCTGCGCCTGGCCATCGCGCGCGAGGGCTCCGCGAACCGGTAGTGTCGGATCGGGGGTTCGCGGAGTCTAATAGGCGATGGCCCACCGGTTCTGCTCGCTCGTCCTCGCGCTCGGCCTCGTGGCCGCGTGTCGAAGTGGCGCGCCCCTCCCTTCCGCCGACGCGATCGTCGAAGGCCGCGCGGGCGACGTCGTCCCCGACACGGTGGACGACATCGCGCGCGTGAGCCTGGACCGAGCGCACTGGCTCGTGCGCGACCGCGTCGCGCCGCCGCGCGATTTCTGGGAGGAGGTCTCCGTCCTCGACCTCCCGGCCGCCGAGCGTGCGTCGAGGAATCTCGACGAGCGGACGTTCGCGGTCGCGCTGCGCAAGCTGATGATGAGCGATCCCGAGGACGCCGCCGTCGCCTTCCGCGCGCTGCACCTCGCGGCCCGCGACAACGCCGTGCGCAGTCGCGCGCGTGTCGGCCTCACGATGGCGCTCTCGTGGCGCTCGGACTGGCCGGCGCTCGCAAGCATCGGCGCCGACCCCGATACCGCCGGCGTCGTGCTGGATTCGCTCACCGTGCAGGCGTCCGTGGAGCGGTGGGCGCTCGCGTTCTCGAACCTGCCGCCGCCCGTCGTGGACGTGCCGGGCACGCCCGTGACGCTGCCGCTGCTGCGCAGCGCATTCGGCACGCCGATCGTCACCGTGCGCATCAACGGCAAGCCGAAGCAGTTCTGGCTCGACACCGGTGCGAGCATGACGCTCGTCTCCGCCGACGTGGCCGTGGAGGCGGGCGTGAAGCTCGCGTCCACCGACTCGCTCGCGCTCGGCGTCGTGGCCGGCCACATCCCCGCGCGCGCGGTGCTCGTGGATTCGCTCTCGCTCGGGCCCATCACCGCGAAGGGACTGAGCGCCGCGCTCGTGAATGCCAGCGTGCTGCGCATGGACCGTCGCGTGGTGAACGGCGTTCCCGAGGTCGTGCAGATCGACGGCGTGATCGGCACCGACCTGCTGCGCGAGCTCGACATCACGCTCGACGCCGCGGCGTCGACGATCACGATCAGGCGTCCGCACCGCGACCCGCGCGCCGTGCGCAACCTGTACTGGGTGGGCTACCCCGTTGTGCGGCTGGTGTCGGAGGACGGCCGTCCCCTGCTCTTCGGTCTCGACACCGGCGCCGAGGGCACGTACTTCACGACGTCGATGCTGAAGAAGTTGCCGAGGACGCCCGTCGCGATGCGGCGTGGTACGATCGGTGGTCTCGGGAGCGAGCAGCACATGACGAGCTGGGTGGCGCGGCACGTCGCGCTGAGCGACGGCGACTACGCGCTCACGCTCGAGAACATTCCCGTCGCGCCGGAGCGTCGCTGGACGTTCGTGACGTTCGACGGCGTGATCGGGAGCGATGTCGCGCTGCATGCGCGATTGCACCTGGACTTCCTCAACGGTGTGTTCGACGTGCGGCGCAGCAACAGCGCGGTGAAGGAAGTGAACGTGACCATCGGGCACTAACGCGTCGTTCCGACTAGGGAACCTGCGCGCGCCGCAACTCGCGATCGAGGAAGTCCGAGATCACCGAGAACGCGAGCTGCCCTCCCAGCCCCGCCGGCGCCATGTCGAAGCCATGTTCGGCCCACGGCAGCTCGATCGCCACGACCGGCACATGCGCGAGACGCAGCTTCGTCGCCGCGCCGCGGTTGAAGGCAGGCTTGACGACATGGTCGCGGCCACCATACACGAGCAGCGTCGGCGGCACGCCTGTCCGCACGTACGACGACGGCGACGCATCGCGATACACCGCGCCCCTCGTCGCCGGTGTTCCACCCGTGAAGTCCTCCAGCACCGAACGCACGCCGATCGGATCGGGGCTCGGTAGATCCTCGTAGCCCTGTACAAGGTCGAAGGGCGCATACACCGCCACCACCGCCTTCAGCGGGAACGCATTCGGGCGATACGCCGCGAGCTCCGCGAGATGCCCGCCCGACGACCGCCCCAGCACCGCCATGCGCTCGGCATCGATGCTCCACGCCCCCGCCGAGTCGCGCAGCAGCCCGAGCGCGCGATTCACGTCGTCGATCGCGGCGGGAAACGGAAACCGCGGTGAATGCCGGTAGTCGATCGCCGCGACGGTGAACCCTTTGGACGCCAGCGCGCGGCTCACGTTCTCGCACTGCGTCGGTGCGCCGCTGCGCCATGCGCCGCCGTAGATGACGACGACGGTCGGCCGCGCCGCCTTTCCCGGTAACGCGTAGAGCCTGAGCGCGAGCGGCGCGCCATCCGCTGCCGCATACGCGATCGTGCGCTCGACGACGTCGCTCGACACGGGCAGGCCCTTGAGCGCCGTCATGAGCGAGAAGCGCGGCGGCGCGCCTTCGGTGCCGAGCTGCGCGCTCACCGTGGACGACACGCGCGGAAAGGTCGTGAGCGGCCACACCGCAATGCACGCCGAGAGGAAGAGGAGGACCTGCGAGAGCACGCGCGGTCGTCGTCGCCCGAGCAGGAGGCGGCTCACCACGAGGCACCAGGCGAGGTCGAGCAGCACCAGGAAGGGCGAGTACTCCGATGCGCCGACGGCAATGGGGAACAGTACCATGGAGAACGGCGGGACGATCACCATCATGGACAGCAGCACGAGCACGGCCGCGCCCGCGAGCGCGACACCGGCAGGTACTGCTCCATGCCGCTTCGGCTGCAGTTCGGGCGCCATCATCGTCCCGCGAATGTGCGGCACAGTGGCAGGCATCGCAACGCGCTGTAGCGCGAAGGATTCCCCGACTGCGCGTCGTCCCGGAAGTGCTAGCTTTCCCGACGTGCCGAAGCGTCCGTCCAACCTCACCCTCGTGCTCCGCGCGCTCGCGCGGCGCTGCCCCAACTGCGGCGCGCCCGGCATCTTCGCGAGCTACACGGAGCTCCGCGCGAACTGCCCGCGCTGCGGACTCCGCCTGCACCGCGGCGAGAGCGACTACTTCATCGGCGCGTACCTGCTCAACCTCGTCGCCGTCGAGCTGCTGTTCGCGGCGATGCTCGGCACCGTCATCGTCCTGACGTATCCCGACACGCCCTGGGTCGCGCTCCAGTGGGGCGGCCTCGTGCTGATGGTCGTCGGCGCGGTGGCCTGCTACCCGTTCGCGAAGGCGCTGTGGCTCGCGGCGGACCTCGTCTTCCGTCCCCTCACCGACGCGGAGCTCGCATGGCACCGCGAGGGTGGGGAAGCGGACCGGGAGCTACCGCACCTCTAGCGTGACCCAGTCAGAGGCGCCCGAGCACCGGTATGACCGTCGTGGCGAGCGCGATCATCAGGAGCACGACGACAGATCCAAGCGCCCACTTCAGCGTGAAACGCTGGTGCGCATCGAACTCCACTCCTGCGAGCCCCACGAGCAGGTACGTGGACGGCACGAGAGGACTCAGCAAATGCACCGGCTGTCCCACCACTGCCGCCCGCCCCATCTCGGCCGCCGTCACTCCATATGATGCGCCGACCTTCGCGAGGATCGGCAGTACGCCGAAGTAGAAGGCGTCGTTCGAGATGAAGAACGTGAACGGCACGCTCAACGCCGCCGTCACGATCGCGATGTACGGGCCAAGCGCGTTCGGGATGAGGTGGACGACGCTGTTCGCCATGGCGT
>JBDSTA010000291.1:0-5432 GCA_039928475.1 Gemmatimonadaceae bacterium | reverse complement strand
GGGCCGCCTGCCCACGACTGGCCCCGCCCGGGCCGCCTACCGCTCTCTTGTGCAAACTGCGGACCCAACTGTTTGCGCGTGCCGCATTTTGACTTGCCAGCGTTCTCAGGCAAATGACGGGCCGCCACGAGTATATTTCGCGCCCATGTCCCTCTCCGTCCGCCTGCTTGGCACCAGCGCGTCGCGCCCCACGATCGAGCGCAACGTCGCCTCGGTGGCCATCGTCCGAGAGGGCGAAACACTGCTGTTCGACTGTGGCGAAGGCACGCAGCGGCAGATGATGCGCTACGGAGTGTCGTTCGCGCTCGAGGACGTGTTCTTCACGCACTTCCACGCCGATCATGTGATCGGCGTCATCGGCCTCATGCGAACCATGTCACTCCAGGGCCGTGCGGAGCCGCTGCGGGTGTGGGGGCCGCGCGGTGCGCAGCGCATGCTCAAGCGCGCGGAGGACTTCGGCATGGACCGACTGTCGTTCCAGCTCGAGGTGACGGAGCTCGAGCCGGGCCAGCGCATCGAGCGCAAGGACTACGCGATCATTCCGTACGCGGCCGATCACCGCGGCGCGCGCGCGCTGGGCTACGCGCTGATCGAGGACGAGCGGAAGGGACGGTTCAATCCGGATCTCGCGCGAGAGCTCGGCATTCCCGAAGGTCCGCTGTGGGGCGAGATCCATCGCGGGCGCGCGGTGACGCTCGGCGACGGGCGCGTGATCGAGCCGTCAGTGCTGGTGGGTGCACCGCGCTCGGGACGTCGCGTGGTGTTCACCGGCGACAGCCGCCCCTGTGACGGGACGCGCGAGATGGCACGCGGCGCGGACCTGCTCGTGCACGAGGCGACGTTCGGCGATGAGGAGGCGGCGCGCGCGGTGGAGACGGGTCATTCCACGGCGCGCGAGGCGGCGATGCTCGCGCGCGATGCGGGGGTCGGCACGCTGCTGCTCACGCACTTCTCCGCGCGCTACTCGCGCGACGCGAGCGAGCTGGGAAAGGAGGCGCGCCAGAGCTTCGAGCGCACCATCGTGGGGAAGGACGGGATGGAGCTCGACGTCCCCTACCGGGACGCCGGCGCCACCTGACCGTGCGCAAGGCCGTCCGGGCGGCTGACGGACATCGAGCGCGCGAAGAGGCGCGCGATGGCGGCGTCGTCGAGCGACTGGAGCACGGCTTCCGGGTCCACGCGCGACGTGACGCTGCGTGCCTCCGGGCCCTTGTTGATCACCCAGTTGTAGCGGTCGAGGCGCGAGCTGCGTCCGTCCGGGTGGCGGAAGAGGATCATCGAGTTGCTGGAGCTTGGCGACTGGACCTTCACGCCCCACACGGTGCCGTCGGACGCCCTGTATGTCTTCATCATCTTCGAGAGGGGATGGTCAGCCGACGAGCGTCGGCGAGAGTGGCTGGCGGCCGGCGAATCCGCTGTCGACCTCGTGCCAGAACTGCACGGAGGGCTCGCCGAGCTGCCAGCACAGCAGCATGCGACGGCCATCGAGCTCGCTGGGGAAGTCGATGAGCCCGATGCGCCGGTCCTTGAGCTGGATGCCGATGGACTCGAGCTCTGCCTGGAAGGCGTCGATCTCGCGGGCGATGCGCTGGATCTTCTTCTCCAGCTCAGCGACGCGCGGATCGGGAAGGTCGGCGTGCGCGACCGACGACAGCAGGTCCAGCTCGACGATCGCCTCCTGCCACCGGCGATGCTCGCGCACGATGTCCTCGACGATCTTCCGCACGAGCGGAAGGGTGCGATTGGCGTGGTCCACGGTGAAGAGCTGCATGGGCCTGAATCTAGTGGGGATGCGTCATGAGCGCTCGGCCGCCTGCTGCTCGCGTCGGCGCACCGCGGTCTCGTTGACGAGGCGGTCCTCGTCCGTCTCGAGGACGAGCGGCGGGACGGGGGCGGGGCGTCCCTCGTCGTCGAGGTGGACGAAGGTGAGCCAGCACTCGTTTGCGTGGCGGCGCACGCCGGAGGCGATGTGCTCCGCGTAGACGTTCGCGAGGACCGACATGGACGTGCGTCCCACGCGGACCACGCGTGCGCGGATCTCGACGAGCTCACCGACGCGGATGGCCTCCTTGAACAGGATGCGGTCGATGCTGAGCGTGGTGACCTGCCCGCCGGCGTGCCGCATGGCGGCGAGCGCGGCGCAGCGATCGACCATGCTCATGATGACGCCGCCGAACACCGAGGGCACGCGCAGGCTGTTGGCCTGGTGCGGCATCATCAGGTCGGCGACGATGGCTTCCGAGGTGCGCGGCGTGCGATCGGTCATCGGGAGACCAGCGTGAGGGGTGCGCGGCGCGACGTGAGGGCAACGCGGCCGGGTTCCGCGCCATACGCTGCGGCGTCCTGGAAGGCGCGGACGAGCGCGTGCCGCGCGTCACCGTCGAACGTGGGCGCATCGAGCCAGTAGATGCGCGTGGCCGGCGACGACACGGGGCCCACCATGTACTCGCGTGACGTGCTGTCGCGCAGCGAGAGCATCGCGTCGCCGGTGGAGTCGTAGCGCACGACCACGGAGTACGCGCCGTGGCGCCAGACGTCGCGCGAGCCGTCGGCGGAGGACGTGGGGAGCGTGGACGACACGTCCTTCCACCACGCCGGTTCCGCGATGGCGACGGGGTCCACGGGCACCATGCGGCCGGCGTCGCCATGGCCTGCGCCGGGAATCGCATACGCGATGGCCGGCTGGCCATTCAGGGTGGTGATCGCGAAGCTCTCCGCATCGAGCCGGCGGTGCGCGCCGCGCAGCGAGTCGAGCACGGCGCGCGCAGCCGGGCCGGCGCCCGCGATGTCGCCGTAGTGCGCGGGCTTTCCGCTGCGCAGGTCGAACACACCGCGGCGGCTCTCGTGCCACAGCGGGCTCGTGCCACGCTCGATGTCCGTGTGCAGTGAGTAGCTCACATATGGCCCATGCGCGGCGCCGAGCTCGATCGTGGCGGTCGCGCGGAGCTCGGGATCGTCGTCGGGCTCATCGTCGTCCGCGAGCGGGTGCTCGCCGGGATGCTCTCGCGCGTACTCCTGCGCGAGGGCGGGCACGAGGCTGTCGCGGAAGACGAGCACCGAGTCGCCGGTGCGCAGGTCGCGACGGAAGACGCTCTGCCCCACGAGGTCCGCGCCCGTGTAGGACCGGTCGTCGTCCACGATGTAGAGCTCCACGAGGCGGCCGTCGAGCCGGGCCAGCTCGATGGGTGCCCCGCGGGCGTGGATGCCCGCGGAGTCGCTGGTGACCCAGAAGGCGGAGTCGCCGGCGGCGAGGACGAACTCCGCTGCCGGCGGCGCAGGCGCGTCAATGCGGGACGACGGAAGGTCCCGGCAGCCGGACGCGGCGAGCAGGAAGAAGACGACGGGCAGCACGAACGGGCGACGCATGCGCGGGAAATATAGGGGCGCGAAAGGTGCTAGGGTGGCTCCCGCTACATTGCCGAGAACCCTTTTCCCTCGATTCGCCGTGTCCGCACGATTCTTAGGGCTGTTCGCCGTCGCCCTCGCCGCCTGCAGCAGCTCCGATCAGGCCAGGAAGTCCCCGGTCGCCCAAGGCGGCAGCGCTGCCGGCAACGCGCCGGCCACCACGGTCGTCGATTCGTCGTCGGGCCAGTCGGCCGTGCCGGGAGCCGCGCCCTCGACGACGCCGGCAGCATCCACTGCGGCATCTTCGTCGGCATCGCCATCGACGCGTCCTGCCATCGACGTCGAGAAGGAATTCCCGGTCGTCCGCGCACTCTACGTCAATCGCTTCAAGGCACAGAGCTCGAAGCGGATGCACGAGTACATCAGGATCGCGGACGAAACCGAGATCAACGCGCTCGTGATCGACATGAAGGACGAATTCGGCCTGAACTACGTGCCGACGAATCCGGAGTGGGCGAAGAACGCGGGCACATCGGGCACGATCAGGAACCTGCCGGCGCTGCTCGACACGCTGCGCGCGCACAAGATCCTCGCGATCGCGCGCATGGTGGTGTTCAAGGACTCGGTGACGGCGCGGTTGAATCCGACGCACACGATCCGCAAGCAGGACGGCAGCGTGTGGCGCGACAAGAAGGGTCTCGCGTGGGTGAACCCGTACGACCGCGCGATCTGGAACTACAACATCGGCGTCGCGGAGGAGCTCGCGAAGATGGGCTTCAACGAGATCCAGTTCGATTACATCCGCTTCCCCGAGCCGTATCCGTCGCTGCCGCAGCAGGTGTTCCCGGACAACAAGGGCGAGGCTAAGCCTGCGGCGCTCGCGTCGTTCCTCAAGGAGGCGAACGGCCGCCTCGACAAGTTCGGCGCGCGGACGACGGCGGACATCTTCGGCCTCGTGACGACGGTGGGCGGCCCGCTCGAAGTCGGGCAGGAATGGGAGAAGCTCGCGCCGGTGACGGACGTGCTGCTGCCGATGACGTACCCGTCGCACTACCCGCACGGCTCGTTCGGCATCAGCTCACCGAACGCGGAGCCGTACAGGACGATCAAGATCGCGATCACGCGTGCCCGCGAGCGCAACGAGAAGCTCGGCATCAAGGGCGAGCACGTGCGGCCGTGGCTCCAGGCCTTCACGCTCGGCTCGCCGCACTACGGTGCACAGGAGATCCGCGAGCAGAAGCGCGCGGTGTACGACTCGGGCTACGAGGGCTGGGTGCTGTGGAGCCCGGGCTCGAAGTACGAGGAGTTCCTGCCCGGTCTCGAGAAGGACCTGGTGCCGCGCGCGAAGAAATAAGTCAGGCAATCAGGCTCTTCACGCCGCCGATCAGGCGATCCACTTCCTCCTCCGACGTGTAGCACGCCGCCCCGGCGCGGACGAACCCGTCCTCGCCGCGGCCGAGCACCTGCGCGACGGTCTTCGCATAGAAGTCACCGTTGGACGCGTACACACCGTGTGACACCAGTGCGCGCGCGACCTGTTCCGTGCTGTACCCCGCCAGCGTGAACGCGACCGTCGGCGTGCGCGGAGTGCCCGGCGGCGGGCCATACATCGTCACGCCGCGAATGGACGACAGGCCCTCCCACATCCGCACGAGCAGCGCGTCGCCGCGCTCGTGCAGGCCAGCGAACGCACGCGCGAGCCGCTCGCGCCGCGTCCCCTCGTCGCCGCCGATGCTCGCGATGTAATCCACCGCCGCGCCCGCGCCCACGATGCCCTCGTGATTCTGCGTGCCCGTCTCGAGACGATCGGGCGCGGCAGCCGGCGCCGGCTCGAGCTTCGGAATGTCCACGGCATCAACGAGGGAGCGTCGCCCATAGAGCACCCCGGTGTGCGGGCCGTAGAACTTGTACGGCGAGCACGCGAGGAAGTCGCAGCCCATGGCCTGCACGTCGACGAGCGTGTGCGGCACGTAATGCACGGCGTCCACGAACGTCAGCGCACCCGCCTCCCCGGCGAGGGAACACACGTCCTTCACGTCGGTGATGCTGCCCAGCGCGTTGGACGCCGCGCCGATGGCGACGAGCTT
>JBDSTA010000290.1:0-4719 GCA_039928475.1 Gemmatimonadaceae bacterium | reverse complement strand
ACGACGGGCGATGACACTGTCGTCGCGTTGATCCCGCGCGGCGGGATGCCGAAGCGATTTCCCTCCCCGGTCGGGCGCCAGAACTTCCACTCGCCCTGCTGGATGGTACCGTCGTTGCTGCTGTCTTCGGCGATGCGAAGTCCGAACGTCGTCGTGTCCACGCTGACGATCACGTCGAACTGGCGGGTGAGCGACGTGCGCTGTGCGGTCTGGAACACGGAGCGCACCTGCTGCGCCGCGGCGTCGGATCGGTATTGGGACAGGTTGAGCTTCGGGATCGCCATGCCGGCAATCACGGCCATCATCACGAGCACGATCACGATCTCGATCATCGAGAACCCGACTCGTCGGCGCATGTCACCCTCGCATTCTGAAAAGCGCCAGGGGCACGGCATCGATTCCCTGGACGCTTCCACGCTACGGGGGACCATACGGGCGACTATCACATTCCGGGCAGTGATCATCACGTTGTACCGCCGTTCGCCTTGCCTGTGACGCGGGCGTGGCCGTACCGTGTCCCCGGAGCCGCCGCGGGCTCATTCGTTTACCGTCCGAGGACCATGGGCGTCATCGCCACGCTGTTGCCGCAGCCGTTGTATGTGCAGCGCCTGCGGACTGCCATTCGCGACCGGCACGAGCTTCATGAATGCGCCGACTGGGCGGCGCTCGTGCGCGTCTGCGACCGCGAACCGGTGCGCGTGGCGGTCGTTGACCTCTACTGGGAGCAGCACCCCAACTTCGAGGGCGTGCGGCAACTGAAGCAGCGACTGCCGCGGCTCACGCTCGTCGCTTACGTGGGCATGCAGGCGGACCGCGGTCATGACCTCTTCGACGCGGGACGCGCCGGCATTGACGGGCTGGTGCTCGCCGGACAGGACGATGCGCCACGCCCGCTGCTGTCACTCATCGAGGGCGCGGAGTCGAAGAGCCTCGCGGGCCTCGTGCGGCGCTCGCTTGACGGCATCGATCCGCTCGTCGCCGACGCCGTGCTGCTGAGCGTCACGCGCGCCCACGAGCGGCTGTCTCCGCAGGCGCTGGCGCGCCTGCTCGTGCAGCCGCGCCGGAGCGTGACGATGCGACTCACGGCCGAGGGCTTCCCGCCCCCACAGCGCCTGCTCACATGGGGGCGGCTCGTCGTCGCCGCGCACATGCTCGAAGACCGACATCGCAGCGCCGACCGTGTCGCCAGCACACTCGATTTCCCTTCCGGGAGTGCTTTCCGGAATACCTGCCAGCGGTATCTTCACGCTACCCCGGGCCAGATCAGGGCCAGGGGTGGCGCCGCGTACGTCGTGAGGGCCCTGCTGCGACAGGTGCACTCGCGCGTCACGAGCGCGTCGGACTCACGATCGCGCTCCCCGACGAGGGCTCCGTCCCTCGCCATCTGAAATGTCAGCATGCTGCATCATCACGTGGCCGGCCCCCGAGGACGAGGGCGGCACGCACCATTTCACGGAGCAAGACATGATTCGCATCCCGCACCTCGGCCGGTCACTCGCCCTCACGCTCGTCGTGGGCCTGCTCGCAGCATGCGGGCACGAGGGGGCAACCGGCATCACGGGGATGGCCGTGCCGACGCAGGCGGCGGCTGGGCGTGACGTCATCGGCGGCAACGGCTCGCTGAAGGGTGGCAAGCGCGACGTCGGTGCCATGACCAACGGCAGCTGGCAGCAGGTCTTCAACGCGTCCACGTGCGCGCCACATGGAGCCATCCAGGGTTCCGGCGTCTTCGGGCCCGCCGGCGGCGTCCTCACCTTCGGCAACTCGCGGCTCATCATCCCGGGCGGCGCGCTCCGCGACACCGTCACGATCAGCGCAGCGATGCCCGAGGGCACGTCGACGTCGGTGGAGTTCGCGCCGCACGGACTCCAGTTCGCGAAGTCGGCAGGCCTCGTCATCAGCACCACCAGCTGCGAGCTCGCAGATCCGCTCGCGCCGGCGGTCGTTTACCTGTCCCCCGAAGGCTTGGTCCTCGAGTACATCCCGGCGATCTACGATCCGCACTGGAAGACGATCGCAGCGCCGATCGATCATTTCTCCGGCTACGCGATTGCCTTCTGATCGACACGACCCGTGACACTGCGCGCGACGCGATGATCGGCCCCGAGCAGCTCGCGGCCGGAGAGCGCGCGGAAGCGGACGGCGACTATGTCGCCGCCGTGGCCGCGTATCTCGCCGTCGTCGAGGTGCCCGACGCCGAGCTCGCAGCGCAGGCGAACTTCTGCCTCGGGCGCGTGAAGTGGCGGCAGGGCCGCTTCGACGCCGCGCTCAAGGCCTTCGAGGCCGCGCGCGTGCTCGCGGAGCGGATCAACGATCCTGCCCTGGCGGCGCGCGTCGCCAACGGCATCGGTGCGGTGCACTATGCGCGCGGCGACTTCGCCGCGGCGCGGCGCTCGTACGCGGCAGCGCAGCTGAACACGAACGACCACGCCATGCAGGGCAAGATCATCCTCAATCTCGGTGTGATCGAGAACATCGAGGGAAACCTGCCCGGCGCGCTCGACCACTATTCCCGCGCCTACGCGCTGGTCCAGGAGAGTGGAGACCGCGCGAGCGCCATGCTCGCGCTGCACAACCGCGGCATGGTGGAGGCGGATCTCGGGCGGTGGGATGCGGCCGACCTCTCCTTCCTCGCCGCGCTCGCGCTCGCGTCGGACGCCGGCAATCGCGAGATGATCGCGAAGACGCTCGTGAACCGCTCCGAGGTGCTCGTCGCGCGCGGCAACTTCGACGAGGCCGTATCGCTGTGCAACGAGGCCCTCGACATCTACGCCGATGTCGGCGACGAGGTGGGCCGCGGCGAGGCGCTGCGCTGGAGAGCCCACGCGTCGGGGCGCGCTGGCCACGCACTCGCCGCCGAGCGCGATGCGCTCGAGGCGCAGCACATCGCGATCCGCTGCGGCGCGCGACTCCTCGAAGCGGAGTCGGCGCGTGAGCTCGGCACCCTTCGCGCAACGCTCGGCGACCGGTCGGGCAGCATCAAGCAACTCCGCCGCGCCCTCTCCCTCTTCACTGCGCTGGGCGCGCGGCGCGAGGCCAACGAGATCGCTGCCCTGCTGCCGCGGGTCACGCCCACGCGCGTCAGGCGCGTGGATCCCGGCGCCGAGGTCTAGCGCAGGGAAACCAGCGCTTGCCCGGGCCGTCCGGGCACCCTACCTTGCGCCGTCATCGACCCCTTCGACCAGCGACGCATGCTTCTCGTCGGACTCACAGGCAACATCGGCAGCGGGAAATCGACCGTGGCGCAGCTCCTCAGCGAGCGCGGCGCCACGATCATCGACGCCGATGTCCTGGCCAGGCGCGCGGTCGAGGTCGGCACGGCAGCCCATAAGCTCATCGCGGAGCGATGGGGCACGTCGGTGCTGGCCGTGGATGGCTCACTCGACCGGGCCGCGCTCAGGCGCACGGTGTTCAGCGATCCCGACCAGCTCGAACAGCTGAATGCCTTCGTGCATCCCGAGGTGGAGCGGATGCGTGCAGCGCTCGTCGAGCAGGCGCGTGCGCGCGGCGACCGGCTCGTGGTGTGCGACATCCCGCTGCTGTTCGAGCAGCGCATGACGGACACTTTCGACCGCATCGTGCTCGTGGACGCACCTCGCCCCACGCGTCTCGAGCGCCTCGTGCGCGAGCGCGGGCTGCGCGAGACGGAGGCAATGGACATGATCGTCGCGCAGATGCCGGCCGAGCTGAAGCGGGCCCGCGCGGATCACGTCATCGACAATGACGGGACGCTCGCGCAGCTGGACGCGCGCGTGAGCGACGTCTGGGCTGCTCTGCTGGCGGAAGCCGGCGAGGCGACGCTCGCGCTCTGACCGCGCGTCCAGCTTGACCCTCCCCAGCCGGACCGATAGACTCCCGCGCACAACCCGAACCCGCTGGAGCGCATCGTGTCCGAGATTCCGCAGGACCTGCAGTATACGGAGGACCACGAGTACCTGAAGCCGGCCGGAGAGGCTGGCGTCGTGTTCGTCGGCATCACGGACTACGCGCAGGGCGAGCTCGGGGACATCGTGTTCGTCGAGCTGCCGAAGGTCGGCGCGAAGTTCAAGAAGCACGACGTCTTCGGCACCATCGAGGCCGTGAAGGCGGTGTCCGAGCTGTACTCACCGGTGAGCGGCGAGATCGTCGCGATCAACGATCGCCTCGACGGCGAACCCGCGCTGGTGAACAACTCGCCTTACGGCGACGGCTGGATGGTGAAGATGAAGCTCACCGATACGGCGGAGACGGCTGGCCTGCTGGATGCCGCGGCGTACAAGGGGAAGCTGGGGGAATGAGTCCGACAGTCTGGACAGCCTGACAGTCGAAGGGCCCGCCGGAGTTATCGGCGGGCCCTTTGCATTTGCGACTGTCGGACTGTCAGGCTGTCGGACTGTCGGACTCCACATAGGCATCCGTCGGCGGGCACGAACACACCAGGTTCCTGTCCCCGTACGCCGACTCCACGCGGCCCACCGACGGCCAGAACTTCCGCTCACGCGTCGCCGCCGTGGGGAACGCGGCGAGCTCGCGCCCGTACTTCCGGTCCCACGTATCGCTCACGACCGCGCGCATGGTGTGCGGCGCGTGCTTGAGCGGGTTGTCCTCGCGGTCCATCGTGCCCGTCTCGATCGCGCGCACTTCCTCGCGGATCGCGATGAGCGCGTCGCAGAAGCGGTCCAGCTCCGCCTTCGGCTCGCTCTCCGTGGGCTCGATCATCAGCGTGCCCGCCACGGGGAA
>JBDSTA010000289.1:0-6944 GCA_039928475.1 Gemmatimonadaceae bacterium | reverse complement strand
CGACATGCTGCCGCCGAAGTTCTTCGCGCCGACGGACGCCTTCGCCGAGTCGGTGCTGCCGCCATTCGGCGTCGTGGAGCAACCATTCGCGGTCACGGGCATCGCGCGCGGCTCCGCGCCGCTCGGCAACGTCGCGCTGCGCGTGCGCACGCGGTTCGGCCTTGCGTCGCGCACCTTCCGGCATGCGCGCGAGGACAGCACCCTGGTCGCGCCGTCGCTCGCGGGGGTGAAGCGCTTCCGGTGGCTCGCCGTGCATCACCGCCTCGCCACCGTGGGCGTGCGCGACCAACGGCGACGCGGGGAAGGGCGCGCCTTCGCGCGCCTGCGCGACTACGTGGTGGGCGACGACCCGCGCCACATCGACTGGAAGGCGACGGCGCGGCGCGGGCATCCGATCACCCGCGAGTTCACGGTGGAGCAGTCGCAGACGGTGTTCGTGCTCGTGGACGCCGGCCGCTCCATGACGCAGCTCGCCGGCCGCTATCCGCGCTTCGAATACGCGCTGTCGTCGGTGCTGCTGCTCGCGGACGTCGCGCTCACCGCGGGCGATCGCGTGGGCGCCCTCGTGTTCGATGACGAGCTCCGCGCGCTCGTGCCCGCGCAGCGGGGTGCCACCGCGATGCAGGCGCTGCGCACCGCGCTCGTACCGGTGCAGCCCACGCTCGTGGAGCCCGACTACGCGACGGCGTTCCGCGTCCTGGCGCAGCGCCAGCGCAAGCGCTCGCTCGTGGTGCTGCTCACGGACGTCATCGACGCGCGCACGGCGCGTTCACTCCTCGCGTATCTCGTGCGCGGCGCGTCACGCCACCTCGTGGTGGTCGTCGCGCTGCGCAATGATGCGCTCATCACCGCGGCCGGCCTTCGCGGCACGCGGTCGCGCGACCTCTACGAGAGCGCCGCCGCCGAAGAGTTGATCGCCGAGCGGCAGACGGCGATCCAGCGCATGCGCGACGCGGGCGTCGTGGTGCTCGACGTGCCGGCCGAGTCGATGGCGGCGTCGATGGTCAACGAATACCTCGAGCTCAAGACGCGCGGCGCGATCTGAGCGGTGCGAGGGCGAGGTCGCTCTCATCTGCGGCCTCGATGGAAGGAGCGGTGCGCGGCAGCAGGCCGCCGCGCAGGTACATGACCAGGAACACGAGCGTCACGCCGCTCACCGCGAGCTTGCCCTCGAGCGGCCACCACTCGATGGGTGACACGAAGCCCTCCAGCGTGCCCGCGATCACGAGCAGGAACGTGGACGCAGCGATGAGGCGGATGGCGCGACGACCGTTCTCGACGATCGCGCGCCGGCGCGTGCGCGCGCCGGGCAGGAGGATTCCCGCGGCGAGCAGGAAGCCGCCGCCGCCGGCGACGCAGATCGCGAACAGCTCCAGCACGCCGTGCGGTGCGACGAACGCGAGCAGCAGCAGCCCGATGCCCTTGCTGACGTACAACCCGACGACGCTGCCGAGCGAGATGCCGTTGAACAGCAGGAGCATGAAGGTCAGCACGCCCGCTGTCACGCCGCCCGCGAACGCGGCGAAGGTCACCTGCACATTGTTCGTCACGATGCTGCTCGCCATCACGGGGCGGAACAACTGCGGGTCGTCGATGTAGCCCTCACCCTCGCGTGCGCGGCGCACGCCATCCTCGGCGCGCTGGAGCATGCCGGGAGGCAGCATCTTCTGAGCGAGCGACGGCGTGCGCACGATGCTGACCGCGGCGATCGCCGCGGGACCGAATAGCAGGAGCGCGGCGAACGCGATGGGGGCGGCGCTGCGGTGGATCTCGCGCGGCACTTCGGTGAAGAGGTAGCGAATCGCACCGCGCAGGCCGAGCCCGCGGTCGCGATAGAGCAGGTTGTGCGCGCCCGCGACGAGCCGGCCGAGGTAGAACACCTCGTCGAGCTGCCGTCCGGCGGACGCGGTGCGCAGCCGCGCGAGGTCCGCCGAGAGTGCGCGATAGTTCGAGACGAACTCGCGCACGCCCTTCTCGCCGAGCGCGGCGAGGCCCTTCTTCTGCGCCACGCCGAGCGTCAGTGCGAAGGCGTTCCAGCGCTCCAGGCCGGCGGCGATGATCGCCTGCCGCTCGCGCCCCGCACCGGTTTCGTCGCGCGAGGACACGCCGCGCGTGCGCGCCCGCTGCTCGCGCTCGTGCAGCTCGAGGAGCTGCTGGCCCGAGCTCTTGCCCTCTTCGGTGAGCGCCTTGGCAAAGCGAACGGCGAGCGCGTCGGCGAGCGCGACGCGGCGCATCGGGTCGAGCGTTGCCCAGCGTGCGACGAAGCGCGTGAGGACCGTGTATTCGTCCTCGCTCAGCGCCGTCTGCAGGGCGGAAGGCGCGTTGTCGGCGCCGCGCCGCGCGCGCGTGGGTGCCGTCGCGGCGCGCGCCTCCTCGCGCACGACAATCGTGCCGGCCACGAGGTCGCCCAGTCGTCGCCCGCGCTTCGTGAAGAGCATGCTCGTGAGCCCGACGAGATAGAAGATCCCGGGCTGCATGTCGATCATGCGGACGAGGTTGCGCACCGCCGAGACGCCGAACGTGACGGAGTAACCGCCATCACGCACGACACGCAGGTGATGGAGCTTCTTCCCCGGCGTCTGGCCGTCGCGCAGCCCCTCGAACAGCACGTAGTAGCCCCAGATGATCACGAACTGCGCGATGACGAGCACCGCAATGCCCCAGGTGAGCCCGAGGCTCGAACCGGATGTCGAGCCGCTGCCGCCATCGAGCGCGACGAGGGCGAGCACGAGTGCGATGAACCCGCCGACGCAGATGGCGAGGTCGGTGAGCGCGGCGAGCACGCGCGACCCCACGCCGGCGAGCGAGTACGTGAGGACGACGAGCTCCGGCGTCTCGACGTCGATGGTCTGTTCGAAGGGGCGGGCGGTCACGCCTTGAAGCTACAGGCCGAGCGTTATCTTTGCCGCATGCGAGTACTCCTCCAGCGCGTGTCCCGCGCCGAAGTCCGGGTTGGCGAGCGCGTCACGGGCCGCATCGGCCGGGGCTACCTGCTCCTCGTCGGCTTCCGGCACGAGGACACCGCCGCCGCCTCCGAGTGGATGGCCGACAAGGTCGCGGGGCTACGCCTCTTCGCCGATGCCGACGACAAGATGAACCTCGCCCTCGCCGATGTGGGCGGTGCGCTGCTCGTCGTCTCGCAGTTCACGCTGTACGGCGACGCGGCGAAGGGCAGGCGACCCAGCTTCATCGACGCCGCGCGCCCGGAGGTGGCCATCCCGCTGTACGAGGGATTCATTGCGCTGCTCAGGGCGCGCGGCATCACGGTGGAAACCGGGGAATTCGGAGCGATGATGGACGTGGATCTCGTCAACGACGGACCGGTGACGCTGTGGCTGGAAAAGTGAGCGCGCCGCGTGTCATCCTCGCCTCGCAGTCACCGCGCAGGCGCGAGCTGCTCACGCTCGTCGGCATCGCGCACGAGGTGCGTCCCGCCGACATCGACGAGGCCTACCTGCCCGGCGAGGAGCCGGCCGCGCACGCGGAGCGCCTGGCGCGCGAGAAGGCCGCGGTCGTCGCCGCTGAGAATCCGGACGCCCTGGTCATCGGCAGCGACACGATCGTCGTCGTGGACGGCGACGTGCTCGGCAAGCCGCGCGACGAGGCGCACGCCGCCGCGATGCTCGCGCGCCTGTCGGGACGCTCGCATATCGTGATGACGGCCGTCGCCGTCGCACGGCGCGGCGCGATGCATTCGGCCGTGGAGCACGTCGGCGTCACCTTCCACACGCTGGATGCGAGCGACATCACGTCGTACATCGCGACGCGCGAGCCCATGGACAAGGCGGGCGCATACGGCATCCAGGGCTACGGCGCCACGATCGTGCAGCGCGTGGACGGAGACTACTTCGCGGTGATGGGCCTACCGCTCCAGCGCCTGGTGCTGCTCATGGCGGCCATGGGCGTGCACTACCGCTTCGGGACGCTGATCGCCGACGCGTAGGTGGTCTTCCAGTGCTCGACCTTGTCGAGCACGTCCTGCACGCTGATCCGCGACATGCGCCCAGGCCGGTTTTCCATCGAGAGCGGATAGTCCTCGCCCGGCTCGCCGTACGCGTCGATGAGCAGGTCGTGGAAGCGGCGATACGGTCCCACACGCTTCGGGTTCGTGTAGCCCATGAGCGAGATGACCGGCCGGTCGAGCGCGACGGTCATGTGCAGCGGGCCGGTGTCCGGCGACAGCACCAGCGCAGCGCCGTCGAGAATGCCCACGAGCTTGCGCAGGCCGCTGCCGAGCGCAGAGTGCACCGGCACCTTCGCCTGCTCGAGGATGATCTTCTCCGCCGCGAGCTCGCGCGGCGAGCGCCCGCCCACCAGTACCGGCTGCAATCCGTAGTCGGCCTGCAGCGCGTTGCACACCTCCGCCCAGCGCTCCGGCGCCCAGTCCTTCTCCGCCTTGCTCGTGGCGACGACGATCGGCGCAATCGGGCGATCGAACTGCGAGAGGAACTCCGACTGCCACGCGCGCTCGCCGTCCCACGGACCGAGGTCCCACGTCACCGGCTCGTGCGGGATGCCGAGCGCCTCGAGGAACTCGAAGTACTGGTCCTGCACGTGCTGGCCTTCGCGCGCGGGCAGGCGATGCGTGGTGAAGAGGAAGTTGAGGTCGCGCGCGCGGGCGCGGTCGAAGCCCAGCTTGATGGGCGCGTGCGTGAACGACGTGACGATGCCCGCCTTGAAGTACACCTGGAGCGCGAGCACGACGTCGAACTGCCGCTCGGCGAGCGCGCTCCGCACGGCCGGATAGGCGCGCCAGCCGCGCGAACGGTCGAACTCCACGATGTCGTCCACCGCCCAGTGCCCGCGCACGAGCGTCGCGGCGCCAGGCTGGAGCACCCATGTGACCCGGGTGTCCGGCGAGTGGCGCTTGAGGGCGGTGAGCAGCGGCAGGACGTGCACTGCATCGCCCACGGCGGACATCATCACGATGCCCACCCTGCGGAGTGGAGTCTCGATCATCCGCGAAAACTAGTGGAGCGGACTTCGGTACGCCGCGAGGGCCGTCCCCTGGATGCGCACGAGCGGCAGGCGCTTCGCGAGCTCGTTGACGGCGCGATATACACCCGGTGAATGCTGTGGGCCCGCATAGTCGTGCCAGAGCACGAGACCGCCGGGCTTCACGAGCTCCAGTGCCTTCTCGCTGTCGCTCTTCACGTACGAGTACGCGTGCGATCCGTCCACGAACACCACGTCGCACGTGCCGGCCCATGGCGCGGTGTCGAGCGCCTTGCTGTCGCCGTAGAGCTGCTCGACCTTGTGCGCCACCGTCGTGCCCGAGTACACGAACGACGTGTGCGACGACTCGCGCATCGCATACGCGACGTCCTTCGCGTCGTCGCCATTGCCGGCGTGATACTCGCCCGCGCCATCGGGTGCGAGCGTGAGCGTGACGATGTGCGCGTCGTCCGGCGCGTTGCGCGCCCACAGGTAGGCGGTCTTGCCCGTGCAGGTGCCGAACTCGAACATCTGCGACGCATGCTTCGCGAGCACGGCGAGGATCCAGGCCTCCGCGTCGCTCGTTCCCCCATCCACGACGTACGGCCCACGGCCGAGAAACGCGATCTCGGTGTCGGCTCCCGGACCGAGCGGCCCAGGATGGAAGACGGGATCGATGGCTTCCGGCAGCACCGGCTTCACGGGCCACTTGCCGGTGAAGGACGTGCGCTTCCGCATGGCGCGCTCGCGGACGAGCTGCGCCCCCACGACGATGATGATGCTGACGAGCAGGACATCGAGGAATCGCAGCAGCTGCACGGGCCGGCTCCAGCGAATCGGGGGAAACCCCAATGTGCATTAGCCCGGAAGGAACCGCGAGTGGCCGCCCGCCTAGCCCCTCGTACGCCCCAGCGCGGCGATCTCCCGCTCGTCGAACAACGCGCCGCGAGTATCTCGCCACTTGCGCGCCGAGCGGAGCAGGCGCACCGTGTTGCCGTTGACGACCCCGGCGTCATTCGGCTTCCCGAACTCGATGCGATCGACGTCGAGCACCCATGCCTCGAGGCCCACCTTGCCCGGCGCGACGAGGATGTTCTTCACGTTGAGGTCGTGATGCCGCGCGCCCGCCGCGTTGAGTGCGCGCACGAGCGCGCGCGCCGCCGACCACGCCTGCGCGCGCGCGACCTCCTCCTCGTCCGGCAGCATGTATGTGGAGAGGTCGCGGCCGTTGGCGACTTCGAGCGTCATCACGTCGGCACGACGAAACACCACGTGCCGCCGCTCGATGCCGTACATCAGCACGGCAGGTGTGCGCACCTGAGCCTTGGCGAGGCGGAGCGAGACGTCGAGCTCGTGCGGCGCGCGCGTCGGCGGGAGAAAGAGGTCGCCCGTGACCGGCGCGAGCAGGCCGCCGTGCCGGTTGTGCCGCACCACCACGCGCGTGCCGGACACCGGCAGCGGAATCGCGTACGCGACACCACGGCCGGCGAGCTCGCGCGCCGCAAGGTTGCGCGCCGCCGCCTCGTACAATGAGCCCTCGGTGAGCAACGCATTCGCGTCGTCCCACAGGTCATCGCGGGTGACGACAGCGCACCGGCCGGCCGTGACGCGCACGTAGCCGGCCGGCAGCGCGTCATGCGTCATTCGTGGCGGATGCGGTAGACCTTCACCGGCTGGCTCTTGTTCTTGAGCTCCATCGGCGGGCATTCCTCGAGCGACGGCGGCGCTGTAAGCGCCTTGCGCATCTCGTCGGAGAGGAGGATCTCCGCCGGGGCCGCCGCGCCGCAGAGCCGGCTCGCCGTGTTGACCGTGTCGCCGATGACGGTGAACTCGAGTCGCCGCTCCGAGCCGATGTTGCCCGCGAACGCCTCGCCGTAATTGAGGCCGATGCCGATCTCCAGCGTCGGGCGTCCCTCGCTCGTCCAGCGCTGGTTCAGCTTGCGCAGCTCGGCCATCATGTCGATGGCGGCAGCCATCGCCTGGTCGGCGTCGTCGGGGCTGCCGATAGG
>JBDSTA010000288.1:0-2921 GCA_039928475.1 Gemmatimonadaceae bacterium | reverse complement strand
CGGATCAAGGATCTCGTCGCGATAGAGGTTCGTCACGGGTACTTCGGCCGTGGGAATCAGGAAGAGATCGTCTTCGGCAATCTTGTACGCGTCGTCCTCGAACTTCGGCAGCTGGCCGGTGCCGGTCATCGACGCGCGGTTGACGAGCAGTGGAGGCCAGACCTCCTCATAGCCGTGGTGGTCGGCGTGCTGGTCCAGGAAGAAGTTGAGCAGGCCACGCACGAGGCGCGCACCGCGACCGCGGTACACGACGAATCCCGACCCGCTCAGCTTCGCGCCGCGCTCGAGGTCGAACAGTCCGTGCGCCGACGCGATGTCCCAGTGCGGCTTGACCTCGTTCGCCGCGCGTGGCGTGCCCCACGTGCGAACGATGACGCTGTCATCCTCGCCGCCATCGGGGACGTCGGCAAGCGGGATGTTGGGCAGCTCGTACAGGATTGCGTCGAGACCCTGCTCCGCCGTGGCCAGCTCGCCCTCGAGTCGGCTGATCTCCTCGCCGAGTGCGCGGCCGGCAGCAATGAGATCGGCCGCGTCCTCGCCGGCCTTCTTCCGGCGCGCGACTTCCTGCGAGCTCGCGTTGCGGGCCGCCTTCCGCTCCTCTACCGCGCCAATGGCGCGCCGGCGCTCGAGTTCGAGCGACTCGGCGCGGTCCAGCAGCGGTGCGAGGGTGCCCAGTGCGCCACGCCGCCGCATCGCCTCGCGGACGTCGCCGAGGCGTTCACGGATCAGCCTGGGGTCGAGCATCAGTGCGTGGGGACGGAGTCCGGGTAGACCGAGAAATACCCGCAGTTGGCATCGACCACCGTGCGGATGTACAGCTTCTTCGTCGCCGCGTTCACGCTGTCCACCACCAGCTTCGCGTAGATGAACTGCGAGGTGACGAGCGAATAGCTGAAGCAGATGTTCGGGTCGCGCAGCTCGACGGCGAGGACGGTGCCCGGATTGATCGTCTTCGCGTTCACGGTGTCGTAGCCCGTCGTGGGCACCGTGCTCACGGCGTCGAAGCTTCCGCTCACGGTCTGCATGCCCACGCGCTTCGCCGTTCCGGCGAGCGCGCTCGCGAGGCTGCGGACGGGATAGACCACGGGGTGCCCGGTGGCGTCGAGATCGAACGCAACGTCGAACAGGAACGACGCATTGGCTATCGTGGTGCCGCCGAGGAAGCTGATGGCGGTTGGCGCAGTAGCGGGCGCGCCGGTGAGGCCATAGATCGTGTAGTTCGACAGCACGTTGGGGTACGTCGCCTTGGGCTTCGTGATGTCGCCGCATGCAACGGCAACCACGGCCAGGGCGACGACGGCCACGCGCACAAGGCGTGTCGGCAGCATGAGGTGTCGCGAAAATGAAAGGCGGAATACTCTCCGTGGAGAATAGAGTCGCGCACGAGCAAACTCAAGCGATTGTCATCGCTTGACTTCACTCACCTCACCCTTATGCTTCGCTGCACTTTCCCCGTGGAGTGGGCATGCCCAGCATTCGAGACCTCGTTGGCGCGATACGACAGCGTGAAGGGGTGGACGCCGCGGTCGTGCTCGGTCGCGACGGCCTCCTGATCGACAGCCAGAGCGTTCCTGGCCTCGATACCGAGGACCTCGCGGCGCGCATCCCGTCCATCATCGGTCCAGCGGACGAGCTTGGCGAGGGCATCCGCCGCGGATCGCTCGTGACGGCCGTCCTGGAATACAACGACGGGCTGGCCATCGTCACCGTCCTGAACGCCGACGCCGTGCTCGTGGTGCTGGTGCGCCCCGACCACAACGTGGGCCGACTCCTGTTCGAGCTCCGGCGCAACCGGGAACACATCGCGGCCCTGGTCTAGAGCGTGACCGACGACAACCAGCTGACGCATGCGCTCGTCGCGGACGACGAGCCGCACATCGGGCGCATCATCAAGATGAAGCTCGAGCAAGGTCCCTTCCGGGTGACGCTCGCCTACGACGGCCGTGAGGCCCTCGAGGTGCTGCGCCGCGACGAGGACATCGCGATCGTGCTGCTCGACCTCATGATGCCGTACCTCTCGGGCCTCGATGTCCTCGCCGAGATGAAGAAGGACGAGCGGCTGAAGGCGATCCCGACGATCGTCCTCACGGCCGCCGGCCAGGAGCAGCAGCATCGGGCAGCGATGGACCTCGGCGCGAGTGAGTTCCTCACGAAGCCGTTCAGCCCGAAACGCCTGTACGCGCGCGCCGCGGAGCTGGCGGGGATCGACACCACGCCGGACGCGCCATGACCCGCTGGGCCGTCGTACTGGCCGGTGGCGTCGGATCGCGCTTCTGGCCCGTGAGCACGCCGGCGCGTCCCAAGCAGCTGCTTCCGCTCGCGACGAGCGAGCCGCTGCTCTCCGATGCGCTCACGCGTCTCGCTCCGCTGGTGCCGGCGGAGCGCACGCTGATCCTCACCAACGCCGGACTCGTGGACGCGATCGCCGAGCTGGCGCCCGGGATTCCACGGGCGAACATCGTCGCCGAGCCGCGGCCCGCGGGCACGGCGGCGGCACTCGCGTGGGCCGCGCACGAGATCGCGCGGCGCGGTACTCGCGACGACGTCATGATCAGCGTGCACGCCGACTGGGCGGTGGCGGACGCAGAGGGCTTTCGTGCGTCGCTCGCGCGCGCCGCAGACGTGGCCGAGGCGCATCACGCGCTCGTGACGGTGGGTGTCGTGCCGGTTCGTCCGGATCCGGGCTTCGGCTACATCCAGCCGGGAGACGACGCCGGCGACGGTGTGCGCCGCGTGGGCCGCTTCATCGAGAAGCCGGATCGCGCGCGCGCCGAGCAGATGGTGCGCGACGGATTCCTGTGGAACTCCGGCATCTTCGTGTGGCGCGCCGGCGACTTCCTCGACGAGCTCGCGGCGCACACGCCCGAGGTGGCGCCCGCGCTCTCCGCGCATGCGGACGACCTCGCGGGCTTCTTCGGCGC
>JBDSTA010000287.1:0-2936 GCA_039928475.1 Gemmatimonadaceae bacterium | reverse complement strand
TGACGAATCCCCGCGCGAGATAGTTCGGGAGCGCCGCGGGCGCGTCGAGCGTGCACGTGTGGAGCGTGACGTGGCTCGCGCCGAGCGCGAAGGCCTCCTCCACGGCGCGCGTGAGCATCCAGCCGCCGAGCCCTCGTCCCATGAATGAAGGCGCGAGGCCGAAGTACATGATCTCCACACGCGCATCCGCGTAGCGTCGCAGCTCGAAGTAGCCGGCGGTCTCGCCGTTCGCGCGCATCGTCCACACGTGCACGTCGGGCGACGCCAGATACGCCTCTAGCGCCGTGCGATCCATCCGCAGCCGGTCGCGCCACTGCCACGGGCCACCGACGAGCTCGTACAGCTCCAGGTATTCCGGCACGCTGAGCCGCCGCTCGGCGAGGGGCGCTTCCGTCGCTGGCGAACTGGCTCGCCGAAGGCCGTCCAGCGAACGCAGCTCCAGGTGGGTGCGGGTGACTTCGATCATGGGTGGAATCTACGCGATTGACATTAGGACCGATCGGTCCTAGTTTTCGGGTGTGAGAACCAGACGAACCTCCATCCTCGACGCCGCTGCCCGGCTCATCAATGAGCAGGGATTCGCGCACACCTCCGTCGAGGCGTTGATCGACGCCGCTGGGCTGAGCGGGAAAAGCCATTTCTATCACTACTTCAAGTCGAAGGAAGAACTCGGCTACGAGGTGCTCGAGCGGCAGTTCTCGCGCTTCACGCAGCGCGGCCTCGCGCTGTTGAGCGAGCCGATGATCGAGCCGATGGACCGGCTCACGCTGTTCGTGGACACCATCGTTGCCCTGCAGCGGGAAGGCGATGCGCGACACGGCTCGCCGTTCGGCAACCTGGCCGGCGAGCTCGCCGATTCGCACGAGGGATTCCGGAAGCGGCTCGACGAAGTGTTCGACCAGTGGGCGGGGCAGCTCGAGGCGCTGCTCGAGGAATTGCGCCCGCGGCTCACGACCGGCGTGGATACCGCGCGCCTGTCGCGGTTCATCGTGGCGGCACTCGAGGGTGGCATGCTCATGACGCGCGTGAAGCGCGACGTGCGCGTGATGCAGGGGATCGGTGAGGACCTGAAGCGATTCATCGCGACGCATTTGCGAGCAGGCGAGGCATGGGGCCTCGATGCCACGGGGGAGGGGAGGACATGACTGCAATGACGACCAACGAGGCGGCGCTCAGAGCGCGCTTCGAGAGTGAGGCGCTCGTGCACCTCGACGCGCTCTACAGCTTTGCCCTGAAGCTCTCCCGCGTGCGCGATGAAGCCGAGGATCTCGTCTCGGACACCGTGCTGCGTGCGTTCGAGCGATGGGACCAGTACCGTCTCGGCACGAACATCCGCGCGTGGTTGTTCACGATCCTCTATCACGTGTTCGTGAGCAGGAAGCGGCGCATCGATGCGCGCGAGGTTCCGGATGGCGACGGCGAGCACAAGTGGTCCACGCAGAACGCGGTGGGCGAAGCCGATCCGGAGGGTCGGTTCTACGACTCCTTCCTCGACGAGGAGATCGTGAATGCGATCGAGGCGTTGCCGGACGAGTATCGCACCGCGGTGGTGCTGAGCGACATCCGGGAGCTGCGTTATGCTGAGATCGCGCAGCTGCTGGGCATCCCGGAGGGCACGGTGAAGTCGCGGTTGTTTCGCGGTCGCCGCATGCTGCAGGGCAAGCTGCGCGGATACGCGGAGGAGATGGGCTACGTGAAGGCGGCCCGCTCGCTCGCGCTCGCGGGCTAGATGTGCAGCTTCATGCGGTGACGCGCGGCCTTGGCGCGGTTGCCGCACGTCGCCATGTCACACCACCGCCGGCGCCCGTTCTTGGTCTCGTCCTGGAAGACGCGTGCGCAGCGCGGGTCTGCGCAGCGGCGCACGCGCGCCAGCTCGCCGAGGATGAGTGCGTCGGCCGCACTCTCGACGATGGGGATGAGCAGCCCGGCGAATGCGTCGCCCACCGGCACGAAGGCGCGGACGAAGGTGCCGTCGTCCTGCAGCTCGAGGCGGCGCGTTCCCGCGCTGCGCCCGAGCACGCGATTGATCTCGGCGAGCGCGTCCACGCGGATGTCGTGCGAGAGGTCGCCCCGCTCCGCGAGTGCGCGCAGGACGTTGCGTACGCGCCGTGCGTCGCCGAGCACGGCGAGCGCACCGGCGGGCTGCTGGTGCGCACGACGGCGCATGGTTGCCCCACGCTCCGCGTCGAGCAACGACGCGGCCTCGAGCCAGCGAACGAAGCGCTCGAAATCATAGAGCGCATCGCTGCCGCGCACGGCGCTGTCCGAGTTCACGAAGTCGAGCCACATGCGCTCCGCGACGAACGCGAACGTGTGGCGATCGCGAGTGTCGAGGGCGGCGGCCGAGTTGGAGAGCTCGAGTGGGGGTGCCATTGAGCCCTAGCATATCCCGCGTTACCGGGGGCGGCAACCAGTGCCCGCGCCGCGCTCGCGACGGCTAGCTTTCGCCGCAACATGACCGACACATTTCCGGCGATCCGCCTCGTGGCGGTGGGCTCGACGAATCCCGTGAAGGTTGCCGCGGCGCGCGCGACCATTCACCGGCTCGCTCCACACGTCGAGGTGCGCGGCATTGCCGCGGCGAGTGGCGTGCCCGACCAGCCATGGGGCGACGACGAGACGATACGCGGCGCCGTGGCGCGCGCACGTGCGGCGCGCGAGGCGCTGGACGCCGACTGGGGCATCGGCATCGAGGGAGGCGTGGTGGACGCCGGCGACGCGGTGCAGACGTGCGCGTGGGTCGCGATCGTCTCGCGAGATGGTCGTGAGGGCATCGGTGGATCGCTGTCGCTCACGCTCCCCGCGGAGGTTGGTCGCCTCGTACGGGGTGGCATGGAGCTCGGCCACGCAATGGACGCGGTGACGGGCGAGCACAACGTGAAGCAGAACGCCGGCGCGGTGGGGATCCTCACGCGCGGGCTCGTGACGCGCCAGCA
>JBDSTA010000286.1:0-9644 GCA_039928475.1 Gemmatimonadaceae bacterium | reverse complement strand
TCCGGTACAAGGATGGCGCGCGCTGGCGCGACCTCACGGCGCGGGACGTGAACGAGTACCTGCACGAGACCCTCGGTGTGGACTACAGTGCGAAGGACTTTCGCACGTGGGGCGGTACGCTGCGCGCGGCGACGATCTTGGCGGAGCTTGGGGCTGCGTCGTCGGCCACCGAGGCGAAGCGCAACGTGGCGACGACCATGCGGTTCGTCGCCTCGGAGCTGGGCAACACGCCGGCCATCTGCCGCAAGTCGTACGTCCATCCCATCGTGGTCGCGCGCTACGTGGACGACGGCGAGACCATCCGCCTCCCACGCCGGCATTCGCCCAAGGATGCGTACGCGCATTCGCCAGAGGAGCGGGCACTGATTCGTTTCCTGGACGCGCACTTTCCCGAGCGCCGGCGGAGGGCGCGGGCGCGCGGTTGAGCGGTGGCTCGTAGTGGTGCAGTGGGATAGCTTGGCGGAGTGAACAATGATTCCCGCCGTGACCGCATCGCGAGCGCCGTGATGGTGGCGATCGTCGCGATCGCGCCACTCCTGCCCACGCTCCGGGCGGCATACGTCTACGACGACACCACGATCATCCGCGACAACGTGCTGTTGCGCGGATGGGGCGCGCTCGCGCGCGTGTGGACGCAGCCGTACTGGCCCGTGGAAGGCGTGGATGCACTGGGGCTGTATCGGCCGGTGCACGTCGCGCTGCTCGCGTTCGTCTGGAACGTCACGGGCGGCGCGCCCGTGTGGCTGCACGCATACGCACTGGTGCTTTCCGCGGCATCGGCGCTCGCGGTGTGGTGGATGTTGCGTCGCGGCGCGGGCGCGGGTGCGGCACTCGTTGCGACGGCGTGGTTCGCCATGCACCCGCTGCATGTGGAGGCGATTGCGAGCATCGCGAACACGTCCGAGCTGTTGATGGTGCTCTGTACCATCGCACTCGTCGCCGTGCTCGTGCGCATGCCTGCGACGCCCGACATTCCCGCACGCGACTGGAAGCGCGCCGCGCTGATCGGCGCGCTGGCCGCCGCCGCGCTCGGCGCGAAGGAGTCGGGGTTGTTGTCGCTGCCGATCGCCGCGGTCACGGCGGGGGGGTGGGCGGAGCCGAGGAGCGACGGCGCGCGCGCGTTCCTGCGCCGGAACATGCGCGCGTGGATGGCCGCGGCGGTCGGTATCGCGATCGTCATCTTCGCGCGGCTCGTCGTCCTCGGCGCGCCGGTGTCGCACGGGTCGATCGCGGCGCAGGGCATCGGCGCGATGAGCACGGGAGATCGCGTGGCGGCGATGGTGTCGCTGTGGCCGCGGATTGCGGGCATGCTGGTGTGGCCAGCGGCGCTCTCGCCGTACTACGGACCCACGATCTTCCCAGTGAACCCGGCCGGCGTCGCCGTGCTGAGCGCGGTGACGATGCTCGCGCTGAGCGGACTGGCCCTCGTGGTCGCGCGCCGGGGCGAGCGTCGTCCGCTCGTGGCACTCGCCTGGATCGCACTGACGTATCTCCCCGCGTCGAACCTCATCACGCCCACCGGACAGATCCTCGCCGATCGCACGCTGTTCGGCGCGACCGTCGGCGTCGCGCTGGCGATCGCCTGGATGCTCGACCGGCTGCCATCATTCGGGCGTCGCGTGGCGATGGCGGTGATCGTCCTCGTGGCGATGCGCGGCGCGTTCACCGGCGCGACGTACGCGGTGGCGTGGACGAACCACCGCGCGCTCTGGACGCGCTTGATGGAGACGTCGCCGAACGAGCACCTGAGCTACAAGCTGCTGGGCATGGATGCGCGGGCGCGAGGCGAGAACGTGCGCGCGGTGGAACTGCTGAGCCGTGCATTCGCGATGGCGCCGAAGGACAGGCAGATCCGTTTCGAGCTTGGCCAGGCGCAGTATTCGACGCACCAGTACCTCGCCTCCGTGAAGACGTTCGCGCCACTGCTCACGGATGCGGATGCACGCGGCGAGCGCGAGTTCGTCGCGTTGTACCTCGATGCGAGCGGACGTGCGGGCGGTCCCGAGGCAGTGGTGCACGCGGCAACACCGCTGCTCCATTCCGAGACCGCGCCGACGGCTGCCCTCTTTCTCGGCGTCGCGCTCGAACAGCTGGGGCGCGGCGCCGAGGCGGATTCTGTCTATGCGCTCGGCTTGCTGCGAGCACCGGGTGACAGCGCGCTATTGTCCCGGCGCGCGCACCTCGATGATCGAACGAAGGCCAAGGGGAAAGGCCAACCTTCCTGACGCCGTAGTTACTTGGACTTCGCGGCCGGCAGGAGCGTGAAGCGCGCGTACTGATCCTTCCGCAGGTAGAGGCGCGCTGCGTCGCGGATCTTCTCCTTCGTGATCGCGTTGAGGAACTCCGGCAGCCGCATGTAATCGCGCTGGTCGCGGCCGTCCTCGTCCGCGTCCATCATCGCGGAGAGCCAGGAGTTGTTCTGCTGGAGCGAGGTCTCGTGTGTGCGAAGGGGGATCTCCTTCACCTTCACGAGGTTCGAATCGCTGATGACGCCGGCCTTTACGCTGTCGATCACGGCGAACACTTCCCTCACCAACTCGTCCACGCGGTCCGGGGCGCTGCCGAAGCCGACGTTCATCTCGAAGTGCTCGTACGGCTGGTTGCTGCAGTTTCCCCCCACGTTCACGCCGTACGTCCCGCCCTTGTCCTCGCGCAGCGCCTCGCGGAGGCGGATGTCGAGCAGGTCGCGAAGAGCGCCGATGACCACACGATTCTCGTAGCTGTACGAGCAGGAACCCGTGAACGTGAGCTCGGTCTGCGCCTTGGCCTCCTGACCCATGCGCACCGTGCGTTCGACGACGCCCGCTGGCGGACGGATGCCGACGTCGCGCGCCTTCTCGTTCCTGTTCATGCTCGGAAGTGAGGCGATCCACGTCTCGACCAGCGGCTTCACCGAGTCCGGCTTGAACGCGCCGACAAGGAAGAAGGTAAACCCGCTCGCGTCGGCAAAGCGTTCGCGGTGGATCTCGAGCGCCCGGCGGATGTTCACCGAGTCGAGCAGCTCGGGCGACATCAGCTTCACGCGTGGGTGGTGCTGCGCCATCGTCACCGTGACGGTATCGGCGAACACTGCCTCGGGCGTGTTGCGCTGGTTGGCCAGCATGGAGCGCATCTGGTTCTTGAAGGCGAGGAAGGCGCTCGAGTCGATCCGGGGCTGCGTGATGCGGAGCCACGCCAGCTGGAACAGGGACTCGAGGTCCTTCGACGACGCCGTGCCGCGGATCGACTCGCTCGTCTCGTCGAGGGAGAGGCGGACGCCGATGCGCTTGCCCGTGAGCTTCTTGCCGAGTGTGATCTGGTTGAAGTCACCCGCACCGCTGAGGGAGAGCACGACGCTGCTCAGGTCCGCGTCGAGGACATCCTTGTCGGCCACGAGTGACTCGCCGCCCGCGCTCTGCGCGCCGAAGAGTACCTCATCCTCCTTGAAGTTCGTCGGCTTGAGCAGGACTCTCGCGCCATTCGACAGCTTCCATTCGATGATGTCGGTACCTTCCAGGACGCGCTGCGATACGACGCTGCCGGCCCTGGGCGGCGCGGGCACGAGCGGCGAGTCCGACGTGGAGTCAACGAAGGCCACGAGCTTCGACCCCTTCGCCTTCCCGAACACGGCGAGCATCTGGCGCGGCGTCGGCAGCTTCACGTCGGCCTTCGCCGGCGCGGCGACGAGCACCACGCGATTCCGGTCGGTGAATGATGTCTTCGCGAGCGCGTTCACTTCGGCGAGCGTGATCGATGGCAACAGGACCTTCGCGAGCGCCTGCTGGTTCTCGATGCCGACGATGGGCGCGCCGGTGAGCGCCGCGTTCGCGTAGCTGTTGGCGAACACCGCCGAGTTGGTCTTCGCACGCTCGGCGTACGACTGCTCGAGGCTGCGCAGGTAGTTGATGCGCAGGCGGTCCAGCTCCGTCTGCGTGAAGCCGAAGCGCGAGATGCGCTCCGCCTCGGCGAGCAGCGCCTCGGCTGCGCTCTCGAAGCCGCTTTCCTTCACCGCTGCATAGAGCTGGTACATGTCCTTCGTACGGACGAAGGAGCCACGTCCCGACCCGGCGAAGGCGAAGGGCGCGTCGGGCTTCTGCGAGAGCTCGTTGAAGCGCGCGTTCACCATGCCGTCGTAGAGCGACGCAATGAAGGAGCGCCGGAGGTCGCCCACCGTACGCGTGCTGTCGCGGTCCTTGAGCCAGAGCAGTGCGACGGAGGAGCTCGGATACTCCTTGTCCGTCTCGATGGAGACGAGCGTCTCCGGATGATCCGGCACGACGGCAAAGGTGCGTGGCCGGGGCGCCGTGGCCACGGGCACGCGCGCGAAGCGCTCGCGGATGTCGGCTTCCATCTGCTTCACGTCGAAGTCGCCGACGGCGACGACCGTCATGAGCTCGGGGCGATACCAGTCCTTGTAGAACTGCTGCGCGAGGCGCGCCGGAAAGCGCTCGAGGTTCTCCTTCGTGCCGATCGGGATGCGCGTCGCGTACCGGGAGCCATGGAGCATGACCGGGAACTGCTTGTTCTGCACGCGCGTCTCCGCGCTCAGTCCCGTGCGCCACTCCTCGATCACCACGCCCCGCTCCTTCTTGAGTTCCGTCGAGTCGAAGCTGATGTCGTGCGCCCAGTCCTCGAGGATGTCGAGCGCCGTGTTCACGAGCCGCGCCGTGTCGGTCGGGATCTGGAGCTGGTAGACGGTCTCGTCGAACGAGGTGTAGGCGTTCAGGTCCGCGCCGAAGCGCCCGCCCGACCGCTCGAGAAAGTTCACGATGTCCGCCTTCGGGAAGCGCCGCGTGCCGTTGAAGGCCATGTGCTCCACGAAGTGCGCGATGCCGCGCTGCGGATCGTCCTCGAGGATGGAGCCGGCGTTCACGACGAGGCGCAGCTCCGCCCGCTTCAGCGGCTGCATGTTGCGCTTGATGATGTAGTGGACGCCGTTCGGCAGCTGCCCGCGAATCACCGAGGTGTCGCTCGGAAGCTTCGCGGAGAGACTGGGCGCCTGGGCAGCGAGAGGAAACGAGAGGACGAGCAGTGCGCCGAGGCGCGGGATGATGCGCATTTGTCGGTTGATTCGTGTGGCAGCAGTCGAGGACGACACCATAGTTTGCAGCATGAGCATTGTCGAGGCAGTCCGTTGGACGCGAGACGGAAGCGCAGTGGACATCATCGACCAGCGGCGGCTCCCGAGGGAGCTCGTCCGCCGCGAGCTGCGAACGGCGGACGACGTGTGCGACGCGATCCTCACGCTCGCCGTCCGGGGCGCGCCCGCCATCGGGATCGCCGGCGCGATGGGGCTCGTCGCCGCGCTCGGCGCCCATGTGGGTGATTCGACACCGCGACTCCTCGCGTCCGTTGATGCGCTCAGCGCGCGCATCGGCGCAGTGCGGCCGACGGCCGTCAATCTCGGGTGGGCGATGGAGCGCATGCGTCGCGTCGCACATTCTACCGGCGGCACCGCGGAAATGATCCTCGAGGCGATGCGCGCCGAGGCGACCGCGATCCGCGAGGAGGATCGCGCGATGTGTCGCCGGATCGGCGAGCATGGCCTCGCGCTCGTGCCCGACGGCGCGCGCGTCCTGACGCATTGCAACGCGGGCGCGCTCGCGACGGGCGGGATGGGGACGGCGCTCGCGCCGCTCTACCTGGCGAAGGAAGCGGGTCGGAGCATCCGCGCCTATGCCGACGAGACGCGTCCGTTGCTCCAGGGAAGCCGCCTCACCGCGTGGGAGCTGATGCAGGCGGGCATCCAGGTCACCGTGCTGGCGGACAACATGGCCGCCTCGCTCATGCGCGAGGGCAAGGTGGACCTCGTCATCGTGGGCGCCGATCGCATCGCCGCGAATGGCGACGTCGCCAACAAGATCGGGACGTTCCCGCTCGCGCTCGCCGCGCGGCACCACGGCATTCCGTTCTACGTCGCGGCGCCCTGGTCCACGGTGGACCCGGCGACGGCGACAGGCGAGGGCATCGTCATCGAGCATCGCGACGCGACCGAGCTCACGACCTGGGGCGATCACGCCATCGTGCCCGAGGGAGTTTCGGTCTACAACCCGGCGTTCGACGTCACGCCTGCGGAGCTCATCAGCGCGATCATCACGGATCGCGGCATCGCGCGAACCCCGTATCGGTTTCAGGGGTAGTCGCAGGGATGCCCCCGCGTCGCCAACTCACCGTCGCCCGCGCACTCGACGCGCACTGCGCGAGCCTCGCCGGATGCCGGCGCTGCGTCCACGCGCCCGGCGTGCTCCCCATCCTGTCCAAGGCGCGTGCGCCGAGGGCGATGCTCGTGGGCCAGGCGCCGGGCCGGATGGAGATGGAGGGCGGTCGCCCCTTCGCGGGCCGCGCGGGGAAGACGCTCTTCAAGTGGTTCGCGGAGATCGGGCTCGATGAAGCCACCGTGCGGGAATGGTTCTACATCGCCGCGGTCACGCGCTGCTATCCCGGCCCGCATCCCAGCGGGCGCGGCGATCGCGTGCCCTCTCCGGCCGAGCGGAGGAAGTGCGGCGGCTGGCTCGACGACGAGCTGCGGATCATCAGGCCCAGCGTAATCGTGCCGGTGGGGCGGCTCGCCATCGATCGCTTCCTCGGGCCGCTCGCGCTCGATGAGGTCGTAGGGCGCGAACACGCAGTCGCGCACGAGGGCGGGACGTCGGTCGTCATCCCCTTCCCGCACCCCAGTGGTGCGAGCAGCTGGATCCATGCGCCGGAGCATCGGGCGCTGCTCGCGCGATCGCTGAGGCTCGTCAAGCGGCGCCTCGCGCGTGAGCGAGACGAGCGGAGCGTGGCCTGATGCGCGGCCTGTGGCTCGTGTTCACGCTGTTCCCGGCGGCGCCGAGGACGGACCGCTGGTTCGGCAGCGACAAGCTCCAGCACTTCTTCACGTCGGCGTTCGTGCAGAGCGTGTCGTACGGCGCGCTGCGCGCCACCGGCGTGTCGCACGGCGCTGCGCTCGCGGGGGCGAGTGCGACGACGGCCGTCGTCGGCGTCGGCAAGGAGATCCACGACCGCGACGTGCAGGGCGACTTCAGTGCGCGCGACCTCGCCTGGGACGCCGCCGGGGCCGGCGCGGCGACGCTGCTGCTGGTACGCACGAGGCCGTGATCCGGCATCTATTGTAAGGGAAATGCCGAGCCCCACCGACCCGGCAATCGTTATATTGGCTGGGTCACCCCCAACACCCACGAGCTCGCATGAATTCGGCTCGCACGAAATTCCTCATCGGCGGCGCACTCGTCCTGGGTACGGCCGGGTATCTCATGGCCACGTCCATCAAGGACACGGGCATGTACTACCTCACGCCCACCGAGCTGTCCACGAAGCTCCAGGCGGATCCCTCCTTCCGGAACACCGGCGTGAAGATGGGCGCGCGCGTCGTGCCCGGCTCCATCACGCGGGTGCCGGGCGGCAAGGAGTACGCGTTCAACGTGACCGACGGCGCCAAGGCCTATCCCGTCGTCTATCGCGGCATCGCGCCAGACACATTCACCGATGGCGTGGATGTGGTCGTCGAGGGCCGCATGGGTGAGGACGGCACGTTCCACGCGACGACACTGCTCGCGAAGTGCGCGTCGCGCTACGAGAACGCGCCGGGCGCACCGGGCAGCGAGAAGTACAAGCAGACGCCTGGCTACAAGACGGGAGCGCGCGCGTGATCCTCGTCGGCGAGCTGTCGCTCTGGGTCGCGCTCCTCATGACGGCCTGGGCGGGGGTGACGTCCTTCGCCGGCGGTCACCTCCAGCGGGACGACCTGATCACGAGCGGCCGGCGCGGCCTGTACGCGACGACCATCATGATCATCCTCGCGTCGATCGGCCTGTGGACCGGCCTGCTCACGCATGACTTCTCGCTCGCGTACGTCGCGTCGCACACGAGCGCGAACATGCCGCGCATCTACGTCTTCACCGCCTTCTGGGGCGGGCAGGCGGGATCGATGCTGTTCTGGGCGCTGATCCTGTCCTGCTATTCGTCGCTGGCCATCTGGTCGGTGAAGGAGAAGGCGCGCGAGCTGGCGCCGTGGGCCTGCGGCACGCTCGCCGTGATCCTGCTGTTCTTCATCGCGACGACCTGCTTCAAGGCGAACCCGTTCGACCGGCTGCCCTTCGTTCCCGCCGACGGCAAGGGGATGAACCCGCAGCTCCAGAATCCGGGGATGGCCATCCATCCGCCGAACCTCTACCTCGGCTACGTCGCGACGGCGATTCCCTTCGCCTTCGCCATCGCCGCGCTGATCTCCCGCAAGCTCGACGCGTCGTGGCTGCTCATCGTGCGTCGCTGGTCGCTCATCTCCTGGTTCTTCCTCACCGTCGGTATCACGCTCGGCATGTGGTGGGCATACGTCGAGCTCGGGTGGAGCGGCTACTGGGCATGGGATCCCGTCGAGAACGCGAGCTTCCTGCCGTGGCTCACCGGCACTGCCTTCCTGCACTCCATCATGATCCAGGAGAAGCGCGGGATGCTGCGGAAGTGGAACGTGGTGCTCGTCGTCACGACCTTCCTGCTCGCGATCTTCGGCACGTTCCTCACCCGCAGCGGCATCATCGAGAGCGTGCACTCGTTCGCGCAGTCGCCGGTGGGCAACTGGTTCGCGACGTTCTTCTTCCTCGCCACCGGGGCGACCATCTACTTCGTCGCCACGCGGCTCAAGGATCTCGAGGCGACGGCGGAGCTGGAGAGCATGGTGAGCCGCGAGGCGGCGTTCCTCTACAACAACCTCGTGCTCGTCGGCATCGCGTTCTCCGTGCTCTGGGGGACGCTCTTCCCGATCATCAGCGAGTGGGTGCGCGGCTCGAAGATCACGGTGGGCCCGCCCTTCTTCAACACGGTGAACGTCCCGCTCGGCCTGCTGCTGCTCGCGCTCACGGGCGTGGGTCCGCTCATCGCGTGGCGCAAGGCGTCGACGTCCAACCTGCGGCGCCAGTTCGTGGTACCGGTATTCGCGGGGCTGTTCAGCGGCAGCCTCCTCATCGCGCTCGGCATGCGCAACGGGCACGCGCTCGTCGCGTACACGCTGGCGGCGTTCGTCGCGGGCACCATCTCGCAGGAGTTCTACAAGGGCATCAACGCGCGCCGCTCCATCCACGGTGAGGCGCTCCCGCTTGCGACCATCCGCCTCATCGCGCGCAATCGTCGTCGCTACGGCGGCTACATCGTGCACGCGGGCATCGTCGTGCTCTTCTGCGCATTTGCCGGCCTCGCATTCAAGAAGGATCACGACGTCCAGCTCAGGGCCGGCGAGTCGAAGGAGCTCGATGACCCGCTCGGACATCATTGGCGTTTCGTGTCGCAGGGCGTGTCCACCTCCGAGACGCTGAACCGCTTCGTCACCGGCATCGGCCTCGAGGTGTTCCGCGACGGCAAGCGGCTCGGCATCCTCACGAGCGAGAAGCGCCAGTACTTCGACAGCCAGAAGCAGCCGCAGTTCGAGCCGTCCACGGAAGTCGGGATCCGCTCGTCGGCCAAGCTCGACCTCTACGTCGTCCTCGCCGGTGTGCGTGACGACACCGCGGAGCTCCGCATCAGCTTCAACCCGCTCGTCGTGTGGGTGTGGATCGGCGGGATGGTCATGGCGATCGGCGGGCTGATCGTGATGTGGCCGCAGGCTGAACGTCGTCGTGCGCCAAGTGGGTACGTGGCCACGCTTGCACCCGCGCACGAGCTGGCGACAG
>JBDSTA010000285.1:0-13602 GCA_039928475.1 Gemmatimonadaceae bacterium | reverse complement strand
AACCTTCGTGGCGGCAGATCGCTATCAGGATGTGAGTGAGCTCGCCTACCACCTGCCTGACAGGCCCATCGCGTACTGCACGTGCGTGGGCGGGCGGCGGAATCAGTACGAGCTATGGCCAGGCTTCCGAGACCACGCGAGCATCGGGGACAACCTCGTCCTGGCCGTCGAGGATACTTCTCTCTCGGCAGGGAGTCCCACGAAACTCGCGCGGCACTTCGGACTGCTCCAGCGGGGTCCAATCGTTCCAATCGTCCGCGGCGACGACACGGTCGCCGTACGCCGGCTCTGGCTGCTCACGAAGTACACGGGCAGCTGGCCGACTCGGGAATAGCTTCAGCTCGCCGTTGCCCTGCTGTTTCGTGCCGTGAACCCGGCGCGAACGGCGCCGAGGAGCTCGACGAGTCGCTGCTTCTCCCCTTCGTCGAGGGTGGCCATCGCGTGCTCGTTCGCGGCATCGACAGGTTCGTCGAGCGACGTGAGCAGGCGAAGTCCGGCGGGCGTGATCTGGCACAGCACCTGGCGACGATCGGGCGTGGAGCGCTCGCGAAGCACGTGCCCCGCGCTCTCCAGCTTGTCGAGCAGTCGCGTGATCCCCGCCGCCTCCTCGATCATGCGATCGCGAATCGCGAGCGTCGGCAGCCCCACGGTGCCTGCACCGCGCAGGATGCGCAGCACGTTGTACTGTTGGATGGTGATCCCGCTCCCCTCGACCACCTGGGAGACATACCGTTGTACCACGGCGGCGGTGCGGAGGATGCTCACCAGTGCCTCGTGCGCGGACGAGTTGAATGGCCTCGTTTGCTTCAACTCGTCCCGCAGACTGCTTGTTCGTGTCGCCATGGCTGATACCGTCCCGGAAAGGTGTGACAGCGAGATGGGCGAGTATTCGTACGCGCCTCAAATGATCACAAGACAATGCTGTCAGCGATACGTATACGCGACAGGTTGCTGTAAGGTTGTTGTCACTTTCCAGTCCTGAATCGTTAGTTTCTCGCCACTGAGAATTTTCACACCTTCGAATCGTATGACAGCACTCTCGAGCGACCTCGACAGTTACTTCGCTAACCACGAAGCGCGCATGGAGCGGGAGTTGTTCGACTACCTGCGCATCCCCAGCGTGAGTGCGCGCTCGGAGCACGACGCCGACACCGCTCGCGCCGCCGAGTGGACGGCACAGTCGCTGAGGGACGCCGGTCTCACCGCGACGGTGCATCCCACGAAGGGGCATCCGGTCGTCGTCGGTGAATGGCGCAGCGCACCTGCCGGCGCGCCAACGGTGCTGGTCTACGGACACTACGACGTCCAGCCCGCCGAGCCGCTCGACCTGTGGACGTCGCCACCCTTCGAGCCCTCCGTGCGCGACGGACGCGTCTACGCGCGCGGCTCCGTTGACGACAAGGGTCAGCTGTTCCTCCACGTCAAGGCGCTCGAGGCGCACCTGAAGACGCGCGGCCGCCTGCCCGTGAACATCATCGTCCTCGCCGAGGGCGAGGAGGAAGTGGGCAGCGTGCACCTCGCCGAGTTCATCGAGGCGCACAAGGCGGAGCTCGAGTGCGACTCGGTCGTCATCTCCGACTCGGCGATGTTCGCACCCGGCTTGCCGAGCATCCTGTCCTCGCTGCGCGGGCTCGCGTACTTCGAGATCAACGTCACGGGCCCCGCGCAGGACCTGCACTCGGGCAGCTACGGCGGCGCCGTCGTGAACCCCGCCATGGCGCTCGCAAAGATCCTCGCCACGCTGCACGACGCCGACGGACGCATCACGATCCCGGGCTTCTACGACGCGGTGCGCGACTGGCCCGCGGGCGTGATTGCGCAGATGAAGACGCTGCCATTCAGCGACGAAACATTTCGCGCGGAAGCCGGCTCCCCCGCCCTCGGCGGCGAGAACGGATATACCGTGCTCGAGCGCCTGTGGACGCGCCCGACCTGCGAGGTGAACGGACTCCTGAGCGGCTACACCGGCGAGGGCGCGAAGACCGTGCTGCCGTCGAAGGCGATGGCGAAGGTGAGCTGCCGCCTCGTGCCCGACCAGGATCCGGCCGAGATCGAGCGACTGATGGCGGCGCACGTGGCGAAGGTGGCCCCCGCCGGGGTCACTGTGGAGGTGACGCACCTGCACGGCGGCCGCCCGTGGCGCGCTGACCTCGAGGGCCCGTTGTTCGACGCTGCCAGGCGCGCGCTCGGCGCGGCGTTCGGCCGTGAACCGGTGATCACGGGCGAGGGCGGCTCGATCCCCGTCGTCGGCGATTTCGGCCGTATTCTCGGCGCGCCCGTCCTCCTAGTAGGTTTCGGCTTGCCCGGCGAGAACGCCCATGCGCCGGACGAGTGGATGAGCCTGGAGAACTTCACGAAGGGCATGCGCGCGATCGCCGCTCTGTGGGACGAGCTCGGGAAGTAACCCTGTCATTCCGAGCCTGCGAGCGCCGGATCTTTTGTACCGATCATTTACAAAATCAAGGAGCCGATAGATGGCCAAGCTCGACCCGACCGACTGGATCTGGCGCGACGGCGAGTTCATCGCCTGGCAGGACGCGACCGTCCACGTCCTCTCGCACTCCATGCAGTTCGGCTCCTCCGCGTTCGAGGGGATTCGCTGCTACGCCACCCCGCGCGGACCCGCGATCTTCCGCCTGGAGGACCACCTCCAGCGCCTGCTCAACTCCTGCAAGATGTACCGCATGGAGGTGCCGTACACCGTCGACGAGCTCGTCGCCGCGAACTGCGAGCTCGTCGAGAAGAACGGCCTCGAGTCGTGCTACCTGCGCCCCATGGTCCTCCGCGGCTACGGCGCGGCCGGCATGGTGCCCTTCGACAGCCCCATCGAGGTCTTCCTCCCCTGCTGGCCCTGGGGCTCGTACCTCGGCGACCACGCGATGGAGAACGGCGCCGACGCATGCGTCTCGAGCTGGAACCGCATGGCGCCGAACACCACGCCGAGCATGGCGAAGGTGGCGGGCAATTATCTCGGCGGGCAGCTCATCAAGATGGAGGCGCTCGCCAACGGCTACGACGAAGGCATCGCGCTCGGCCCCGACGGCCTGATCAGCGAAGGCTCCGGCCAGAACGTGTTCATCGTGCAGAAGGGCGTCGTCTTCACCACGCCCATGAACGGCACGCTGCTCCCCGGCATCACGCGCGACAGCATCATCACGCTCGCGCGCGACCTGGGCCTCGAGGTCCGCGAGGGTCCCATCCAGCGCGAGCTGCTCTACGTCTGCGACGAGCTGTTCCTCACGGGCACCGCGTCGGAAGTCACGCCGGTGCGCAGCGTGGACAAGATCAAGGTCGGCGCGGGCAAGGCCGGTGAAGTCACGAAGCTGCTCCAGCGCACCTTCCTCGACCTCGTGCAGGGGAAGACGGAGGACAAGCACAACTGGCTCTGCTATGTGCAGGCCGAGCGCGCGGCGGTGAAGTAGATGCCGCGCGTCGCACTCCGCTGGTTGGTGGTCGTCGCCCCTCTCACGGTGGCGGCGCTGCCCGCCCGGAGTGCGACGGCGCAGTCCCGCAGGCCCATGGGTGTCGAGGATCTCCTCGGCGCCGTGCGCGTGGGTGATCCGCAGGTCTCTCCCGATGGTCGCCGCGTGCTGTTCACCCGCACGACGACGGACCTCACCTCGGGGAAGCGCAACGCCGACGTATACTCGGTGCCCGCGGACGGATCGGGCCAGCCCGCACCGTTCCTCGCGAGTCCGAAGGGCGACGACACGCCGCGCTTCCTCCCGAACGGCCGCGTCGCGTTCATGTCGTCGCGCGATGGCGCGCCGCAGGTGTACGTCGCCGATGCCGACGGGTCCAACGTGAAGGCGGTGACGAAGCTCGCCGCCGGCGCGCAGGGCCCGCTCGTCGTCTCGCCGGATGGGAAGCTCGTCGCCTTCGTGTCCGACGTGTTCCCCCAGTGCGCCGACGAGGCGTGCAACGCGCGCACGGCCGACGCCGCGGAGAAGGATCCCGTGAAGGTGCACACGCTCACGCGCCTGCCCTTCCGTCACTGGAGCGAATGGTGGGAGAGCGTGCGGCATCACGTGTTCGTCGCCGACATCGAGAGCGGTGCGACGCGTGACATCACGCCGGGCGACTTCGACTCACCGCCGCACAACTACGAGGACGGCGCGATCGCGTTCTCGCCGGACAGCCGCGAGGTCGCGTTCGTCTCCAAGCGCGACGGGAAGGACTCCGAGATGTGGACGACGAACCACGAGGTGTGGGTCGTACCGGTGAGCGGTGGCACCGCGCGGAAGGTGACCGCGAATCCCGGCGCGGACATGAGCCCCGTCTATTCGCCGGATGGCAAGTCGATCTTCGTGCGTGCGCAGCGTCGTGCCGGCTTCGAGGCGGACCGCTGGTATCTCGACGCGTACGACCGCGCGAGCGGGGCGCGGCGCACCGTCTTCACGGCGCCCGACTTGTCGGTGGACGACTATCGCTTCTCGCCCGACGGCGCGACGATCTGGTTCATCGCGGCGAGTCGTGCGACGCACAACGTGTACACGGTGCCCGCCGCCGGCGGCACGCCGAAGCTGGTGGTCCAGGGTGGCGCGGTGGCCGCGATCGCTCCCGCGTCGGGCTTCGCGGTGATCGCGAAGTCGTCGCTCGTCGCGCCGCCCGATGTGTACCGCGTGAACGCCGACGGCTCCACGCGCCAGCTCACGAACGAGAACGGCGCGCTGCTCGCGTCGCTCGACATGCCGAAGCCGGTGAGCATGACGGTGAAGGGTGCCGGTGGCGCATCGGTGCAGTACTGGCTGCTCACGCCGCCGGGCTTCGATCCCGCGAAGAAGTATCCAGTCGTCTTCATGCTGCACGGCGGCCCGCAGGGCGACTGGGCCGACGGCTGGTCGAATCGCTGGAACCCGTCGCTGTGGGCGTCGCAGGGCTGGATCGTCGCCGCGCCGAATCCGCGCGGCTCCACCGGCTTCGGCCAGAAGTTCGTCGACGACATCTCGCAGGACTGGTGTGGCAAGGTGATGGGTGACTTCGACGCGGTGTTCACCGCCGTCGCGAAGTCGCCGGGAGCGGATGCGTCGCGCATGGGTATCGCGGGCGCGAGCTATGGCGGCTACGCGGTGGACTGGCTCATCGGTCACACCAATCGCTTCAAGGCAGCGGTGTCGCATGACGGCGTGTTCAACCTCGAGTCGATGTCGCTCGCGACGGAGGAGCTGTGGTTCACCGACTGGGAATTCGGTGGTGCGCCCTGGACGCCGAAGGCCAGGGCGAACTTCGCGCGCTGCTCGCCGCACCTCTCGGCGGGGAAGATCCGCACGCCGACGCTGGTAATCACGAACGAGCAGGACTTCCGCGTGCCGGTGGACCAGGGCCTTCAGCTCTTCACGGCGCTCAAGCGCAATGCGGTCCCGTCGCGCGGGCTGGTGTTCGAGAATGAAGGGCACTGGGTGCTGAACGCGCTCGACAGCCGGCGCTGGCACAACGAGGTGTTCGGCTGGATGAAGACGTACCTGGCGCCGATCACGCCCTGACGGCGTCCTACGCCACGACCAGCTCCATGTCCGCCCGTAGCCCGGGCGCGGCGGCGAGCTTCGCATCGCAGGTCAGCAGTGGAGCGCGCAGGCCTTCAGCGAGCGCGACGTACGCTGCGTCGTATGCACTGACGTTGTCGCGCAGCTCCCAGATGCGCTGCAGGAGCTGCTCGTGCGTGTACCGCTCCATCGGGAATGACACGAGCAGGTCCAGTGCGGCCTTCGCACGCTGGGCAGTCATATCCTTTCGGGCGACGTACCGGCGCAGCACATGCGCGACCTCGACATCCAGGAGCGCCGGCGCGTGCATCGTCTCGCCCTTCCTGAGCACCCGCTTCGAGATGGCCTCGCCGGCGGCGCTCCGGAGCAGGAGTTCCACCACGGCTGACGCGTCAACGACGATCAACGCGAGTCGCGCTCGGCGCGGATGATCGTGTGTGGGCGTTCGCGCACGGCAACAGGCTCGAGCGCCTGCAGCCGTTCGGCGAGCTCCGCGGGTGCGAGCCTCGACGCGATGGACTCGAGCTCGCGGCGCAGGTAGTCGGACAGCGACATGCCGGCGAGCGCGGCGCGCGACTTGAGGCGGCGATGCAGCGCGTCCGGGACGTGCCGGACCTGAATCATCTTGGCCATGTGTTCAGTATGCCTGCATGTGCAACACATGTCCAGCCCGGCTGGGCACGCCGCGTGCGTCACGCTCGCATCCCAATCGTCCCCAATCGTGAAATCAATGGAAGACAAGGTCATCGTCATCACCGGTGCGAGCGCCGGCATCGGCGCCGCGCTCGCTGAGCTTGCCGCGTCGCGCGGCGCGTCCGTCGTCCTCGCTGCGCGGCGCGAGAAGGAGCTCGACGACGTCCGGCAGCGCTGCGGCGACAAGGCCTTCGCCGTCGTCGCGGACATGACGAAGCGCGAGGAGGCGCGCGGCGTCGTCGCGGGCGCCATCGCCCGCTTCGATCACATCGACGTCTGGGTCAACAACGTGGGGCAGGGCATCACGAAGGTCCCTTCGCTCCTCACCGACGACGACATCGACGAGATGATCCGCCTCAACGTGAAGACGGCCTTCTACGGCATGCAGGAAGTGCTGCCGCACTTCATCCAGCGCGGCGAGGGACACGTCATCAACATCTCGTCGATGCTCGGCCGCATCCCCATGGCCACGTTCCGCGCGGCCTACAGCGCCTCGAAGCACTTCCTGAATGCGTTGACGACGAACTTCCGCATGGAAGTGCAGGAGCAGCACCCGAACATCCAGTTCTCCATCGTGTCGCCGCCGGTGGTGCGCACGGAGTTCGGGAAGAACGCGCTGCACGGCGGGCCTGACTCGCGCGAGCTGCCGAATTCGCAGGATGCGGGCGAGGTGGCCGAGGTGATCGCCGGGGTGATCGAGTCGCGGAAGGCGGATGTGTACTCGCGCGAGGGGTCGCACGACTGGGTCGTGAAGTACTACGATGAGCTGGGCGTTGACCGGTAGCGTTCTGCCGGGGTGATTGGCGTTCACGGACAGGGCGAAGTCGGCCTGATATCCGAGGTCGGTCCGACGTCCGACGTCAGTCCGACCTCCGACGTCGCTTTGGCCCTCTCCGACTGTCCGCAACTTTTCCGACGACCGCCACCGACTTCGCACTTCCCGGGAGAGCCATTCACCCCGAAACGTCAAGAGACGACAAGGGGATACCCGGCTCCCTTCCCGCCCCAAATCCCGCCCCGTAGCTTAGCGCCACTCTTCCAGTGGAGACGCACGCTCGATGGCCCAGGAAGTCGTTCAGCTCACGCGGCGAAAGTTCGGCGAGACCATGCGCAGGGATGCATGGTGGGTCCCCCAGCTCGGCGCCTTCGTCATCCTCAGCTCCTTCCTGGCCTACGCGACCTGGGCCGCGTTCCAGAACGCCCACTTCGAGTTCGGGCCCTACCTCTCCCCGTTCTACTCGCCGCTCATCGTCGGCAACTCGCCGCACGCCTGGTTCAAGCAGGCACCGTGGTTCATTCCCGCCATCTCGCCCGCGCTCATCATCCTGCCCTTTCCCGCGGGCTTTCGCTTCACCTGCTACTACTACCGCGGCACGTACTACAAGGCCTTCTGGGCCGATCCGCCCGGCTGCTCGGTCGGCGAACCGCGCAAGACGTACCTCGGTGAGCGCTGGTTCCCGCTCGTCATCCAGAACGTGCACCGCTACTTCCTCTACGCGGCGCTCCTGTTCCTCGTCATCCTCGGTCTCGACGCGTGGCGCGGCTACTGGTTCGCCGATGCCTCCGGTGCGAAGCACTTCGGTATCGGCGTGGGCTCGCTCGTCCTCACGATCAACGTGTGCCTGCTGAGCGGTTACACGCTCGGCTGCCATTCGCTGCGGCATCTCGTCGGGGGCTACCTCGACAAGTTCGCCGGCCGCCCCATGCGCAAGAAGACGTACGATTGCGTGAGCTGCCTCAACCGCGGCCACATGAACTGGGCGTGGGCGAGCCTCTTCTGGGTCGCGTTCACGGACATCTACGTCCGCATGTGCTCGATGGGCATCTGGACGGACTTTCGCATCCTGTAGGCGCCGGCAGCGCTCGTTCTTTCACGATAGAGAATGCCTGAATACCAGACCATAGATCACGACGTCCTCGTCATCGGCGCCGGTGGCGCCGGTCTTCGCGCGGCCATCGAAGCTGCGGGGCAGGGCGTTTCCGTCGGCGTCGTGTGCAAGTCGCTGCTCGGCAAGGCGCACACGGTGATGGCCGAGGGCGGCATGGCCGCCGCCATGGCGAACGTGGACGACCGCGACAGCTGGCGCGTGCACTTCGCCGACACGATGCGCGGCGGGCAGTACCTCAACAACTGGCGCATGGCGCAGCTGCACGCGCAGGAAGCGCCCGATCGCGTCCGCGAGCTCGAGGCATGGGGCGCGCTCTTCGACCGCACGCCCGACGGCCGCATCCTCCAGCGCAACTTCGGCGGGCACCGCTATCCGCGCCTCGCGCACGTCGGCGATCGCACAGGGCTCGAGATGATCCGCACGCTCCAGGATCACGGCATCCATCAGGGGATGGACGTCCACATGGAGTGCACGGTGCTCGCGCTGCTCAAGGACGGCGATCGCATCGCCGGCGCCTTCGCCTACGATCGCGAGCGCGGACGCTTCAAGGTGTTTCGCGCGAAGGCGGTCGTGATGGCGACCGGCGGCATCGGCCGCGCCTTCAACATCACGAGCAACTCGTGGGAATACACGGGCGACGGACAGGCCCTGGCGTACCTCGCCGGCGCGGACCTGCTCGACATGGAGTTCGTCCAGTTCCACCCCACCGGCATGATCTGGCCGCCGAGCGTGCGCGGCATCCTCGTGACGGAAGGGGTGCGCGGCGAGGGCGGCGTGCTGCGCAACAAGGACGGCAAGCGCTTCATGTTCGACAACATCCCCGACAACTACAAGCCGCAGACGGCCGACAACGAGGAGGAGGGCTGGCGCTACACGCAGGGCGACAAGAACGCGCGCCGCCCGCCCGAGCTCCTCACGCGCGATCACGTCGCGCGCATGATCGTGAGCGAGGTCAAGGCCGGCCGCGGCAGCCCGCACGGCGGCGTGTACCTCGACATCTCATGGATCAAGGAGAAGCTTCCGAACGCGGCGGAGCACATCAAGAAGAAGCTGCCGAGCATGTACCATCAGTTCATGCAGCTCGCGGGCATCGACATCACGAAGGAAGCGATGGAGATCGGCCCGACGACGCACTACGTCATGGGCGGCATTCGCGTGGACGGTGACACGCAGATGTCCACGGTCCCGGGGCTGTTCGCCTGCGGCGAAAGCGCAGCCGGCCTGCACGGTGCGAACCGGCTCGGCGGCAATTCACTCAGCGACCTGCTCGTGTTCGGCAAGCGCGCCGGCCAGTACGCCGCCGAGTTCGCGAAGTCGCACGCCGCGGCCAGCATCGACCAGGGTGAGATCGACGCCGCCGCCCGTCGAGCGCTCGCGCCATTCGAGCGCGGCTCCGCGGCCGAGGGGCCGTACCAGGTGCAGGAGGCGCTCCAGACGACGATGCAGAATTACGTCGGCATCGTGCGCACGCAGCACGAGATGGAGCGCGCGCTCGAGGAGCTCGAGGTGTTGAAGGCGCGGACGGAGAAGGTCGGCGTCCCCGGGAACCGCGAGTACAACCCCGGCTGGCACACGGCACTCGACCTGCGCCACCTGATGATCGTCTCCGAGGCCGTCGCACGCTCCGCCATCGAACGAAAGGAGAGCCGCGGCGGTCACTTTCGCGACGACTACCCGGACAAGGATGCCGAATTCGCGAAGTTCAACCACGTCATTCGTCGTGGTGCGGACGGCTCGATGCAACTCGAGCGCGCCTACATTCCGCCCATTCCCGCCGAGCTCGACGCGATCATCAAGGAGATGACGACGTGACGCATCCACAGGGGAACGCAACCGGCGCGGTCGACGCCTACACCGCGGCGCAGGCGGCGCAGGACGCGGCGGTCGGCAAGCAGACGCGCCAGTTCAAGCTCTGGCGCGGCGCGGACGGAGCCGGCGACTTCAAGGACTACACGACCGAGACGGACGACGGCATGGTCGTCCTCGACGCCGTGCACAAGATCCAGGCGGAGCAGGCGAACGACCTCGCCGTCCGCTGGAACTGCAAGGCGGGCAAGTGTGGCTCGTGCTCGGCGGAGATCAACGGGAAGCCGAAGCTCATGTGCATGACGCGCCTCGAGGACCTCCCGGCGAACGAGCCCGTGACGGTCGAGCCGATGCGCGCCTTCCCGCACGTGCGCGACCTCGTGACCGACGTGTCGTGGAACTTCCGCGTGAAGCCGCGCATCCAGAAGTTCACGCCGCGCCCCCCCGACGCGCCCGACGGCACGTGGCGCATCGACCAGGCCGACGTTGACCGCGTCCAGGAATTCCGGAAGTGCATCGAGTGCTTCCTCTGCCAGGACGTGTGTCACGTGCTCCGCGATCATCACAAGCACGAGGAGTTCGTCGGCCCGCGCTTCCTCGTCTACGCCGCGGCCCTGGAGATGCATCCGCTCGACATCGCCGACCGCACGACCGAGCTGAAGGACGAATTCGGCATCGGGTACTGCAACATCACGAAGTGCTGCACGAAGGTGTGCCCCGAGCACATCACCATCACCGACAATGCCATCATCCCGCTCAAGGAGCGCGTGGTGGACAGGCACTACGATCCGCTGAAGGCCCTCGTGCGTCTCGTGCGCGGCCCCAGGCGGTCATCCTGAACGAAGCGAAGGACCTGCACCTCGAGGGATATTCATGGACAAGACCGTCATTTCACTGAAGCGCATCTCGGCCGAGGCCATCCCGCGTGCGCTCCAGAAGGCGGAGCGCTACCGGCTGCTCAACCAGTCGTGGGCGACGGAGAGCATCTGCAAGGACATCCTCGAGGTGGACCCGGCGAACCAGCAGGTGCTGGTGATGCTCCTGCTTTCGCTCACCGATCAGTTCGGTGCCGAGCCGCGCGAGCTGGCGCGCCGCGCGCACGCGGTGATGGACCGTCTCACCGACGAGTACCAGCGCCAGTACTACGCCGGCATCATCGACGAGCGCCTCGCACACGCGCAGCTCGCCACGGGCGCGATGCATGCGGAAGCCATGGCGCACCAGTCGCTGCGCGCGGCCATGGTGCACTTCGAGCAGGCCGAGTCGCTCCGGAAGCCAGGCAACGACGACGCGATCCTGCGGTGGAACACCTGCGCACGCGCGCTCGAACGGCTTCGGGAAGACGAAGAGTACGAGGGGCAGTTCGAGCCGCAATTCGGGGAATGATTCGGGATAACCACAGAGGACACAGAGTGCACACGGAGGGCACGGAGGAAAGGCGGAACTGCGCTGGCTCCTCTGTCAGTCTGGAACGGCAACCAACCGCAGAGGTCGCGGAGGAGCGCAGAGAAAAGAAGGGAAGATCATAGCTCTCGTTCGTGATTGTTCCTGACATCGTTGCTCCTCCCGCGGCCCAGTGTTCCCTGTGCTTGCACCATGCAGTCCTCTGTGTCCTCTGTGTGTACTCTGTGTCCTCTGTGGTTAAGTGACGACAATGCTCGATCTTCGAGGGAGGCACGAGATGCGCACCACGAGAACGGCCATCGCCATGGTTTTCTCACTGGTCTTCGCATTCCCCCTGGGGGCGCAGTCCGTGGAGAAGTCCCTCTACAAGCTCGAGGACGACTTCGCCGCCGCCGTCGTGAAGCGCGACGTCAAGACCATCCAGCGCCTCACCGCGCCGAAGTGGGTCTACTCCGATGAGTCAGGTGTCATGGAGCGCGACGCCGCCATCAAGACCTTCACCTCCGGCCCCGACTCCGTCACGGCCGCGTCCAACGAGAAGATGCGCGCAATCGTCTACGGCAACACCGCCGTCGTCGTCGGCATCCTCCACCTCAAGGGCAGGGGGCCGAAGGGCGCCTTCGACAACCGCTATCGCTTCACCGATACATGGATGGAGCACGACGGTCACTGGCAGATCATCGCCGCGCAGGACTACCTGCTGCCCGCCGCGAAGCACTGACCCCGGAGACGCACCATGGTCATGAGCACTGCCAAGTCCGTGGACGACTACCTCGCCGCACTCCCCGCCGATCGTCGCAGGGAGATCGAGGCCGTGCGCGCGGTCGTGCTGGAGAACCTGCCACGTGGCTATGAGGAGAGCATGGGTTTCGGCATGATCGCCTACAGTGTCCCGAAGACGCGCCTCTCCGAGACGTACAATGGCCACGCGCTCATGTACGCGGCGCTCGCGGCGCAGAAGAACCACAACGCGGTCTACCTGATGGGCGTGTACAGCGATGAGAAGCGGGCGAAGACATTCGTGGACGCCTTCGCGAAGGCGGGCAAGAAGCTCGACATCGGCAAGTCCTGCGTCCGCTTCAAGCGCGCGGACGACCTCGCCCTCGACGCCATCGGCGACAGCATCAGGGCCATCAGCGTGGACGACTACGTCGCGCTCTACGAGAAGAGCCGCCTGCTGACGAAGGCCGGCCAGAAGAAGGCCGCGGCGAAGAAGGCGGTGAAGAAGTGAAGCCGCGCATCGGAATGATCGGCATCGTCGCGCTCGCCGCGGCATGCACCAGCAAGGCACCCGTCGCGAGCACCGACTCGACGCACGTCACCGTCGCCGGCACGCGCATCGGCTCCGCCCGCGTCGGCTCGGCGAACGAATGGACGATGCCCGCCGCGGACTATGCGTCGTCGCGCTTCAGTGAGCTGAACCAGATCACGAGCGCCAACGCGAAGAACCTCCACGCGGCGTGGACGTTCTCCACCGGCGTGCTGCGCGGCCACGAGGGATCGCCGCTCGTCATCGGCAGCACGATGTACGTGGTCACGCCGTATCCGAACGTGAGCTACGCGCTCGACCTCGCGACGGAGGGGCAGCCGCTCAAGTGGAAGGTGCGCCCGGAGAACTCGCAGGTGGCCGTCGGCCTCGCGTGCTGCGACGTCGTCAATCGCGGCGCGGCGTACGCGGATGGCCGGATCTTCTACAACCTGCTCGACGGGCATACCGTCGCCATCGACGTCGCGACGGGCAAGCTCCTCTGGAGCACGAAGATGGGCAACCTCGCCAGGGGCGAGACGATGACGATGGCGCCGCTCGCGGTGAAGGGGAAAGTCATCGTCGGGTCGAGCGGCGGCGAGATGGGCGTGCGCGGGTGGATCGCGGCCATCGACCAGGTGTCCGGCAAGGAGGTCTGGCGCGCCTACAACATCGGCCCCGATGCGGACATCAAGGTCGGTGCGCGCTTCAAGCCGTTCTACGGCAAGGCGGATACGTCGAAGAATCAGGGCGCGTCGAGCTGGCCGGGCACCACGTGGCAGCAGGGCGGCGCCACAGTGTGGGGCTGGCTCTCGTACGACCCCGAGCTCAACCTCGTCTATCACGGCACGTCCAATCCCGGGCCGTGGAACGGCAAGCAGCGGCCCGGCGACAACAAGTGGAGCGCCGCGATCATCGCGCGCGATGCCGACACCGGCGAGATGATCTGGGCCTTCCAGCCCACGCCGCACGACGTGTGGGACTACGACGCCGTGAACGAGAACATCCTCGCCGACCTGCCGATCAATGGCAGGACGAGAAAGGCGCTCGTCCACTTCGATCGCAACGGCTTCGCCTACAC